>CAVHNA010000169.1:4699-5071 GCA_963637205.1 Bacteroidaceae bacterium
CTGCCGCCCAGGAGGAAACAGGGAAGGCAGCCGGCCAGGAAAATGAAACGCTCGCGGTTGTCCCTCCAAGTCAGGTTCTTGAACTTGAGAGCCAGCATGGGCACTTCTGCCACCAGCAGGAAGCAGAAGAGAAGCATGAAGAGGAACAGGAAGACGGCGTTGAACTTCAGGCTGACCAGAAAAGCGTGCTGACCCAGTATGGCCGAACCCCAGAAAAGGGCGTTGGCTGGAGTGGGCAAGCCTATGAACTGCGTGCTCTGGCGAGCGTCGAGGTTGAACTTGGCCAGACGAAGCGCCGAGAACGCCGGCATCAGGAACGCCGTGTACGGCAATACGTCGCGCAGGGGCAACAGCAGTTCGGGGCAATGCACC
>CAVHNA010000170.1:0-4959 GCA_963637205.1 Bacteroidaceae bacterium
CGCCGCGCAAGTCTTCGCTGCCGCTGCGTCCTGACGGACCCTTGCGGGGCGGCCCACGCCCGCCATCATTCGCGGAGAGTTAGGGGGAGAGGATCCTCCCCCTAAAACGATCAAACTAAATTATAAAATCCAACAGCAATGAAAATCTTCATTCTCGCCGAAGCCGTAGCCGACTTCGGCAACAGAAAGCTGCGCTACCACTGCGACGTCTTCCGCAGCAGGAAGGAAGCCGACGCCAGGCTGCGCGAGGTGTTCTTCCCGCTCACCGACAACGCCACGGCCGAGGACGTCATCAGCACGGACTACTGCCCGGGCAAGCGGGCGACCATCGTGGAGCCCGGCTATGTCACAGATTGGACAATATTTGAAAAGGAGGTGCTATGACAAAGACACGACACACCGAGCAGCAGATACAGGAGCTGACAAAAGACTGGGTCGCCGGGCGCAACGCCGCGACGCATGTGCACAAGGACGTCACGGGAACGATAATGCACGCCGTGCAGGGAGGCTACTCAAGCTACTTCGCCGGCGACATGGGCAACTACTCCGATATGGAGCTGATGCGCACGGCGCGCATCATAGCGCAGCATACCGTGGACACCATGGTGAAGCGCCCCGTGAAGGTCACCCTCGGCGGCGACACCTCGCGCACCGACGGCAACAGCATACAGGTGTCGTCGGACTATTTCGACGAGCAGCGCACAAAGCAGGAGCAGATAGACCTTCTCATAGGCTACGCCATACACGAAGCCTGCCACATCAACCATTCGGACTTCACGGGTGTGCGGTGCAGCGGCGAAGAAACGCACACTGACGAGCTGCGCGCACATATCGTCAACATCCTGGAGGACGAGAGGATAGAATACCTTCTCGGCGAGCCGCTGGAGAAGGGCGGCGACGGCATGCCGGGCTACTGCGACTTCCTGGGGTGCTGCAAGAGGCGCACCTTCGGCAAGTTCGAGCAGAAGATGAATACCGCCAGCAGCCCTGACGAGATAACACGCTTCCTCAATGCCCTTCTCGTCGCCGTACGCTTCACCTCGGAGCTGCCGAAGGCTGCCGCGGAGGAGTTCTACGACGAGCTCAGCGCCGCACGCAAGGTTCTCACGCCATACCCCCGCACCTTCGAGGACGTGCAGAATGCCGCCGACGCAATCATTGACATACTGAAGGACATGATACGCCGCAAGATGCAGAAGCAGAAGGAGCGGGCGGAGAATAGAACGAGGCAGACCGTGGAAGAATTGGCGGAGCAGCTCACCGGCGGAAAACATGGCGGACAAGGGCAGCATGGCAGCGGCGGGCAACAGCAAAGCGGCAATCAGCAGGGCGAAGGCTCATGCCAGCAGAAAGGCCGTGCCGGCGAAGGAGCGGGAGGTAACGGTGCCGGCGGCATCACGCAGAAGGATGTGGACGACAAGCTGGAGTCTACCCTTAAAAACGGCAGCGCCCTGACGCTCATGGACGCCCTCTACACAGCCGAACAGGCCGCCAGCTCAATAAAGGCGGCAAAGATAAACGCCGAGAGGTTCAATGCCGCCTACGTCGACGGCGACGGGGAGATCGGCGGCGAAGGCAAGCTCAACAGCATCATCTACGAGAGGCGCGGCAGAGCCCAGAGCTACAACAGTTCACTCGACACCGTGCGCAGCCTGGTGCCCGCGATGACGGCGGCGCTGCGCTGCAGGACGGAAGACACCGACTACGTCCTCCAGGGGGAGCGCAGCGGCAGGCTCAACCTGTACAAGATGGTGCAGTGCCGCATGGGCTGCCCAAACGTCTACGAGCGACGCGGCACCGTCACTGCCGACAGCGCGTGCGTATGTCTGCTCATCGACGAGTCGGGCTCGATGCAAGGCAAAAACATCAGCGCCGCGCGCGACGCGGCGGTGCTCGTCAGCGAGGCCGTGAAGGACCTGACGAAGGTGGAGTTCTTCGCCTACGGCTTCGGCGGACGTACGTTCACCGTATACCATGAGAGGGGCACCGCCTGCCGCACGGCCCTCGGGGCGCTGAGGGCCAACGGCGGCACGCCCACGGGCCCGGCGCTGCGCCTCGCGGCGAAGCGCATACGCAGCCTGACGGACAGGACATGCCTGGTACTCGTCCTCACCGACGGCAAGCCCGACAGCGAGTGCGAAACCTTCGCCGCCGTGAAGAGCCTTCAGAACAAAGGCTTCGCCGTCGTGGGCGTGGACCTCACCGGCGGCAAAAGCGTCATGGACATCTTCGAGGACGCCGTGAGCGTCGAAAGCGCACAGGAGCTCGTGCCCTGCGTGCGCAGCCTCGTGGAGACGCGCATGATGCCGCTGCTGGAGCGGCGCGACAGCGGAGAGCGATGACAACAAAAGGGTTCGCAGAGGAATCCCAGAGAACACTGACGTTTAACAACAAAAAAAGGCAGGCCGCAGTTCCTCCCACGGATGAATCCGTGGGTTCCCTTGCGGTATGAATCATGACAGACGGCAAATACAACATCTACGAGGACATCACGAAGAAAATCGTCCTCAGTCTCAGCAGGGGCGAGATACCGTGGCACAAGCGCTGGTGCTCGCCCGTCGACGGCAAGGTCAACTACGTGTCGCGGCGCAGCTACGGCGGGGTGAACCTCCTGCTGCTGGAGAGCCCCGGCGAATACCTCACCTTCAACCAGTGCAAGAGCCTCGGCGGCAACGTCAGAAAGGGCGAACAGTCGCACACGGTGTACCTGTACTTCCCCTACGTCCCCAAGGACAGGAAGGAGGAATACGAGCGGCGCAAGGCGCGCGGCGAGTACGCCGACGACCTGACGGTACCCGTGCTCAAGTACCTCAGGGTCTTCCACCTCTCACAGACGGAGGGGCTGCAGAGCCGGTACCCCGCGCCGGACCATACGAAGGCCAAGAGCCCGACGGACATCGCCGACATGTGCCTGGGACGGCTCAGCGCCGAGACGGGCATCACCTGGAAGGAACAGCAGCGCGACACGTGCAGCGCCGACGGCGACGTCATCGCCCTGCCCTGCCGCAGCCAGTTTCCCTGCGAGGAACAGTGGTACTCCACGCTGTTCTCGCTATGCGCGCAGTGCCTGGTGCGCAAGGAGCCGCAGAACAACGCGGCGAACCCTGCGCTGGAGGCCCTCACCTGCGAGATGGCGGCATCGATGGCCATGGCCGGCGTCGAGATGGAGATGCGGCAGACACAGGAGGACACACTGATGGAATGCTCGCGGTGGGCCACGGAGCTGTCACGCGACTACCGCCTCATCGTCACCGCGGCATGCAGGGCTCAGAAGCTCGCGGAAAGGATACTGCAGCCCATACTCAAAAGGGCTTGACGAAGACGCGCGGGGAGGGCCGCCCCTCCCCCATTTTAGACGACAAAGGACAACAATCAAAAAACAAAATTCATGGGATACTACACACACTACATCATCAACTTCTTTGGCAGCGAAGAGGAAGTGAAGAAATTCAAGCAGGAGCTGCTTGACGCCTACGGTGACAACGGCGACGTCAAGGAGCTGGTCAACTGCGGATATACTAGAGCCAAGCTCTACGACATACGACGACGGCTGTACGAGACGGCCTTCTGGAACCCCGGGGTCCTCGTCGCACTCGCGGGCGAAGGCGAAGAGGCCCTCGACGTCTGGGAGGTTCGTATCAAGGGCCAAGAGTATGAGGAGCACTGCGCCGAGATGCCGCCGTTCACCAATACGAAACTGCAGCTGACGAAAGACGCAGAAGAACGGTGACATTGAACGGCTTTTCACTCATTTGCAAAAAATCGTAATTGTTAAACGGCGGATAGATAATGACTTATATAGACAATCCTTTCAAATCCGGTACGATAGTTGACGACTGTTACTTCACCGACAGGGTCGTGGAGCTGGATGAGATAAACAGGGTTCTGAAAAGCCCGAACCATCTGGCGCTCATCAGCCCGCGGCGCTATGGCAAGTCCAGCCTGGTGAAGATGGCACTGCGGCGCAGCGGCATGCCCTCGATAACGCTGAACATGCAGCAGATAACGGGCGTGGAAGAATTCGCGGCAATGCTGCTCAAGGGCATCTTCCGTCTGCATCCCATGGAGAAGCTGCGTTACTTCCTGGGCCATTTCAGGGTAGTGCCCACCATCACCACAAATCCCCTCTCGGAGACCATTGATCTGTCCTTCCCCGTCGGCACCGACGGCAACGTGCTGCTGGAAGACGTCATGGGACTGCTGGAGGCCACAGGCAGCGAAGACGGCAGGACCGCCGTAGTTCTCGACGAATTCCAGGACATACTGCACTTGAGCAAAGGTCTCGACAAGAAACTGCGGGCGATGATACAAGAGCAGAAGAACGTCAACTACATCTTCCTCGGCAGCCAGGAATCGATGATGAAGGAAATATTCGAGAGGAAGACGTCGCCGTTCTACCACTTCGGGAACCTGATGTACCTCAAGAAGATTCAGCATGACGACTACCTTCAGTACATCTCAGCACGCCTTCAAGGGTGCCTTGGCGAGACAGACGCCACGGCAGCGGCAGAAGACATCTTGAGGTTCACGTCATGCCACCCTTATTATACCCAGCAGCTGGCGGCAAAAGTGTGGGAGCTGACGCACTATGACGGGCTGCGTCAGGACGTCGTCACGACGGCGACAGAGAAGATCACCACCACCCACGACTACGACTACGAGCGTCTGTGGCTCAACTTCAACCTCACCGACAGACGGACGCTGCAGCACCTCGCAGCAGGACACGCGGCCGACGGCGTGAACGTACCACCCACAAGCACGGTGTACAGCTCCCTGTCACGCCTGGCGAAGAAAGGTTATGTGGTCCGCGACGGCGCTTTTGACATAAAGACCCCTTCTTAGCGCAATGGATAGTGCGAAAGATTAACGAAATGAAGTGGTACGAACACGAAGGCTTTACTTCTACCAACCCTAAGAATGCCTTCCGCAATATGCTTACAGATGGACTTAAGCAAAGCA
>CAVHNA010000171.1:0-4938 GCA_963637205.1 Bacteroidaceae bacterium
ATGCGCGGAACGTCGGGCTCTTGCCATGCGTCCAGTATCCACAGGCCGTCTTCCGAGAGCTTGGCGTAGTGTACGCCCTTGCCGTTGTCGAGCGGCGTGCGGCGTTTGGACTGTATGTTGAGTGAATAGATGTTACGTTGCAGGTCTCCCGCTTCTTTGGTGACGATGACTGCGCTCTTGGTCTTGGGGCAGAAGCCCACGATGTCTTTCACCACCCACGGGCCGGAGGTGAGTTGCCCCAGTTCATGGCCTTCCACGTCCATCAGGTAGAGATGCGTGTAGCCGTCCTTCCAACTCCAGTATATGAACTTGTCGGCATCCCATGGCAGGAAGGTGATAGGGTGCAGCGGCTCCACGTATTTGTCGGAAGTCTCGGTGTACAGAGTCTTCGTCTTCTCGCCTGTGGCCGCGCCGTACGAGTCAAGGGTGCAGCGGTTCTGGTCGCGGTTGAGCTCGTAGAGGTACAGCGTCTTGCCGTCGGGAGCCCATGCTATGTTGGTGAAGTAACGGTCGGTGGGGTCGCCTGTTTTCAGATATATAATCTTGGAGGTCTGAAGGTCGAAAATGCCTATGGTCACCTGGTGCGATGTCATGCCGGCCATGGGGTATTTGTCGGGGGCGTATTCCGCCTCTCGTGCGAAGGTGTTGACCTGCGGATAGTCCGCCACCATGCTCTGGTCCATGCGGTAGAAAGCCAGCTTCATGCCGTCGGGGCTCCAGAACGTACCCTTGTATATGCCGAACTCGTCGCGGTGTACGCTCTGTCCGTACACTATCTCCCGTGAGCCGTCGGCGCTCAACTGCACGTCGTGTCCGTCGGCGTATCTCACCCACAGATTGTTGTCTCTGAGGAAGGCGCAGGCGTTGGATGCCTTGCAGTATTCGAGGCTGCCGGCAGGACGCGGACGTGCCTGCTCCTCGGGTGCGGTGTAGTCGGAAGTCTTGCCGGTGCGAGTGTCTACGGAGAATGTCTTGCCGTCCTCCGAAAGAACCAGCTTGTCGCCTTGCCAACTGTAGTTCCACCTCTCCGGTACGGAAGCCTTGAAGTTCTTGCCGCCGAAGTTGAGTTCTTCCAGTGTGAACAGTTTCTGTGCGCCGACGGATAACGCCATCATGAGTGCCACTGTCAGTAATATCTTAGCTTTCATAGTCGTTGGAGTCACGTCGTCCGTATTTCTTTTCCTTTCCCTTGAAGTCCTTCTTTCCGAAAGACCGTCTGTCTGAGTGGTTGCCTCTGCGGTCATACCCTTTGCCGAAGCTGCGTCCTCCGTCTTTGGAGTATGGCTTGCGGCTGTCCCGTTCGTCTCTGCCGCGGCGGAACTCCCTTCTGTCGCCTCCGTTGCGGTCGTCACGGCGGTGGTATTCTTGCTTTCCTTTGAAGTCTCTCTTCTCGCGGTCGTCGCGGTGAAAGTCACGTTTCCCCTTGAAGTCCCTTCCATCATGGTCGTCATGGCGACGGAAGTCACGCTTGCCTCTGAAGTTCCTCTCCTCACGATCGTCGTGGTTGCGTCCCTTGCGTATCCTCTCCTCAGGCTCGTCGTCCAAACGGTTCTTGAACTCGCGGTTTTGCTTGAAGCGTTTGCGGTCTGCCATCATCCTGCGTTCCTGCGATGTCTTGATGTCACCGCCTTCGGCTCTCATCTCGTTGAACTTGCCACTGAAGATCTGGTATTTGCGCAGCTCGCACTCCAGCGAACCGTTGAAGAGCGGTGTGCGCAACGAGGGCTTGAGGCCAATCTGGTCAAAGCACTCCTCGCGGTAGCTGAGTACCCAAGCCTCGTTGTCCACGAACTGATGCTTCAGCCTTTCGCCTATCATCTTGTAGAGGCCGAGAAGGTCGGGCGCGGAGATGCGCTCTCCGTATGGAGGGTTGGTGATGATGATGCTCTTCTCGCTGGGTTGTGTGAAGTTGGCGAAGTCCTTCTGCTGTACTGTTATCTCTTTGCTCAGTCCAGCCGCTTTCACGTTGTTCTCCGCTATGGCCACTGCGTTGCGGTTGATGTCGTATGCGTAGATGTGGTGTTCGAAGGGGTGCTCGCGACTGTCGTCGTTGTAGACGGCGTTGAAGAGCTCACTGTCAAAGTCGCGCCACTTCTCGAAGGCGTATTCTTTTCTGTATACGCCCGGTGCGATGCCCCGCGCTATGAGCGCCGCCTCTATGGCTATGGTTCCGCTTCCGCACATGGGGTCTATGAGGTCGCAGTCGCCTTTCCATCCTGTCTGCATGATGATGCCGGCCGCCAGCACTTCGTTGAGGGGAGCTTCCACGCTCTCCTGCCTGTAGCCGCGACGGTGAAGGCTCTCGCCTGAGGTGTCAAGGCTGAGCGTGCAGTCGAACTCCGCCACATGGATGTTGAGTTGCAGGTCGGGGTTGGTGATGCGTATGTTGGGTCGTTCGCCGGTCTTCTCGCGGAACTGGTCCACTATGGCGTCCTTGACCTTGTAAGCCACGAACTTGCTGTGGCGGAACTCGGTGCTGAACACCACGCTGTCCACAGCGAAGGTGGTGTCGTTGTCGAGGAACTCCGTCCAGTCTATCTGCTTCACGGCGTCGTACACCTCGTCGGCGGTCTCCGCCTTGAAGTGCTTGATGGGTTTGAGTATGCGGATGGCGGTGCGCAGCTGGAAGTTGGCCCTGTACATCATCTCTTTGTCTCCAGTGAAGGACACCATCCTCCTGCCTATCTGTATGTTGTTGGCACCCAGCTCTGTCAGCTCCGTAGCCAAGACGTTTTCCAGACCTTGGAAGGTCTTGGCTATCATTTCGAATTCTTGCATATATGTCTATTTGTCTGTTTGTCTTTTGTGGCCGTCCGTAGTCTTGGCGGCTGTCTTGGAACGTCCCTGCACCACCGTCTCGCCAGGCTTGGTGCTCTCTGTCACCCAGATGTTGCCGCCTATGACCGTGCCTTTGCCTATGGTAACGCGCCCGAGTATGGTGGCGTTGCTGTACACTATCACGTTGTCCTCCAAGATAGGGTGCCGTGGTATTCCCTTGATGGGGTTGCCGTTCTCGTCCAAGGGGAAGCTCTTGGCTCCGAGCGTGACTCCCTGGTAGAGCTTCACGTTGTTGCCTATGATGCACGTGGCTCCTATCACCACGCCCGTACCGTGGTCTATGGTGAAGTGGTGGCCTATGGTGGCTGCCGGGTGTATGTCTATCCCCGTCTCGCTGTGTGCCATCTCCGTGATGATACGCGGTATGAGTGGGACTCCCAGCAGCAGCAACTCGTGCGCTATGCGGTAGTTGCAGACGGCTTTGATGACAGGATAGCAGCTGATGATTTCGCCGTACGACTCCGCGGCGGGGTCTCCGTTGTACGCTGCTTCCACGTCCGTGGCCAGTATGTTGCGAATGTCTGGCAGCTTGGAAACGAACTTCATGGCGAGGCATTGCGCCTTGTCGTGCAGCGAATCGTTGTCGCGGCACTTGTCTGCGGCTTCCTGACAGAAGCACAGGCCGGCCAGTATCTGGCTGGTGAGCAGAGACAGGAGTCTCTCCACGTTCACGCCTATGTGGTAGGGAAGGGTCTGGTAGCTGACCGTGGACATACCGTAAAAGCCGGGAAATATGACAGCCCGGCAGAGTTCTATGATTTCCTCCAAAGCCGGGCCTGAGGGTAACGGGTCGCCATCGTTGTGTTCGTGAAACAGTCCATGCAACGAGTTGGGGTCGGCCAACTGCGATACGGTCTGCTCCAGCAGATGGTTCGTTTTCGTAGGACTCATTGTGTCAAGAGAAGGTATGTA
This sequence comes from Bacteroidaceae bacterium, assembly GCA_963637205.1. Lineage (GTDB taxonomy): Bacteria > Bacteroidota > Bacteroidia > Bacteroidales > Bacteroidaceae > Physcousia. Next base: position 3,751 of record CAVHNA010000171.1, read on the forward strand.
AATAAACTTGCGCAAAGGTACGAATATTCTTGTATGTGGACAAGAAGAAGTGAAAAATAGCTCCCAAAAAACATTGCAAGGTAACGGAAATGACGTACCTTTGCAGCTATCTGGCAAAGATACACGGCAATATGGAAGAAAAGCGGAAGGGACTTTCTATACTGATGCCCACGCACGACAATGTGTGCGTGGAGCTTGTGAAGTGCCTGCAGAGGCAGGCTTCGCTCTTGCCGGGACTGGAGTACGAGGTAGTGGTGGCTGACGACGGCTCTACGGACAAGTTGGCGGTGGAGGAGAACAGGTCTGTCAACGGCTTGCCCAACTGCCGTTATGTGGAGAGGAAGACGAACGTGGGTAGGGCGGCTATCCGCAATTTCCTTGCCGGAGAGGCGCGGTACTCGCGCTTGCTGTTTCTGGACAGCGACCTGCGTGTCTGCTCTGCTTCTTTCGTGAAGGACTACGTCAACACCGAGGGTGCTGTGGTGGTGGGTGGCCTGAAGATAGGCGGAGACCCAAAAGTGTGGAAAGGCAACTTGAGATACAGATACGAGAGGGCTTGCGAGCGTGAGCATGACTATCAGCACAGACGCTTGAACCAACACGGGGAGTTCCGTACCACCAATTTCCTTGTCTCCAAGGCGGTGGCTGAGGAATGTCCGTTCAACGAGAACTTCAGACACTACGGCTATGAGGACGTGCTGCTAGGCAAAGCCTTCGCTGCCAGGGGCGTGGCTGTGACACACGTCGACAACCCGATAGTCTTGGACGATTTCGAGGATAACGAGACTTTTGTGGCAAAGACGGAAGAGGCGTGCCGGACGCTCCGTCTGTTCAGGGATGAGCTGAGAGGCTACTCCAAGATAATACGCTACCATGACGCCCTGAAGCGTATCCCCGGATGCTGCTGGCTGGCGGACAAGGTATACCGCCTGTTCGGCGGTCTTCTCAGACGCTGTCTGACAGGCAGCCGCCCGTCGGTGTTTATGTTCAACGTCTACAAACTCTTGTATTATATCCATCTGGATGTTTCCTCCGCCAAATGAAAAACTGAACGGTATACAAGCGAAAAAAATACAGTGCGAATGTTTGGTAATTGCAGAAAAGTCCGTACCTTTGCGCTCGCAAATGCGGAAGTAGCTCAGTTGATAGAGCACTAGCCTTCCAAGCTGGGGGTCGCGGGTTTGAGCC
>CAVHNA010000172.1:0-4868 GCA_963637205.1 Bacteroidaceae bacterium
GAGCCGGCCCAACACATGGGCGATATGGCGCAAGAGCTTTACGGTGGACAAAGTTCCGTCGTCCGTGAAGGCGCGCATCGCCACGGACTCCAAATACTGGTTGTACATCAACGGCAAGCTTGCGGTATTCGAGGGCGGACTCAAACGCGGCCCGGAGCCTAACGCCACATACTACGACGAGGTGGAGATAGCTCCATACCTGCACGAGGGTGACAACCTCATAGCTGTATTGACATGGTTCTTCGGGCTCAACGGTTTCAGCCATGTCAACAGCGGCACTGCCGGTCTGCTCTTCGAGGCTGAAGGCGACGGCGTGCAGGTAGCTTCGGACAAGACATGGCGTGGCGCGGTGTACGGCGCATACGGCGAGACGGACGCTCCCAAGCCCAACTACCGCATCTCCGAGAGTAACATACGCTTCGACGGACGCAAGGAGGAGATAGGATGGTACACCGCCGACTACACCTACGGACTGCTGGAGGTACTCCCCATAGACGTGGAGAACAGTCCTCTGGGCAAGCTCGTGAAACGTCCCATTCCTTTGTTCAAGGACAGCGGACTGCGGGACTTCGTGTCCAAGGAGATGAAGGGCGACACGCTGGTGTGCGCCCTTCCGTACAACTGCCAGTGTACGCCGTACATCAAGCTGCGCGCCAAGGAGGCCGGACAGCTGGTGAAGATACAGACCGACGTGCACATGGTAGCCGGGTCGCCTACCGTGCGCTGCGAATACATCACTCGCGAGGGGGAACAGGAGTACGAGAACTTCGGGTGGTTCAACGGTCATCAGGTATGGTACATACTCCCCGAAGGCGTGGAGGCAGAGGAGGTCAAGTACCGCGAGAGCGGATACGGATGCGACATGGTGGAGCCTTTCACCTGCGACGACAAGCTCCTCACGGAACTCTGGTCTCGGGCGCAGCGCACACTTTACATTACCATGCGCGACAACTACATGGACTGCCCCGACCGCGAGCGAGGACAGTGGTGGGGCGATGCCGTGAACGAGTTGGGCGAGGCGTACTACGCTCTCACGCCCGAGGGAATCCAGTTGGGCATGAAGGGACTTGACGAGATGTTCTGCTGGCAGCGTGCCGACGGAGTGCTCTACTCTCCTGTGCCGGCAGGCAACTGGAACAAAGAGCTGCCTTCGCAGATACTGGCCGCCACGGGTTGGTACGGCATCTACACCCAATGCTACTACGCCGACGACTTCTCCGTGGCACGCAAGCACTACGACCGGCTTCACCGCTACCTGCACGAGGTGTGGAAGACAGACGACGACGGACTTGCCATCCTGCGCCAAGGCGACTGGTTCTGGGGCGACTGGGGAGAGAACATCGACCAGTTCCTGCTGCAGAACACATGGTACTATCTGGCATTGAAGGGCGAGCTGGAGCTGGCCAAGACCTTCGGCAAGACAGCGGATACCCAGACCATACAGCAAATGATGAAACGGATGGAGGAGAACTTCGACAAACGCTTCTGGACAGGCTCCGCCTACCGGTCGCCTGAATACACGGGGGAGACTGACGACCGCGGCAACGCCTTGGCTGTGGTCTCGGGACTTGCTGCTAAAGACAAATACCCTGTCTTGACAAAGCTGCTCACGTCAGAATACCATGCCAGTCCGTACATGGAGAAATACGTGCTGGAAGCCCTCTTCTGCATGGACGCTACCGACGAGGCGCTGGACCGTATACGCAAACGCTACAAGACTATGGTGGAATATCCGGGACTGACCACACTGCCGGAGAACTGGATTGACGAAACCATAACCCTGAAACCAGGTGAGCCTATGATAAACGCCTTCTGGGGGACGTACAACCACGGCTGGAGCGGTGGTCCTCTGACGCTGCTGTCGCAGAAGGTGTGCGGAATAGAACCCACCTCGCCAGGTTTCAAGACCTTCCGTGTGCGGCCGCAGATGGGCAGCCTGAAGCAGGCAGCCTGTCATGTGAGCAGTGTCAGCGGCGAGATAGCGGTGAGCATTCAGCGCAAAGGACGGAAGCTACAGATAGACGTCACCGTTCCCGAAGGCACAAGTGCTGACATAGTCTTCCCTTCCGGCAAGACCATGACGCTGCAAGCCGGCACACATACGGTGAAGGGATAAACAGTCGGGACATCCGCCGCAATGGCGACAGCGGACTTGATATGTGAAGGAGGACTTCCCTACTCCAATTATGACAGCCATGAACGACGGAAGAGGCATCCTGTCTGTATCATTGTTTTTGGACAACCCTATCATGCTTGCCGCTCCGGCATTAATATGGTCTTCGCCTCCCAGTTTTATCTCGAGAAGGGCATAGCTACCGTTGCGCCGATAAAGCATGGTGTCGCATTCCAGACCGCCCCCTTACCGAGGACTTTACGCTTCAACATTCTGTCTGCTATCCTTTGTTTATACTCTGACATATATCTCCGATTTCAATGGCAGAGATACAGCTTTATATATTAATATACAACACGTTCGCAAATTTATTTGCATATAACGAAGCGACAAGCCCTTTATGACGATGTGAAGACACTCTTTGTAACGATGTAAAGACCACATCATGACGATGTAAAGAATAGAATTAGTAGAATGGTTGACAATTGCCATAAAAGTGAATGACAATTGCCATAAAGGTGAATGACAACTGCCATAAAAGTGAATGACAATTGCCATAAAAGTGAATGGCAATTGCCATAAAGGTGAATGGCAATTGTCAGCAAGACGAATGGCAATTGCCAGCAAGATGGATGGCAGTTGTCAGCAACCGGTAACATGTAGGTTCTGACACCATGAGAATGGGCTTCTTGCGCCATGTACACATACTGCATAAAAACACCAGGATGTGCATCTATAACCTTCATGAATTATTGCTGTCATCGTCATAAAGACAGAGTACAAGTGGAACTTTGAAGCAGGCATATTGACTAACGGCCCGATACCTGTTGAGTCAACCATTAACCAGTTTGAACTTGTGTGGAACGGTAGCCATTGTAAGAAATGCGGACGTAAGCAGTATTGCGCAGACCCACCAGGAAGATGATACGTCAATTTTTATCGCCAAATCGGTTCATCGCTCCAACCTGCAGGAAAGCCCATGGCTGCAATATCAGCCATGGGGTATTGGCAAAGCAACATTTTGAAATCTGGAACAATGGTATTCTGCGCATCTATTGCATTGGTCCAATAAGCTAGACAGCAAAGCACAGAATATAGTTTGTTCGCGACTTCCGGTCTGTTGACAATCCAAGGCTGGCGCAGCTTGCTCGGCATTTGTGGCATCACGGGCATAGTGCGGTTCCATACACGCCCATGGTGAGCACAACAATTGCGAAGGGCATTAATGGATTTCATCCAACTTTCAAGGATTTCCTGTTGTGGAATCCCATACGAACGCGCTATCTTTTTCTTCACTGACTCGTTCGTAAAGTTGAAGAAGATCTTTGTCAAGCATCCGAACGACGTAAGGTCTATGAGTTTCCACGCAGGAGGAAAATCTTCCTTGCCATACTTTGCGATATGCTCTTTGATGAAATCATCCTTTGAACGCTGCAGCTCGCGGTCAAGAGTAGAAAGATTCTCGGTAAACTTATGCTTGTCAACGGCAAGTTCCGGATCAGAGAACCAAAACGCCCCATGCGCAAGCGAAAACTGATTGATAATCTTTGAGCGCAAAGAAATCTCTATCTTCTGTATTGTGGAAAACAGAAGCATCCTCAACTTGGCATCAAACTCATATAATGCCATAGCCTTCTCAAAGGTAGCAGTCGGCTTGTAACGCTCCGTGTCATCATTCATCTTAAACGGCCACAAGTATGCGGCAAAACGGAAATAACTGACATAACCAAGGAAAGCAATTGCTTTCTCTTCGTCTTCGATAACCAGCCCTTTACCTTTCAGATTCGCCAGCAATGTACATGCATCAAGCGGAGGATTCGTATATCTCATCGTTGTATATAAACAAAAAGTTCCGCCCTGGTGCGCTGTTCAATAGGAAGCGTGGCGGATTCTAGTACTGCAAAGGTACAATTATCATTTCATTACGCCAAATGTTTTTGCAATTTTTATTGATTCTAGCTCGTTTTCTTTATGATTTACTATCGCTAACATCAAATTTTCCGAGTTGAGCACCTTGCCCGGGCCTTGACTTCGCATAACAACCAACACCGAGCATGAAACTATAGAGAACACAAGGCGCAAAATGACCCTTTTTTCGCATTTTTGCGAAATTAGTCATATAAAATTTGGAATTCTCAAAGAAAATCAATTACTCTGCGGCGTTTTCATCCACGCTGTGTCATTTCCAAGGTAAGGCCATCGGGCGGAGCCAGAGGTTGACGGGCATCTGGCAGAGGCCAGACAAATGGGTGGGACACTACATAATGTAAAAGCGTCATTGATGCTTTGTCTATTGGCGGTATGAACCTAGGAAATTCATCAAGCTAGTCAAGGACAAATGTCAGAAGTGAATGCTTACGGGTATGGCACAACTATATCCCGGGGTGTGTAGAGAGGGTATGGACTATCCTCATGCACACTTTCCCCGGAGATAAGTGTTTCTATATCGGCGTGGGTATAAACTCTGTCTCGTTCACTAGCAATGGTTTTCCTAGGACCTATACCGCGGGCGAGCGGAAGTGGATACCTACGTTTTTTGTTGTGTGGCCAACCAAACAGAACTAACAATTTTAGAACTCCTGATTGGGTGTCGTTGGGGGATGTTTTAGCATTATGGATATTAACTATTCAAGCATCCAAGCAGAACTGGCCAAGTATGGGGTCAGTAGATATTTAGTGGGGATAAGCGAATAATTTGGTAACTCGGAAAAGGAAGAACTTCTTGTCAACAACCCCTCTGAGGTTAGCCCTAAAC
>CAVHNA010000173.1:0-4831 GCA_963637205.1 Bacteroidaceae bacterium
CGGAGAACCGGATGAAGCTAGAAACGGCGTTTCCCGTATTCTCCGAGAACCGGACTAAGGCTTCGCATGCGTAACCTTGCGAGGACGGAACAGGAGGCGCATTCGCGACCGCTCGGCGACGAAGGAGACACTTGCCAGAGCAAGAAACGCACCCCTAGGCACACATCAAACGCGGCCGATAGTAGGCGCGTTTGCGTCAAACGCGGCCCTTGCAAGGGCCTATTAGCAGACGCAGATTTACAAGACGCGCCCACCTAGCAAAGATGATGCCGCAGAGCTTGAGATATGGCCGTGTTTGCTCCTCCTGCCGATTACAATCAACATCTTTCACAAGACGTATAAACGAAAATATGCCCACAAGTTGATGACCATTATACGGTCGTCAGCCTGTGGGCATATATGATAATATTGTAGGGCTATTCCGCTTTGCGCTGTTTCCTTACGGCCACCACAACCGCTCCCAGCACCATGAGCACGAGCAGCAACATGGCTACGTTGGCCACAGCCTCGGTGGTGTGCACGCTCTGAGGTTCAAACCTCATCTCTATGATATGCTTGCCAGCCGGGACGGCTATGGCGCGGAGCACGTAGTCAGCACGCGCTATCTCCGTCTCCTTGCCGTCGACGGTACACGTCCAACCGGGATAGTAGATGTCGCTGATGACCATCACGCCACCCTTGACGGACTGCGCCTCGAACGTGAGGGCGTTGGCCTCGTATGCGGTCAGGCGCACCGTGTCAGTGGAGTCAGCCGGCGAGGCCTCCCCCAGCACGTCCTTGAAACACTTGTCCACGATGGCGGTGTGCTTGGTGTCGGCACCGTGCAGAGCGGCTATCTCGTCGTCGGCGTTATCCACCCACTCTATCCTATCAACGAACCATGCGTTGCCGTTGGCCCACGGATTGGCTACCGGTACAGTGTTGCCGTCCTTGGTCGCCATTATCAGATACTTGGTGTTGAGCATATTCAGGACGGGGAACAGGCTGTCGCCGTTGCACTCCCCGAGGAGTCCGGCACGTTCGGCTGCCGCCTTCTGTATGTCTTTCATCTCGGCGTGCAGATGTTCCTCAATGAGCTCCTGGTAGCGGCGCAGCTTGGCGGGATGGTAGCCTCCCACACTTTTGTGACGGTAAGAAGTGGTGTTGTCGTTGAAGGTGTTAACAGCGAGGTTGAGCACTCTGTAGTACTTGTCCTTGTCCGCCAAGATGGTCTGGTCAGCCTGGCTGAGCGGGAATGCCTGCTCACCAGTGCGCGGCGTCACGAAATGTCCGTCGTTGAGGTAACGCTTGTCCACACCCCACATGTCACCTACGCACAGCACCACCAGACACGCCACCATGGGTGCCTCCTTAATCTTGCCGGCGCGGTAAACGAGCAATACCAAGGTGCCCACCACCACTACTATCAGGCTGCGCATGGAGTCCGCCGTGAACATGGCTCGGCGCATGTCGTTGATGTTGGCCATGATGTCGCCGGCCAACTGCTGCGGGATGTATCCGGCCTGCACATACTGCTGCATGTAAAGGGAGTCGGTGGAGGAGATGTAGTCGCCGAAGAACACGTCCGGCATGAGCCAGAAGAGGAACGCCACTCCGCCCGTAAGGCCAAAGCTGATGCCAAGGTTGCGAGCGTTGAGGAGAGAGCGGTCTTCCGTCACCTTCTTCAGGGCCATCATGGCGAGCAGAGGTATGGTGAACTCCGCTATCACGAGTATGCTGGACACGGTACGGAACTTGTCGTACATAGGTACATAGTCAAGGAACAGGTCGGTGAACCACATGAAGTTCTTTCCCCACGAAAGCAAAAGGCTGAGAAGCGTGGCCGCAAGCAGTGCCCACTTCATGGGCGTACGCACCACCAGAAGTCCGAGGAAAAAGAGCGTCAGCACGAAGGCACCCACATAGACGGGACCACTGGTGCCTGGCTGCTCGCCCCAGTACTGCGTGAAGGCTCTGTATATGGGAGCGTAGTCTTTCTTGGCCACCTTCATGGCCGTCTCGCTGGCGGCAAGGGGCACGCTGGCTCCACCCTTCGTGTTAGGCACGAGCAGTGTCCACGACTCGCCTATGCCATAGCTCCACATAGTGATGTAGCTGCGCTCCAGTCCGCTCTTGGTCTGGTCGGCGGCATCCTTGGTCTTGCCAGTAAGCTCACTCTTGCCGCGCATACTCTCATTGCTGTACTCCCAAGTATGGTAGAGGTTGCTGAGATTGGCGCATACGCCCAAGAGTCCGCCCACCGCCACGCAAGCGGTGGAACGCCACCACCCCGCCACGGCTTTGTTCTTGACGGCATCAGCGAGGTAAGCCAAGGCCATCAGCGCCATCACGAACAGAAAGTAGTAGCTCATCTGCACGTGGTTGCTCATTATCTGCAAAGCCGTGAAGCAACCCGTCACCACCATGCCCCACAGATAATGCCGACGGTAGCAGAGCACCATGCCGCCTATTACGGGAGGGACGAAACAGAGGGTGAGCAACTTCCAGATATGCCCCGCCTGTATGATGATGAAATAATAACTGCTGAAGGCCCACATCACCGCACCCAACGCCGACATCCATACACGGAAGCCGAACGTGCGCAGCATGATATAGAAACCGAGAAGCATCATGAACACATACGCCGACACGTCGGGCAAACCCAGACGATAAACGTTCTCCAGAGTAGAGAGCCTGTCTGTGCTGGGATAGCTGGGGCTCATCTGGTATGTTGGCATACCGCAAAACAGAGAGTTGGTCCAGCGGGTGCGCTCGCCATTGTGTGCGTCTCTGTATTGCTGCATTTCTATGCCACTGCCTATGGCGGCACTGTGGTCGTCGCCGGCCAGCACGAGTCCTTCCTTGATGGGACCTAAGAAATAGAGGACACTGACAGCCACGAAGAACACGACGGCGAGGATGTCAGGTACGGCTTTTTTCCACTTGTTCATCTTGTAGTAATGTTTTGGGAGTTGTATTTTATGAAGGTTTCCAGTTATAAAAGGGGCAAGGCTGCAACCCCGAGGGAATGCAGCCTTGCAAGTCGTTTTCCAGTAGAGCTGCGTATTACTTACGCAGACCCAGAGCCTTGACGATAGCACGGTAGCGGCTGATGTCACGCTTCTTCAAATAGTTGAGAAGGCTGCGGCGCTTACCTACGAGACCCGTGAGGGCACGCTCTGTGCTGTGGTCCTTACGGTTCTGCTTCATGTGCTCCGTAAGCATGGAAATACGGTATGAGAAAAGAGCTATCTGGCTCTCTGCGCTTCCCGTGTCGGTTGCACCCTGTCCATACTTGCTGAAAATCTCAACCTTCTTCGCTGAATCCAAATACATAATTTAATGTTGTTTTTGTTGTTTAACTTGTTTGTCGGACAGCCGCCACACTTCGGCACTGTCTCGAAAATGCGAGGCAAAGGTACGCAAAAAAACTGATACCAAGACCTATGCCTTGTCGTTTTTTCCTATATCCGCCCTGTTTTTACATCTTTATGCCTCAGCAAGGCCTTTTCTTGGGAAGGTGGAAGACATCCTGTACCTCCTTCATAGCCTCATCTGTCATACCGTCAGGCTCGGAGCCCATGTTGCGGGCACACATGTATATGTTGGCGGCCTTGCAGAGAACGTCCGTCTGGTCGAAGGCGTCCATGATGTCCGTACCTACACTCACAGTGCCGTGTTTCTCCCACAGCACCACGTCGTGCGTCTTTATCTGCTCCAGAGTGGCGTCGGCAAGGGCTATGGAACCCGGTAGAGCGTATGGCACCACTCCTATACCGAGGGGAGCGAAGGCCAACGTCTCGGGTATCATGGACCACAGGACACGTGTCATCTCACCTTCACGCAGGAAGCGGCTGATGTGGCTCATGGCCACCAGCTCTATGGGGTGTGTATGCAGCGTGGCCTTGTAGCAAGAGCCCGTACCGAGAAGATAGTCCTGCAGCGCAAGGTGACTTGGCAGCTCGCTGGTGGGAAGCACTGGCTGGTCGGATATAATCTCATAGCTGGCGCAGTCGTCGCATATACGTATCACGGAACCGTTGGCCATAGGATCTCTCGCCAAGTCGCGCATACGCTTACCGGTGCCTTTGGCGTAGAAATACATTCCCTTAAGATGCGGCAGTACCTTGCCTATCTGCTTTGCCGGGACGATGGCGGGCAACGCCTTTATCTCGTCGTCCACGAACTCGGTGATGTTTACGGTGATGTTACCTCCGTTGCGCTCGGCCCATCCTTTCTGCCAAAGGTAGCCTGCCACTTCGGCTATCTGGTTCACTACGGCCTCCAGTCCGGCACGGCCGTCCAAAATACTCTTCTTTTCCGTCATTGTATTATAATACTGTCTTTGTTTGGTTAACAACTTTTGTTCCCGTATTGTCATTCATCAAAGGGATACGCTCCATTTCGCCAGTCCCCTTAGCGCAATTACGCCTGCAAAATTACAAAAAAGCATCCACACGAATAGCTGTGCTCTACCCATTTAAACATTTTTAATAATAGGCGGAGACTTTGGTCTGGTATAGGAGATGTCTTCGTTGCCTGAAGGAGATATCTCCTCTGGTGCTTGACGTATTACTGCTAAAACCCAAAACGTGGACACGTCTCACGACGTATCCACGCAAAAAAAACTAACTTGTTCTAACCTAAAAACCTAAATTATGAACTATTTTAACAACTGCGGCAGGAACGAACTGAAAACGAGTATCACAAGTCCAAGTACAAGTACCGCTATTGTCTTGGACGAACAACCCTTCCATTCCTTTAGAATTATACCCCAAACATTGCTGAATGTGACGTTGAGAGCCATCAGTATGCAGAAAGCGAACGTGGTGAGTGCAGGACTGCTTACGAG
>CAVHNA010000174.1:0-2039 GCA_963637205.1 Bacteroidaceae bacterium
GATATAGAGATGATACGCGAGTTGGGACACTGTTCGGGAATAGAGAACTACAGCCGCTACTTCGACGGCAGGGAGGCCGGGACACGTCCCTTCTGCCTTCTTGACTTCTTCCCCGAGGATTTCCTGATGGTGATAGACGAGAGCCATGTGTCAGTGCCTCAGATTTCGGCGATGTACGGAGGCGACCAAGCCAGAAAACGCAACCTCGTGGAATACGGTTTCAGGCTTCCTGCTGCCAAAGACAACAGGCCGCTGAAGTTCGAGGAGTTTCAGCAACTGGTGCGACAGGTGATATATGTCAGCGCCACGCCAGCCGACTATGAGTTGAGGCAGAGCGAGGGAGTGGTGGTGGAACAGTTGATTCGTCCTACAGGACTTTTGGATCCTGTCATAGACGTACGTCCTACCGCCAACCAGATAGACGACCTGATGGAGGAAATACAGGTTAGGGTGGAGAGAGACGAACGAGTGCTTGTGACAACGCTCACCAAACGCATGGCGGAGGAACTGACCGAATACCTGCAGCGCAACGACGTAAGGACGGCATACATACACAGCGACGTGGACACGCTGGACAGAGTGAAAATAATGGACGACCTCCGTGCCGGAGTGTACGATGTGCTTGTGGGCGTGAACCTTCTAAGAGAGGGTCTCGACCTCCCGGAGGTGAGTCTCGTAGCCATTCTGGACGCGGACAAGGAAGGCTTCCTCCGCAGCCACAGAAGCCTGACGCAGACAGTAGGCCGGGCTGCACGCCACCTCAACGGGCGTGCCATAATGTACGCCGATACCATAACGGACAGCATGGCGAAGACCATAGAGGAGACTAACAGGAGAAGGGAAAAACAACTTGCTTATAACGAGAAAAACGGCATCACCCCACATCAGATTGTACGCGACAGAAATGTCGGCGACTTGATACAGGCGCAGCAGTCGTCGGAGACACGTGCCTATGTGGAACCGGAACCTCGCCGCGAGGATGTGGCAGCGGAGGCGCAGGTGGAGTATCTGTCGAAAGACGAACTCAGGAAGCGTATAGAGACAACCACCAAGAAGATGAAGGAAGCCGCCAAGCGTCTGGATTTCGTGGAAGCCGCTCTTTTGAGGGACGAGCTGCTGCGTATGCAGGCAAAACTTTAACGAATTTCTCCCAAATGTGTTCTTTTACAGTTTTTTCACACATTGAACTTCTTTCCATGTCGCAGAAATGCACTATCTTTGCGCAACGTATGCGGAATGGTATGAAGAAATATTGTATGGCATTGCTTTTTCCCCTTGTATTTTCAGGCTGTGGGGAATACAACGCCGTTTTCAAATCACAGGACTACGATTTCAAGTATGAGGCAGCGAAAGCATACTATACTGAAGGGAAATACAACAAGGCCGCTGAGCTTTTCGGCGGCATGTTGGTGGCTATGAAAGGCACTCCGTACGGTGAAGAATGCATGTTCATGCTGGGCATGAGCAATTTCATGGACAAAGACTATGAGTCTGCGGCTTCGTTCTTCAAGAAATATTACCAGTCTTATCCTAAAGGGCAGTATGTGCACTTGGCGCGCTATTACAGCGGATACGCCTTGTATAAGCAGACTCCGGACGCTCGTTTGGACCAAAGCAGTACCCAGGAAGCGATAAACGAGTTTAACAACTTCATGGAGATTTATCCCACCACTCCTCTCAAGCAGCAGACTATGCAGATAGTGGAGATGCTGGAAGACAAACTTGTGGAGAAGGAGTATCTGGCAGCCAAACTATATTATGATTTGGGCGCATACGTCATGAATTGCAGTTTCGGCGGCAACAATTACGAAGCCTGTGTGGTGACGGCTGAGAACGCTTTGAAGGATTATCCTGCGGCTTCCAACGCACGGAAGGAAGAACTCTCCATAATGATACTGCGTGCCAAGTATCACCTTGCAAGGCAAAGCGTGGACGAGAAGCGTGTGGAGAGATACCGCGATACTGTGGACGAATATTATGCGTTCGAGAACGACTATCCCGAAAGCAAGTACATGGCGGAGGCTAAAAAGATGTTCAAC
>CAVHNA010000174.1:2049-4769 GCA_963637205.1 Bacteroidaceae bacterium
TGATAAAAAAGAAGAATTGGGATATCTCGGATGACGACGAAGAATAAAAGACGATTTACACATTATAACATATATAAACCCAACACATATTTATGGACTACAAAAAATCTACAGCACCTACAAATACGGTTAACCGCAATTTGATGGATTTGTGTGAAGAAACAGGTAATATCTATGAGACGGTAGCCATCATAGGTAAGCGTGCCAATCAAATTTCCGCTGAAATCAAGTCCGAGCTGAACAAGAAACTGCAAGAGTTCGCCAGCGCAAGCGACAATCTGGATGAAGTGTTTGAGAACCGCGAGCAGATAGAGATAAGCCGTTTCTACGAAAAACTCCCGAAGCCTACACTGATGGCTACGCAGGAGTTCATAGATGGTGATATATACTATCGCAACCCTGCCAAGGAGAATCCCGATAGTGTAATGCAGTAACCGCGGCGGTATATGATACAGAGAGTGCAATCCCTGTACTTGGCTCTTTCTGCGATAGCCGGCGTGTACTGCATGAGCAGCTGTGTGGGTCGTTTTTTTACCAAGGACGGTGAGAGAGTGGCGGATATGTACAACCTTTGGATTATCAACGCCGAAGACGGCACGCACGGATTCTTCCCTTTTGCGCTTTTCGTCATACTTCTTCTGGCGTCCACCATCACGTTGGCAGACATATTCCTGTATATGCGCCGTACTGTTCAGATGCGCATAGCGTCATTCGTCATTCTGCTGATGGCAGGGTGGTATGTGGTGTATGGCATATTCGCGTATATGATAGGTAGGGACTTGAATCTCAGTTTCCGTCCTCACTGGACTGCGGTTATGCCAGCAGTGTCCATAGTGCTACTATATCTCGCACACCACAGAATACACAAGGACGAGATGCTCGTCCGTTCTCTTGACAGACTCCGCTGATTTATTTTGTCTTTAAGACATCCAACAAATAAGACACCTTCGCGACTATAGTGCCGTTGGCGCTTCGTCCGAAGGGGTCTTGTTTTGTGTTGTGGAAGATGTCGCTGAGCGCAAAATAGTATCTGCCTTCCAGCATGAAGCGATGGCCGCTCTTGGTACTCAGTTCCAGTCCCAGTCCACCTGTAAGGCCGTATTCGAACTTCTTCTCCGTGGATAGCCAGTGTTGCATTATGCGTATGTTCTGTGTGCTGCCCTGTTGGGTAAGCGACTGTTCGTACAGAGCCTCTTCCGAGCTCCAGTCGCCAGTCTTCTTGTCATTCTCGTTGAGAAAAATGCCGACTTGCGGGCCCAATACGAGATAGCCTTTAGCTCCACCTCTCTCTCTTCCAAAGCCAAGATGCGCAAGCAATGGTATTTGCACGTAGCCAATGTTGCGCGAGTAAGTCCTGTCGTCCCCTTCCTCAAACTCTTCTTTCCATCCCAACAGCGAATAGTTGATTTCCATCTGCACACCGCACAGCATCTTGAAATACCTCTCGCATATATACCTCGCCGTTACGCCGAATGTAGTGCCACCGTGAAAGCCTTGTTTGATGGTAGGATTGAAAGACACTTTGTTCAGCGTGTAGCCACCGCTTACGCCAATGGCAAGGTCTTTTCTGTGCTCGCCTACCTGAGCCGCTATTTCGTTGTTGGATAGACACAGCAATGCGAACAGCGCAACTCCGTATCTGCAAATTCTCATTTTACAAGTTCTATTTTTTCGTTGGTCATGTAGTGTACAAACTGCGTGAAGACGTTGTTCATATCACCGCTATTGTCCGCTTTTTCAAAAACAAATGTGTGTTGCAGCGGCTCTTGGCTTGTGCTGTCGCCCATAAAATACCAGCCAAGGTCAAATCCCATAGCTCCGTAACTGGGATAGTTTGTCACCAGAGGTCTGCCGAATGAGTTGGCAAACGCCTTCTGGAAATTTTCCGTTTTTTCTGAGAATGGGTCTAGGTAATACGTGCAATACGAATAGGTGTCGTATTTGTAAAAGTCCTTCAGCAGTGTACTTGTGTAGGTCTGCCATTCGGGATAGCCCAACAGGCAAATCTTGTAGTCAGGGTATGTTTGTGTGAAGCTGTTGAGCTTGGACAGCAATATGTTAAGTGTCTTTATACTTGCGTTGTCCGGAACTATGCAGTTTTCCCTGAACGTATTCAGAGCGGCTTCAAAATCAAAGTCGTCTCCTCCGATATCCAATGTCCGTGCGATAGTTCCTTTCTTTCCGAGAGTCTCTACCAGTGATTTTGTCATAGCCTCACCTTTGGAGTCGGTCTCGTCTGAATGTAGTATTATGTAGTTTTTGTGCGGATACATGGCTACGTATTTGGCCACGGCCTTCTTTGCCGGCATCGTGTTGTCTGCTGTCACATGGTAGATGTTGGAACTGTTGAGTGTCGTTTTGTTGACGAAAGGAAGTACGAAGCGACAGTTGTTCTCCTTACACAGTTCCGCTATGGGAGTGGTCTGAGCTTCATTGGTTCCGCTTATTATCACGTCCATTTTAGAAAGTGTGGTGCGGTTCCTGCTTATCAGTTTGTCAGTTTCATTTTCTCCGTTGCCTATGTTCCATGTGTGTATTTCCAGTTTTGCGCCACATCTCTTGGCACTGTCCGCTGCCATCAGGAAACCTCTGTAGAACTCAAGCATCTTGGAACTTCTCTCGTTCTTTTCCTCAAGAGGTAGGATAACGCCTACCGCCACAGTCTTGTCTTTTTTCTTGGTGGTGGCTTCCGGTTCTTCCTTCACTATAGGGGTCTCCAC
>CAVHNA010000175.1:0-4767 GCA_963637205.1 Bacteroidaceae bacterium
GGCCGTGGTGGGAGAGAACATGAAGCATACGCCGGGCATAGCCGGCAAGCTGTTCGGCACGCTCGGCCGCAATGGCATCAGCGTCATAGCCTGCGCACAGGGAGCCAGCGAGACCAACATCTCGTTCGTCATCAGCCAGGACTATCTGCGCAAGGCACTCAACGTGATACACGACTCGTTCTTCCTTAGCGAGTACCAGGTGCTCAACCTCTTCATCTGCGGCGTGGGCACTGTGGGCGGTAGCCTTCTGGAGCAGATATGCCACCAGCAGCAGAAGCTCATGCGCGAGTTGCGCCTCAAGCTCAATGTGGTGGGGATAGCCAGCGGACACAAGGCCATGTTCTGCCGTGAGGGCATAGAGCTTTCCAACTACCGCGAGCAACTCGACAAGGCGGAAGCCAGCAGCACGCAACGCATACACGATGAGGTGATAGGCATGAACATCTTCAACAGCGTGTTCGTGGATTGCACGGCCAGTCCCGATGTGGCGGGCCTCTACAAGGATTTCCTCACGCATAACATAAACGTGGTGGCGGCCAACAAGATTGCTGCCAGCAGCGATTACGCTAACTACCGCGAGCTGAAGGAGGTGGCGCAGAGGCGCGGCGTGAAGTACCTCTTTGAGACCAATGTGGGCGCCGGGTTGCCTATCATACGCACCATCAACGACCTTTGCAACAGTGGCGACAAGATACTGCGCATAGAGGCTGTGCTGAGCGGAACGCTCAACTTCATCTTCAACACCATCAGCGCCGATATACCTTTCTCGCAGACCGTGAAGATGGCCAAGGAGATGGGGTACAGCGAGCCCGACCCGCGTGTGGACCTCAGTGGCAAGGACGTGATACGCAAGCTGGTGATACTGTGTCGCGAGGCTGGATACGAGATAAGCCAAGAGGATGTGGAGACCAAGCTCTTCATCCCGCAGGAGTTCTTCGACGGCAGTCTGGAGGATTTCTGGAAGAACCTGCCTTCGCTTGACGAGGACTTCGAGATACGTCGCAAGGCCTTGGAGAGCAAGCACAAGGCGTGGCGTTTCGTGGCACGCTTCATAGACGGGCACGCCAGCGTCTCCCTGGAGGAGTTTGACAGCGCACATTCCTTCTATGTGCTCGAGGGTAGCAACAACGTGGTGATGCTCACCACCGAGCGTTACAGGGAATACCCCATGCTGATACAGGGCTACGGAGCCGGCGCATCGGTGACAGCCGCCGGAGTGTTCGCTGACATCATGAGTCTGGCGTAATGTGGCCTTAGGAAGAACGAAGGAAACGTAACAATGAAACACATCATCATACTCGGCGACGGCATGGCCGACATCCCGGTGGACAGCCTGGGAGGGAAGACCCTGCTTCAGTACGCCGACACACCGTACTTCGACACGCTGGCGCGGCTCGGACGTTGCGGAACGCTGAAGACCGTGCCCGACGGTTTCCACCCCGGCAGCGAGGTGGCCAACAGCAGCATACTCGGCTACGACCAGCGCAAGGTGTACGAGGGTAGGGGACCGCTCGAGGCCGCCAGCATAGGCGTGGACTTGGACGACGACGACCTGGCTCTGCGCTGCAACCTCGTCTGCCTGGATGGCGACCTGCTGAAGAACCATTCGTGCGGCAGACTGGAGACCGATGAGGCCGACGTGCTGATAAAATACCTGCAGGAACACCTCGGCAGTGACAGGGTGCATTTCTACACCGGGGTACAATACCGCCACTTGCTGGTCATTAAGGGCGGCGACAAGCGTCTGCTTTGCACCCCTCCGCACGACATACCCTTGCAGCCGTGGCGACAGTACACCGTAAAGTCTGCCGTGCCGGAGGCGGAGAAGACGGCGTGTCTGCTCTACAGTCTGGTGCTGGAGAGTCAGGTGTTGCTGGCCTCGCATCCCATCAATCTTGACAGGGTGGCACGCGGACTGGACCCCGCCAACAGTATCTGGCCGTGGGGCGGCGGATACAGACCCAAGATGACGCCTCTCACCATCACATACCCACAGATAAAGAGCGGGGCGGTTATCACCGCCGTGGACCTCATCCGCGGCATCGGCAGGTACGCCGGACTGAGGGTGATAGACGTGGAGGGAGCCACTGGGCTCTGGGACACCAACTACGAGGGCAAGGCGCAGGCCGCCATCAAGGCTCTGCGCACCGACGACTTCGTCTACCTGCACGTGGAGGCGAGCGACGAAGCCGGTCACGACGGCAACCTGCAGCTGAAGCTGAAGACCATAGAGAACCTCGACCACCGTCTGATGGCTCCCATCATGGAGGAAGTGGCCAAGTGGGACGAGCCGGTGGCCATAGCCCTGCTGCCCGACCATCCTACGCCAGTGGCCATACGCACCCACACGGGCGACCCAGTGCCATTCGCCATATACTATCCGGGCATAGAGCCCGATGGCGTGCAGACGTTCGACGAGGTGGCGGCGCGCAGCGGTTCGTACGGCGCACTGCAGGGCGACGAGTTTATAAGAGAATTCATGAAACGATAACTTCAAGACCATCCGATATATGAAGTATTACAGTACCAACGGACAGGCGCCCCTCGCCACCTTGGAAAAGGCTGTGGTGAAGGGACTCGCTGAGGACAGGGGCTTGTACATGCCCGAACGCGTGAAGACACTTGACGCGGATTTCTTCAACCACATACAGGACATGACGTTCCAGGACATAGCGTGCCGCGTGGCGGACGCTTTCTTCGGCGAGGACATACCAGCCGACGACCTGGAGGCTATCGTCCGCGACACGCTCAGTTTTGACGTTCCCATAGTGAAGGTCACCGACCGTATCTTCTCGCTTGAGCTCTTCCACGGACCCACGCTCGCCTTCAAGGATGTGGGCGCACGCTTCATGGCGCGTCTGCTCAGCTACTTCGTCCGCCGTGGCGGAGTGGAGAAGAAGGGCAGCGGCGTGATAAACGTGCTCGTGGCCACCAGTGGCGACACAGGTAGCGCCGTGGCCAACGGTTTCCTCGGCGTGGAGGGTATCCGCGTCTATGTGCTCTACCCCAAGGGCAAGGTCAGTCCCATACAGGAGTGCCAGTTCACCACGCTGGGACGGAACATCACCGCCGTGGAGGTGAACGGCGTGTTCGACGACTGTCAGGCTCTGGTGAAGAATGCCTTCATGGACGCCGATCTCACCGATGCCATGACGTTGACCAGCGCCAACAGCATCAACGTGGCGCGCTTCCTGCCTCAGAGCTTCTATTACTTCTACGCCTATGCGCAGATGAAGAGGCTCGGACTGGCCGACAACTTGGTAGCCTGTGTGCCCAGTGGTAACTTCGGCAACATTTGCTCGGCTCTCTTCGGCAAGAAGATGGGTCTCCCCATCAAGCGGTTCATCGCCGCCAACAACGCCAACGACATCTTCTACAACTACCTCCGCACCGGAGTATACTCGCCGCGCGCCAGCGTGCAGACCATAGCCAACGCCATGGACGTGGGCGACCCCAGCAACTTCGCCCGTGTCTACGACCTCTACGGCAAGAGCTACGAGGCCATCTGCGCCGACATAGCAGGGGCGACGTATTCCGACGGGCAGATAGCCGACGCCATGCGCCAGTGCCTCTCGTCCACCGGCTATCAGCTTGACCCCCACGGAGCCTGCGGATACAGGGCTCTGTGCGAAGGACTGGCGGAGGGCGAGACGGGCTTCTTCCTGGAGACGGCGCACCCGGCCAAGTTCAAGAGGGTGGTGGACAGCATCACCGGCGGCGACGTGAAGATACCCGAGCGTCTGGAAGCCTTCATGAAGGGCGAGAAGAAGAGCGTGACCATGCCCAACGACTTCGGAGCGTTCAAGGAGTTCCTCCTGGGACGCAAGTAAAGACAGCATAAGAACAACAACAAACCAAAAAACAAACGTTATGAAGAAACTACTCTCTGTGGCTGCATTCGCGGCAGCCGTGCTTTTCTCCGCTCCTGTGTCGGCCAAGATCAACCTCGGTGTCAAAGGCGGTGTCAACGTGACTAAATTTTCGGCCAGCAAGGATATGTTTAAGTCGGACAACCGTACGGGCTTTTACATAGGTCCCACGGTGCACGTTCCTCTGCTTTTGGGCTTGGGCCTGGACGCCGCCGCTCTCTACGACCAGCGTACGGTGGAGTTCTCCGACGACGAGCTCTCCTGCGAGCTCAGCGCACACCAGCGCCAGATAGCCATCCCCATCAACGTGCGTTACGGCATGGGTCTGGGCAGCTGGGCCAAGGTGTTTGTGTTCGCCGGTCCGCAGGTGGGCTTCAACCTCAACAAGACGGATGCCGACGAGACCTACACGGCCAAGTTCAAGGAGTCGGTGTTCAGCGTCAACATCGGAGCGGGCATCACCTTCATGCAGCACCTGCAGGTGAATGCCAACTACAACGTGGCGTGCGGCAAGACGTGCGAGGTGTTCAAGAGCCTCGACCTCTCGGACTGTATCTCTAACGGACGTCACAATGCCTGGCAGATAGGTCTGGCCTACTGGTTCTGAAACCGTACGCCCACTGACGTGAAAACGACAACCCCGCGCACTATATATAAAATGTATAGGGCGCGGGGTTTTACATAGTAAGGCGCATTTGTGTCAAACGCGTCCGTGTAAAGTCTAGTGCCCCTAGAAAATTTGGAGTACGGTGCGCCGGACTCGGCGCACCTGCTAGAGAAACTAGACAGTCGGGTGTATGGGTGTGCCTCGGCGATGCGCTTCTATTGTCCGATGTTTGGGTTGCGTTTCTTGCTCTGGCAAGCGTCTCCTTCGTCGCCGAGCGGACGCAAACGCTCC
>CAVHNA010000176.1:0-4746 GCA_963637205.1 Bacteroidaceae bacterium
GTTTTAAAGTAAAAGTCCTCTGGTGCGGATGCTCCAGAGGGCTTTGTCTTCTTCAGGGTCCGTCAGGCGAGTATCGTGACTTTCGTCGCGCGGATCTGGCTGTAGTAGTGCGTTTCGCCGTCTTTGTCGGTGTACTTAGTGTTGACGAGGCTTCCCGTGACGTTGACGGGGGCACCTTTCTCCAGCACGTTTGTGTCGGCTATGGCCTTGCCTTGCCTTGCTTCGATAGTGTGCCATGTCGTCTCAATGATGTTTTCTCCTGCTCCGTTGCGGAAGTATTCATTTGTCGCCACGGTGAAGTGAGCCACGCTGGTGTTGCCCACGGGCTGAATCCTGATGGAGCCGATGCGGCCCTGGAGCTCGATTTTGTTGATGCTTTCAAGTGTTGCCATGATTGTCTGTCGTCAGAGGATTTCGTATCGTTGGATAGTGAATGTAACCTGCCTCTCGGGCAGTTTCTGCCCATCGGTCAGATGGATGTACGAGGGCTTGGTTCCGCTGTCTTTCGCGCTGTTGATGATGACGGCGGCGTTGAACCACCGGAGGGCGGAAATGTCTCCGTCGGCCTCAATGTGGGAATATGGGAAGCAAAGCATCTCATCGCTGGCATAGTCCAGCAAGGCTTGCTGTGCTTTCTCGAGAGTGCTCCGTGCTTCCAGTATCTCATTTTTCGTAGTGTCGCCGCAGATGTTGCTGTCGGCCGTGATGAAATATGCTTCCATAGCCTAAAGGTATTCTGTGATGTATCTGCAGATGCTTGCCAGCGTCGCCTCGAAGAGTGTATCTTCGTCTTCCAGGTTGTGCCATTCGTTTCGCGAGGCGTTCTTGATGCGCTCCTCGTTGGCGGCATAGCCGCTGCCGTCGCCGTAGTCTATGCTTTCCACGGTGCCGCCGATGGGAAGATATTCCAGGATGTTGTCCTCGCTGCAGCGCAGCGCCAGTATGGCGTGCTCGTGCAGCCCCCATGTCTCCCAGTCATCGAAGAGATAGGCGTACATGGTGTCCCGCAGTCTGCTGTCTTTCCCGGGCCATGTGTTGATGTAGCCCTTGTCGCCCTGGGCGAGCTTCACGTGCGACGTCACAGTGTCGGCGAACTGCCCCAGGAAGAAGTCGATGTTAGTGCTGATGTTCATGGCGTCTAACCGTTGATGAGTTTGTTGGCGATGGCGTCGAGCTCTGGCTTGCATCCGAGGATGTGGGCGATGTACTCAAACTGATGGGTCTGAAGCTGCAGCGCTCTTGTTATCGTCGGGAGCGACGCTCCGTTGCAGATGTTGATGAAGTTCTGTGCCTGTTGCAGGCGTGTTTTGTCCATTGTTCCCATGTGTTATTTTGAAAATTTTCTATTCAAGCAGCAAGAAATATGAATGGTATCCCCTCGCTAATCATCCTCATTTTCTGTTCTTTGTCCAGTGAGGTCGTCAGCTGTCTCGCTGGCGATGAGCCAGGCGAGGATGCAGCACGCCGCCCCGAAGAGCAGCAGGTAGAATCTGCCGGTGAAGAGTGCACCGATGGCAAGGGCCACTCCAGTGATGATGAATACGGCGGTGAACGATGCGCCGAGGAATCTTTCAAGTTTTTCCATGACATTGAATTTTTATTGTTTCAATTCTTTTTGTTTCGGGGGAGCATGTTCTCCCCCGAACACGCTGGAGGCAATAGGCAGGCGGGGGCCGCCCCGCAAGGGTCCGTCAGGACGCAGCGGCAGCGAAGACTTGCGCGGCGGCTTCCGCCTGCCTACGACAGTGGGTTTTAAAGAAAAAGCCCCCTGGCGCGTATGCGCCGGAGGGCAACAAAATGAAAACGCAGACACTGTCAGAACAGGTCGTCCATATCTATTTTCGCGACTTTCGCAGGTTATCGCCGCCTTCTGCCAAAAGGCAGCAGCTTGTGACGTGTGAAGAAACCCCCGCCGCGGTAGGCGGCGGGGGCGTTGCAAAGCATCTTTCGCGGCGGGTTACATCACTACGATGATGCCAGGCCCGAGTGCCTCCTTGAAGTAGGCTTCCACGACGCTGTAGTTGAAGGTGTCGGTGTCGCTCCACGCCTTGATGATCTTGCCGTCCTGGGCGAAGTAGGCCCTGGGGATGCCGCTGTTGGCGAAGAGCTCATAGACGGCCCTGTCGTCCTGTCCCGAGTAGGGGAAGGTGAAGTCTTTGATTTTCCAGTAGGTCGACAGCTGCTCGGTGCTCTGTTCACGCGAGATGGGGACGATGTTGACCCAATCTTTGTAGGAATTGTACATCAGCTGCACGTCGGGAAGCAGGTCCTGGCATTGCTGGCACATCGTGGAGAAGAAGATGATGAGCGTCCCACCTTTCTCGTCCTTTACGGCGCTGTTGAATGTGGTGCCGTCGCTCATTGTCACGGTGAAGGCGGGCAGGGCGTCGCCCTCGTGCACCTTCTCGGCGGGCTCTTCCTTCTTGCAGGATGCGAAGGAGAGAGTGATGATTGCCGCAGTAATCGCTAATAATGTCCTTTTCATAATTAGAACGTGTTATGTTTGGCGTTATTCATATTGTAGTTCGCCCATCAGCTCTTCGATGAACTTCGACGGGCTTGTCTTTGTCTTTTTTCCGAAGCGCAAGCGCCGTTCTGCGCGTGTGAGTACGAGGCGTCGTTCCGCGCGTGTCACGGCGACGTAGAAGAGGCGGCGTTCCTCTTCCTCCTCCTGTCGCGTGCCGTCTATGGCCAGCGGGAAGAGCCCTTTCTCCATCCCTGTGACGAAGACGAAGGGAAACTCGAGCCCTTTGGCGCAGTGCACCGTCATCAGGCTCACGCTGTCGCCGTCAGCGCCGCGCGTGTCGGCGTTGGAGAGCAGCAGCGCGTTCTGGAGGAATCCTGCGAGGGTGCTGCCCTGTCGCCGGTCCGCCTCCAGGAGTCTGTCGCTTTCCGCCGTCTCGTCCTCGTAGGCTTTCACGGCGTCGGTGAGCTCGCGTATGTTGTCGGCGCGGGCGAGGGCCTCGGCGTCGCCTTCGGCGCGGTATGCCGCAGCGAAGCCCGCCATGTCGGCGATGCGTGTCGCCGCCTCCCATGCGCCGCAGTCGCGTGCCACAGCCATGCACTCCTCTATCATTGAGCGCAGCCTCTCGAAGCCTTCCAATGCGTCGCGACGCAGTTGAAGGCGTGCCGCCGCGCCCGACGTTATGGCCTTCCACAGCGACACCCCCGCTTCGCGGGCATATACCGCCATCTTCGTCATCGCGGTGTCGCCGAGGCCGCGCACGGGCCTGTTGGCTATGCGCCGCAGCGCCTCGTCGTTGTCGGGGTTGACGGCGAGGGTGAAGTATGCCATCTGGTCACGCACCTCCATCCTGTCGAAGAATGACGTGCCCGAATATATGGTATACGGTATCTTGGCGTGTATCAGCGCCTCCTCCAGCATGCGGCTTTGTGCGTTGGTGCGGTAGAGCACCGCGAAGTCGCCGCCGCTGCCGCCCTTGGCCCTGGCCTGCGCTATCGTCTCCGCGACATACTGCGCCTCAATCCTGTCGTCGTCGGCCTCCACGAGCTCTATCGGGTCGCCTTCGCCGTTGTCGGTGAAGCACACCTTGGGTATGCGTTCGCTGTTGTACTCTATGAGCTGGTTCGCCGCCTCGACGATGCTGCCCGTAGAGCGGTAGTTGCGCTCCAGCCGCACGGTGCGTGCCGCGGGGTAGTCTTTCACGAAGCCGAGGATGTTCTCTATGCGTGCGCCGCGGAAGGCGTAGATGCTCTGGCTGTCGTCGCCTACGGCGCAGATGTTGCCGTTGCGCCGTGTCAGGCGCCGCAGTATGGAGTACTGCGCGGCGTTGGTGTCCTGGTACTCGTCGACGAGGATGTAGTCGAAGGATGACGACAGGGCCAGCTCCACGTCGGGGTTGTTGGCCATCAGCATGTCGGTGTACATCAGTATGTCGTCGAAGTCCATCACGCCGCTGCGCAGGCATGCGGCGCGGTATTCGGTGTATATCTCGCCCATCAGGGGACGGTGGCGTGCGTTGTCCTGCGCCGTGAGTGACGCTTCGGCGCGGTATGCCGCGTCGGTCACCAGGGCGCTCTTCAGTTCCGCGACGCGAGCGAGGCAGTCTTTGGCCTTGTAGTAGCCGTCCTCTGTCCTGAAGGAGCTCTCCTGCGCCTTCGTCCACCGCTCGTGCGGGGGCCTGTGTGCGGCGAGCACCGCTGCGGCGCAGCGTCTCATCATGCTCCTGGCATCGTCCTCGTCGAGGATGGTGAATGCCCCGGGGTAGCCCAGCAGCGAGGCGTAGGGCCGCAGGAAGGTGATGAACACCGAGTGGAAGGTGCCCATGCGCAGGCGTGCCGCCTGCTGTGCCCCGCACGACGACGCCACACGTCGGCGCATCTCCTCCGCCGCCTTGCGCGTGAATGTGAGCGCCAGGATGCGCTCGGGCAGCACGCCCTGCTGCAGCAGATACGCTATGCGCGCCGTGAGGACCCTAGTCTTGCCCGAGCCTGCGCCCGCGATGACGAGCAGCGGCCCGCGTATGGCGAGCACCGCCTCCTTCTGGCTCTCGTCGAGGGCCGTGAGTATGCTGTTGTCGGTGTCTTGCATATTCTATATTAAAGGTAGGAAATTTAGGCGGATTTTACATTCGCCAATGGAGAATGGCGGGGGAGGACGGTTCTCCCCCGCCGTGAGTGTGTTCCGCCGCCGACGGACGGAAAGTGAGCCCGCGGGCTGCGGGCGGTAAATCTGCGGTTTCACTTTCCGGCTGCGGCGGCGTACAGCGTTGTGCTTTTATGGAT
>CAVHNA010000177.1:0-4723 GCA_963637205.1 Bacteroidaceae bacterium
CTCTACAGGAGTGTGATAGAAGACATGGAGAAGGACAACTCCAAGTTCCAAGAGTTGGCGAGCCAATACAAAGCCGTAGTCTTCGCCGGCTTCAACGTGCTCAACGACGTGGAGAAACGTCTCATGAAGGCGTTCAAGAAAAACGGGAACGCCCTTTTCTACTGGGACTACGACCGCTACTACGTGGACGACCCAAAGCACGAGGCTGGCACGTTCATGAGGGAGAACCTCAGAGATTTCCAGTCTGCGGTGGGCAAGGACAATTTCGAAAACCTGAAGAATCTCAAAGACGTCACCTTCGTGGTATGCTCGTCGGACAATGCGGCCGCCAGATACACGCACACATGGTTGAAGGACAACCCGTCTAACGAGTCGGGAAGCCAGGCCGTGGTGCTGTGCAACGAATCGCTGCTCCAGCCCGTGCTGCACGCCCTGCCAGAAAACTACGGTCCGGTGAACGTCACCATGGGCTTCCCCCTCGCCGACACGCCCATATACTCCTTCATCACTGCGCTGGTAAACCTGCAAATCGACGGTTACGACAGCAGCGCCAATAAGTTTCGCGAGTCTTTCCGACAGACGGTACTCAAACACCCTTGCGCAAACAGACTGAAAGAAGAGAACTGGGAGAGATACTGCGACAAGGACAGCGACAAGCTGCTCGACTACCTTCTGTCCGTCACCAAAAGCATAGCGCTGCAGGACGTGAAGGACGCATCGGATGACATCTACCACCAGCTCTACACCGAAGCCACATTCCAGACGGACAGGATACTCACCAAATTCAAGCAGCAGACAAACGACAGTCAGAACCCTCTCAGCGTAAACGTATACATGCTGAGAAAGCTGATCAAGGACACGCTGGCACAGACCTCCATACCGTTCCACGGAGAACCGGCACGAGGACTTCAGGTGATGGGCGTACTGGAGACGCGCTGTCTGGACTTCAGCCGTATGCTTATGCTCTCGGTGGAGGAAAACATGCTGCCGCGACCCGCCGACACCAACACCATGATACCGGCGGCTCTGAGGGAACACTTCGGGCTCACAACTCCGCGCCACCGCATCTGCGTGTTCTCGTACTACTTCTACCGCCTCATACAGCGCACCGAGCACCTGACGTGCGTCTACAACAGTTGCACCAACCAGGAGAGCCACGAGATGTCGCGCTTCCTGCGCCAGCTGTTGGCGGAGACGGACATTCCCATACGTACACTGTGGCTGAAGAGCGACCCCACGATACTGTCACCCGAACCGTCATCCGTGGAGAAAGACCTGAAACTGCGTCAGGAACTCTACGGCACCTACGACAAGAACAATGGCGAAGGCAAGCAGTTGAGCCCAACCGCCATAAACACATGGATAACGTGCCCCATGAAGTTTTACCTGACGTACGTGAAACACCTGCGCAAGGAGAAAGACCCGCAGGACGGCATGGACCCATCCATCATAGGCAACGTGTTCCACGACACAGCATGGCTCATATACCAGCGGCTCACAGGAGGCGACGGCGAAGTGCAAGAGGCCGACATTGATTCATTGCTAAATGACATGGAGAAACGGGTGGGACAACTTTTGGACATCGCCTTCGACGTCAACTTCTTCAACCCTGTATCCAAGGACAAGGACAAAAAAGCACTTGAGATGATGAAAAACGACACTCAGCCGGTGAACGCATACCGGGGGACGCACATCATAGAGCGCAAGGTGATGATGGATTACCTGCGCTATATGCTGGAGGCCAACAAGCGAGAGGCACCGTTCCGCATCATCGGACTCGAGCGGGACACAGCACTCAGTCTGGACATCACCACGGAGGACGGAGACATCACCGTGGAGACAGGCGGACGTATAGACCGTCTGGACATCACCGATGGACATATACGCATAGTGGACTACAAGACAGGTACGACCGAGCCACAAAGTCTAAAAGACCTAAACGACCTGATTACAGGAAGCGAGGGCCACAAGAACTACTACTTCCAAGTGTTCCTGTACGCTTTGTCCGTAATGCGCGAGCTTTCAACGACCGCGGAAGACTCCGAATTGCCTGTGAAACCGGTCCTGTTCTTCCCAGCCAAGGCGTATGACGAGAAATACACGCCCGACATCAAGTTGGACAAGGGCTTCATTAAAAATTTCAGCACCATAGCCAACAGCTTTGAAAACGTATTGAAGGAGGTGATAGGAGACATATTCTCGTCCGAGAAACCTTTCGTCCAAACCGATGATGCCACGGCGTGCCAATGGTGCGACTTCCGTACGCTGTGCGGCAGATAACGTACACAATTCACAAGATAATCCATTAACCACATATTAAAACAACGAGAAAATTATGAAAAAGATTCTAATCGCTCTGGCGTGCCTGGGCTCCGCATGTACGTCAGGAATGGCACAGGGCTTACCGTTCACAGTGCCAGCCGTCAAGGAGTGGAAACCGTCGTCCGGCGAATTCCTGTTCTCGTCAGCACACAAGATTACATACGCTGACAGTAAACTTGCCGACGAGGCCAAGTTGTGCTCCACCGTCCTCGGCAACACCTTGCAGACCGTTGCCGGCAAGGGAGGAGACATACACCTCCAACTCTCGGGAGACAAGAAGCTCGGCGAGGAAGGCTACAAGCTGCGCGTCACCCGGAGCGGCGTCACCGTCAGCGCATACACGGAGCGGGGCGTCGTGTGGGGCATACAGACCCTACAGCAGTTGTGCCGGCAGACGGACACGTTGCCGTGCGGAGTCATCACCGACCGTCCCGACTACCCTCTGCGCGGACTCATGATAGACGTGGCGCGCAAGTATATTCCCCTATCCTATCTCTACAGTCTGGCCGACATGATGTCGTACTATAAAATGAACACCATGCACGTGCACCTCAACGACAACGGATTCCGCAAATACTTCCACGACAACTGGGACGAGACCTACGCCGCCTTCCGTCTGGAGTGTACCACGTTCCCCGGACTCACGGCCAAGGACGGATACTACGGCAAGGACGAGTTCCGTCAGTTCATCAAGTACGCCGCCTCCAGAGGAGTGGAGATAATACCGGAGTTCGACGCGCCGGCGCACTCCCTGGCGTTCACCCGTTACAGGCCGTCCCTCTCGTGCGAGGAATACGGAGCCGACCACCTCGACCTTCGCAACCCAGCCGTCATTCCCTTCCTGGACAGCCTATACGCCGAGTACCTCGGTGGCGACGACCCCGTCTTCTGCTGTCCGCGCATGCACATCGGCACGGACGAGTACAACAACAAGGACAGCAGCGTGGTGGAGCTGTTCCGCGGCCTCGCCGACCATCTGATACGCAAGGTGGAGAGCTACGGCAAGAAGGCGGTGCTGTGGGGGTCGCTCACACACGCCAAAGGCAAGACACCGGTTAAGTCGGACAACGTGCTCATGCACATGTGGTACAACGGCTACGCCAACCCCACCGACATGAAGAAGGAGGGATACCACATGGTGTCCATTCCCGACGGATACGTCTACATAGTGCCCGAGGCCGGATATTACTACAACTACCTCAACTGTCAGTTCCTCTACGAGCACTGGACGCCGGCGCAGATAGGCGACCAGCGTTTTGAGGAGAAAGACCCCATGATAGACGGTGGCATGTTCGCCGTGTGGAACGATATTTGCGGCAACGGCATCTCCGTGGGCGACGTACACCACCGCATTTACCCTGCCGTGCAGGTGATTGCGGAGAAGACGTGGCACGCCGTCAACGACTCCACAGGGTACGCCGTATGGAACGAGAAGAGAAACCTTCTGGGCGAAGGTGCGCTGTGCAACCAGCTTGGCGCCACCACCCTCTCCTGCTCCGAGATGAAGCCGTCCACACTGCTGTCCGACGACCTTGACGCGCAGATAGGCTACGACTACCAAGTGGACTTTGACATCGAGTGGGCAGACGAGACACCTGGCACCGTGCTGACGAGCAACAGCTATTCACGCGTCTTCCTGTCCGACCCCATCGGAGGCTGGCTCGGATTCACCAGGGACGGATACCTGTTCACCTTCCAGCACAAAGGCAAGGCTGGCACCAGAGAACACATCACCATCTCTGGCGACAACGAGAGCACTTCCCTCAGCGTAGACGGAAAACTGGTGGAGCGGCTAGGACGTGACCAGCGTTACGCCCACGACAAGTCCACATATAATATAATGCGTACACTGGTGTTCCCTCTGCAACACTCAGGAGACTTCAAGAGCCGCGTCACCAATTTCAAGGCGGTAAAGGTACAAAAGAAGTGAAATATTTGCATGTGTCGCGGATAAACCGTACCTTTGCATTGATTTTCATGTGAACAGATAATTAAGGTTGGTTCGGTAGCTCAGTTGGATTAGAGCAGCAGCCTTCTAAGCTGCGGGTCATGGGTTCGAGCCCCATCCGAATCACACACAAGCGAGACAAAGGAGAAACCCACCACCAAGGGTTTCTCCTTTTTTTATGCCACCGCTCCGTCACCCAACATTTCTCCTTCCTTGCGAGGGACGCATTTTGCAATCCTCAACTGCTATCGGATCTTGCAAGAGTGCGTTTCTTGCTTTGGCAAGCGTCTCCTTCGTCGCCGAGCGGGCACAAACGCGACTCCTACCGAGGCAGCGATAGCTTAGTAGGAGCGTTTGCGGCAAACGCGACCCAAGAAGCCTAGGAGGAGCGTTTGCGACAAACGCGACCCAAGAAGCCTAGGAGGAGCGTTTGCGACAAACGCGACCCAAGAG
>CAVHNA010000178.1:0-4677 GCA_963637205.1 Bacteroidaceae bacterium
GAATACGAGAAGGACATACCCATGGTCTACGACATACTGAAACGCGGCTGCGAGGCTGCGCGTGAGGTGGCTGCCAGCACCATGGACGACGTTCGACGCGCCATGAAAATCAACTATTTCGAGGACAAGGCCCTTATAGAGGAGCAGGCCCGACGATTCGCCAAGTGACAGCCGTCACAGGCGGACACGGCACTGCACGCCGGGAGAAATACTCTGCGTTTCATCATTTTTTTCCGGCAAACGCTTTGCCGTGTCAAATAAAAGGTGTACCTTTGCACTGTGTTTCAGAAAAGGGACATCAAGGGCGTTTAGCTCAGCTGGTTCAGAGCGTCTGCCCTACAAGCAGAGGGTCGGCGGTTCGAATCCGTCAACGCCCACAAAGAGCAAGGGAGAGGATTTTATTATCCTCTCCCTTTTCTTCTGCTCGTCACGCTTCAGTCTTGCAGCGTGACGATTTTCAGATGAGCGTTGTTGTTGTTGTGATGCAGACTCATGCGAACGTGTCCGTCAAGGTCGCGGAACAGCATCTGATGACCGCCGTTCACGTAGACCGGCTTCTCGTCGTGTATCCACGGCCCTTCAACCTTGCCCGACACGCTCACGGCCTTGCCCACTGCGTACACATCGTTGATGAAGGAGCTCCAGTAGCACGTCAGTTGTCCTGTACTCTCGTCTCTCCACAAGAAAGGTGCGTCCACCACCAGATTACGCTCCGCCTTGCGTTTGTTCCACTGCGACTCGTTGGCTCTGAACAATCGCACCGGTTCTCCCTTCCGTTTCTTCAGGTTCTTGCTCAGACGCACCGCCCACGTCTCGCCTATGCCGTCCTGCGCCTCGGCTCCGTTCCATTCCAGACTGTACACCAGCCACGGCTGTCCGTCGGTGTCTATGAAGAGGCTGCCGTCCAGACACTGCTGTCCGTATGGCGTCAGGCTGACGGGCTTGCCGTCCACACATACATTCTCGTACGTGTCCGTAGGTTTGCGCCCTCCGCGCAGCAGGGTGCAGAAGTTCACCCGTCCTTCATTCTGGTTGGTCACGGTCACTATGGTGTAATAACGTCTGCGGTAGAAGTAAGTGTCCGGTGCCCACCAGTGGTCCACTTTCGGGTTCACTCCCGTCATCCATCCGTTGTCGCCCTTGTACACGCTGCCCACCTCGCGCCACATCTCCAGGTCGCGGCTTTCGTAGGCTTTCAGCCCCACGGCATTCTCCGTACTCCCCACGGTGACGAGGTAGTAGAGTCCCTGCTTGCAATCTACGGTGATAAACGGATCCCTTACGCTAATGCTTTCCTGTGGGATGTTGTACTCCTGTGCATGGAGGCATATTGCGGCCGTCAGTGACAGCACGGTCTGTGAGAGTATTCTTCTCATCATGTCTATGTGATAGTTTTGTTATTCGGCGGACAAAGTTACGGAAATTTTTTCTCATGCCGAAACGTCGTCACCCCCAATCTTAGCCGTAAAAGGCGCATGAACGGCACGCAAACAGTGCGTCACTGTGTCATTTCTGGCATTGAGTGTATAAATTTACGCCCTATTAACGTTATTTAACTCAATGGGGGGGGGGGACGCGCAAACTTTTACATATCTTTGCATTGGCGGAAAGGAAATTTCGTCTATTTGACCATATTAATTACAAACTAAAAAGCAATTTAAATGAGAAAAAAGCTACTTACGCTGATGGCTCTTCTGGGAATGGCATCAGCGAACTATGCGCAGGTCACCTTCGAGGCTGTGGATGGTTCTAACTGGGGCGAAAACGAAGGCTCTGACAAGGTCTGCGACGGTAACACAGGCACTAAGTGGTGCAAGAGCGGTGGGGAAAACTGCTACGTAATCATCAAAGCGTCGGAGGCCACCTACATCCAAGGATTCGTGATGACAACAGCCAACGATAACGAAACGTACAAAAGCCGCACGCCAAAGGAGTACAAACTCTACGGAAGCGATGCTCAGGACGGCACCTACGAACTAATTTACCACCAGACCGACGACAACTACATCGGCGACAAAAACTACACGGATTACACCATCTACTGCAACAGCAAGAAGAAGTACCAGTATTTCAAACTCCAAATTCTGAGTTCTAACCTCAACGGCAGTACTCTGTTCCAACTCAGCGAGTTCAAGTTGCTGCCTGCAACGGTGGGATTCACACAAGAGGTAGGCAACAGCAATGCCTTTGACGGTACCGTAGGAGCTAAATGGGAGAGCAACCCCACCACATCCGTCACTGTGAAAGCCTCAGAGGCCGCATATCTCGTGGGTTACCAGTTCACTACTGCGAACGACAACGCACAATACCAAGGCCGCAACCCAAGCGACTGGAAGATAGAGGGCAGCATTGACGGCACAAACTGGGAGGAGATTGTTTCCGTGACTCAAAACCAAGACATGAAGGACGTGAACTATACGCCCTACTACTTCGCCATAGGAAATTGCCTTGATAAGGCCTACCTGTATTACAAGATAACCGTTTCAAGGACGGTAGGCAACGGCTATTTCCAGTTGGGAGAGGTTGCTCTCATCGCTACAACAACCGCACATACATGGAAAGAAAACGGTCAGAAAGACGCCACTTGTTCCACCACAGGATACAAGATACTCCTGTGCGAGGACTGCGGAGCGACAAAACATGGTGACGAGATAGCCATGACAAACAACCATATATACAACAATGGACTGTGCGAGAACTGTTCTTATCCGCAAGAAGGGTGGATGACAGCCAAC
This sequence comes from Bacteroidaceae bacterium, assembly GCA_963637205.1. Classification (GTDB taxonomy): domain Bacteria; phylum Bacteroidota; class Bacteroidia; order Bacteroidales; family Bacteroidaceae; genus Physcousia. The sequence continues at coordinate 2,736 of CAVHNA010000178.1, forward strand.
GACGGCTGGTACGAGCCCACCACAGTAGACCATTTCGACTGGTTGGCTGCCACCGTGAAGAAGGTAAAGCAGGACATAAAGATACGCCTCACACAAGATGTTGACCTCACAGGCTTCGCCGGTTTCGGCAACGGAAACTTTGCAGTTGCCTTCAAGGGAGAATTTGATGGAGGCGGGCATTGGCTCAAGAACCTCACAATAGACACCTCTGACAAGAACGCAGGTCTGTTCGGCAAGACCGAGAATGCCAATATCCACGACCTCGGACTGACAGGTTGCAGCGTTAAGACAACGTCACCCAACAGCGGTGTTCTTGCCGGTAACATGAACAACACAACTGTCAACAGAGTGGCAGTGATGAGTTCTTCAGCCCAGTCATACGACCATGTGGGTGCTATCGCAGGAAACACGGAAGCCACGACAACTATTAGCAACTGTTTGTCAGACGCCACCATACATTCTACCACATACCAGGCAGGTGGTCTTGTGGGTACAACCAACGGGCTGACACTCACGAAGTGCCTGTTCACAGGAACCGTGACAAACGACAACTTTGCCGTCGCAGGTTTGGTTTCTCTCGTCGACAGCGAAACATCTCCCACGACCATCTCGTACAGCATCTCAGCCGCATCTTTGCTTCAGAACAACAACAAAGACGGCCAGTACTCCATCATCAACACCAGCGGCAGAAAAGCCACATTTGAACATAATTATGTTGCTGCAAGCATGGAGCTGAAGGGAAAGAACGGAGACGATGAAGTTACAACAAGCAACAATTTCGACGACATTAACGGTTCTAACGGAAAGACCAAGGCCGTTGCGGATATGACGGTGAAGAGTTTCTACACCAACGATATGGGTTGGGATATGGTGAACGACTGGAAGTTCGTCGCCACAAACGAATACCCCATACTGGCATGGATGCCGGCTGAGAGTTCGCAGACCATCAGCATCACCGATGCAGGGTATGTCACCGTCACGTCAGACAAAGCTCTTGATTTCAGCACCACAACGGATATGCAGGCATACGCCGCACAGGTGGAAGAAAGCAATGTTCGCCTCACACCGCTCGCCAACGTACCAGCAGGAACGGCTTTCATCGTAGCTGGAGCAACAGGTAAATACACCATACCGTTTGCCATAGAGGCTCTGGACGAGATGCCAAACAACGACCTGAGGGTATCCGACGGCACCGTGAAGGGTGGCGACACCGTCTATGTCCTCGCCAACAAGTCAAAGGGTGTGGGCTTCTACCCCACGTCCGACGCTCTCACCATTCCCGAGAACAAGGGTTATCTGGAAGTGACAGGAGCATCCGAAGGCCGCACCTTCATCGGCTTCGAGGGTGACAGCGAGACTGGCATAGCAGGCGTGGAGAACATCAAGGCGCAGGACGACGTCATATACAACACGGCAGGACAGCGCATCTCCAAGCTCCAGAAGGGAGTGAACATAGTGAACGGAAAGAAAATCATGTACTAATCAACAAAAAGAGCAAAGAAAATGAAAAGATATATCAAACCAGAGACCACATCCGTAGAGATTCACCATGCGGACATGATAGCCACAAGCGGCCCCTCTCTCCAGCTCAACACAACAGTTGACGACGGCGACATAGTGAGCGACGGGAATGATGTCCTGAGCCGAGAGAACATCTGGAACACTGAGTGGTAAAGCACCGCCGCCAGTAAGAAACTGACACTACCGACAGTCAACACCCCGGCCCTAAACAAGGTCCGGGGCGTTTTTTTCAGAACTCCACGCCAAAGATTCTTCTGCAAGCCCCCTGCGGCCAAGGAGCGCATCGCCAAGGCGCAACCCGCAAGAAAAAAGGTAGTAGGAGCGTTTGCGTCAAACGCGACCCAATGCGGACAATGACGAGACACTTTCGCAAATGAGTCAGCAGCAAAGGCGCATTTCTTGCTCTGGCAAGCGTCTCCTT
>CAVHNA010000179.1:0-4587 GCA_963637205.1 Bacteroidaceae bacterium
TATCTATGGAGTTTAGCATATTGGGTATGTGTAACGTATAGGGCAGGCCGTTTATGTATTCGGCTCACCCCATATATTAATGTGCGGTTGAGAGTGCCATTTTTCGCAAGCTCTTTTACTGTTCAATGATGGCGTCGTCGGCTACGGCTTGCTCCAGCGATTGGGCTTTCGCTTGAATGCAGATGTATGTGAATGGCTCCTTGACGGTGTTCCTGTTGCAACGGCTTACCTCCGGAGCCACGCATACGATGCTGCCAGCCTCTACCTCGATATCCTCGCCGTCAAGAGTGAACACGCCTTTGCCGCCGAGTATGATGTAAACTTCTTCGTTCTGCTTGTGCTTGTGGAAGAACGGTACGGCGGTGTTCTCAGGCATTGTACCGAAGCTGACCTCCATGGATGTCAGTCCAAGCACGTTTTTCACGAATACTTTGCCCTTGAAACTGTTGAGGTCGCCTATTGTGGCTACGCTGTAGCCCTTGCCTGTCTTTTGGAGTTTTGTTTCATTCATAATAGTTGTATTTTGTAGTTTGACGCTGCAAAATTACCATGAATCGTACAACTGTGCAAGACGCCACTTTGAAGAAACAAAGTTACTGGTTGGTAACCGTTGCTGACGACCAGTCAGTTGCATTTTCCTGCATTATTACAAATTAACAATCCCCCATAGTCGGCATCAGTAGGCTTTCTCTATGTCCGCTCCTTGGTAATAGTGCTGGAGTATCTGGCGGTAGGTGTAGCCCTTGTCGCCCATCACGGCGGCGCCTATCTGGCACAAGCCCACGCCGTGTCCCCATCCGTGGCCGTGGAGGATGAAACGCTGCGGCACGCTGTCGCGCATGTCCTGCGTCTCCACAGTGAAGGCACTGCTCTTGAGGTGTGTCTCGCTTAGCGTCTTGCGTATCTCCAGCTCCTTGCCTATGGTGTACGTCTTGGCTGAGCCCACTATCCTCAGCTTGCTGATGTGTCCGCCGGGACCAGCCTCCACGGTCTCCAGACGCAGTATGTCGCCGAACTCGAAGTGGGTGTGTCGCTCTATGAGGTCGCGTATCTCCTGCTGCGTGTACGTCACCGTCCAGTCGTGGAAGTCGTGCGTCTCCAGGTCGTAGTCGTTGAGTATCTGCGAGAGCACGTTGGTGTCGTCCGTGTTGCAGAAAGGGTCTTCCACCGACTTGAGGTAGGGGTGCGAGATGTTCTCCCAGCAATACTGGAACTCGTTGGTGCGTCCACCGCAGCACTTGCCGAAGCGCGTGTCGCACACTTCACCGTCGTATTTCAGTATCTGTCCGCATGTCTGCGCCACGGCCTCGCACACCTGCGGGCTGCTCACCATGGTGACGCCTTGATAGCGTTGGCAGTGGTCGTCGGCGCACACGTCGAAGATGGTGTGGTCTTCGCGGTCGTACCAGCGGATGTATTCGTCGGCGTCTTTCTGGAACGGGAAGAACGACGAGCCGGCGGCCTCCTTCTTGCGTCGTTTCTCCATCTGTGCGAAGAGCCAGCTGCGGCTGATGACGGCGGAGGCTTTGAGGAACTCCATGTTGCAAGTGCTCTTCATCTCGCTGCTGATGACGCTGGCGAGGTATTCCTCCACGGGCAGGCAGTTGACGGCCACTATCTTGTCTTCGTCCACCAGCAGGCGCAGAGTCCCCGAGAACGTCTGCGTGCGCTGTCTCTCCCAGTGGAACTGCTTGCCTATGGTGACTCCGAAGAGGCTGAACGTGGAATCGTCGGTGGCGGGGCGGAACGTCAGGTCTTGGTAGAGCACGCCGTTCCATTTTATACATCCGTCCTGGCATTCCACCTTCTGTTCGCCCGTCACCGTTATGCCCTTGGCCGTGTAGGTGCCGTTGGTGCGGAAGGTTATCAGCGTGCCAGACAGTATGCCCACGTTCACGTCGGGAACTGACGTGCCTTCGTCCGTCTCCCCTTTCCGCTCCGACTGGTCGGTGGGCGATGGTTCGTCAGACAGCCGCGCTATCACGGGCTGCAGTTCCTCCATGGTCATGGTCACTTCTTTCAGTATGGCTTCGGCCTTCTCCGGCGTGACGCGCATGAAATCCTCTTCCCTGGGTGTCACCAGCAGTCCGCACATGTCCAGGGCACCCGGGCTGACCATGATTTGCTCGTCGCCCTCGGCGTAGTAGCAGTCGGGGCGGTGCTTGCTGCGCGGGAACACCAGCGTCACTATCTCGTCGGGGCGCGACTGTCCTCCCTCCTGGTGCCACGACACTATGTTCACCCTCGGCTCGTTCTCGCCGTCGTGTACCGGCAGGGCTTTGTATAGCCGCTGGCAGAGCAGGCTGTCTTGTTCCGACGGCATGCTGCGTATCACGAAGACGGGGCAGGGATAGGTGGTCAGCAGATAGAGGCCGCAGCGGTTGCCCACGTTGCCCGCCTCTTCCATGGAGGCCGTCTGGCTGCCCGTCAGCGGATAGAGTTTCTTCAGTCCGCTCTCGTACATGGCCCAGTCGCGTTCCAGCGGCGCTATGCCGCGGCTGCCGGCCTGCAAGTGCATGTGGTCGGGGCACGACGCGCCGCACAGCGGTCCGTTGTAGAAGACGATGTGGCGTTTCATGTTCCACGCCAGTTTCCTCAGCGTGCCGAACTTGCTGTATATGCTCTGCGGGGTGTGTCTGCGCGAGGGTATGGTGAAGTGTTGCGGAAGGATGGGGAAGGGGTTGACCAGTATCTGGTAGTGTTTCTCCGTCATCAGCTTGTGCTGTTGCGGCGGCCTGTTCTGGTCGCAGAGGAAGCAGGGGCGTTCTTCTATGGCCTTGGCGTCCACCTTGGCGGCTGTGCTGACTATGCGCGCCGGGTTCCACTGCACCTGCAGGGTGGAGTTGCCCACCGTCAGGTTTCGTGTCTGCACGTGCTCCTTCAGGTCTTGGTATCTCTGCGCCGCTTCGTGCCACTGTTTCATCTCCGACTGGAAGAAGTCCTCCAGCTCGTCAGTCGTCACTTCGTGTTGCCACAGAGCGTTGAGCCGCTGCCTGGCCGATATCTCCATGGTGCGCAGACGGTCTTTGTAGAGGTTGTTGCGGTTGATGCGTTCCTGGCTCAGCGCAGCGTCGCTGTTGCCGTCCCATCTGCGGCACAGGTACACCTCGTCGTAGATGCGCCCTATGCGGTAGCGGCGGCTCAGCATCAGTCCCAGCGCGTAGTCCTCGCCGTAGCTGGTGTTGGGTATCTGTATCTTGCGCAGCACTGGCGTATAGAAAGCTCTGGGCGCTCCCAGTCCGTTTATCCTGAGGGCGTTGTTGCGTCCGTTTTGCGGTGTCCACTCCTTGTGGTCGATGAGGCCCGGCGGCAGTATGTTGAGCTGGAAGTCGCACATACGGTACGACCCTATCACCATGGCCGCCTTCTCGCGGTAGAAAGCGTCCACCATGCGTTGCAGTGTGGAAGGCGAGCTGTATAGGTCGTCGCTGTCGAGCTGCACCACGAAGCGTCCCGCCTTGGGATGGTGCACGGCCATGTTCCAGCATCCGCCTATGCCCAGGTCGTCGCGTTCGGGTATGACGTGCAGCACCCTCTCGTCGCCAGCGAACTCGCGTATGGCCTCCGTGGTGCCGTCGGTGCTGCCGTTGTCCACCACTATGAGGTTGAAGGGGAACGCTGTCTTCTGCTCCAGCACGCTGCGTATGGCGTCGCGTATGGTACGAGCCCTGTCCCGTACGGGTATCACCACGGAGGCCTCCACCTCGAAGTGTTCCTCGCCGAAGTTTATCTCGTCATTCTCGTCGCCGTGCAGGTAGGCGTTGATGGCGCGGAGGTGGCGCGTGCAGGCTCTCTCCATCTCCAGCTGGCGGTCGCGGTTGCGCGGGTCCACGTAGTCGAACTGCTTCTGTCCGCTCAGTCGGGTGTCCGTCTCCACCTCGGTGTAGAGGTATTCGTCTATGTGGAACGGCAGGGTCTGGCGGCTGACGAAGAGGCGGAAGTCGTAGAGAGCGGCGTATTTGTAGCGGTGCAGGTTCTCGCTGGCGGCGTATTCCTTCAGTGCGCCGGTGCGTATCAGCAGCACGCTGCCCGTCTGGAAGTCGTCCCTCACGCTGCCCGTCTGGAAGTCTATGAGCGGCATGCAGTGCCGTTTGCCGTCGGGCGTCACGGTGTAGTGGTCGGCGTACACCATCAGCGCACCGCTGTCCTCGGCCACCGTGAGCATTCTCTCCAGGGCGTGGTAGCCCATCACCAGGCGGTCCGTCTTGAGGTATATCAGCGAGTACTTGGCCTCGGCCATCTCCGCCGCTTGGCACAGCGTCTGGGTGGAATACATGAACGACGCCCCCATGACGTGTATGGCGTTCACAAGGGCGTTGTTCTCAAACTGTGACGCCGTGGCGGCGTGCTCACCGCCGCCCGACGGTATGAAGATGTCTATGGCGTGTTCCATATTCCGAAATAAAGATATGTAAGGTGTTGGTTGTACGTTTTTTGTTAACGCAAAAGTACGGCGTTTTCTTGGAACGGCAAAATAAAACGTCTACCTTTGCACCATGACACTGCATATTTTCAACCCCGAAAACGACATGGCGCTTGCCGACGGCAAGCCCGGATACACAGCCCCCGACACCATCAGGCAGATGA
>CAVHNA010000180.1:0-4587 GCA_963637205.1 Bacteroidaceae bacterium
TCAGTATGGAGTAAACGACATACATGGAGAACTTGGTACGCTCTGCCATGGCTCCTGACACTATAGTGGCCGCCGTGGCGCAGAATACTGTCTGGAAGATGAACGTACACTCGGCGGGCACGTTGCTGTCACTGCCGATAAATCCGAAGCCTTCCCAGCCGAACAGTACGTTGCCGGCTCCGTACATGATGCTGAAGCCCATCACCCAGTAGATGACCGTGCCGAACATGAAATCGGTGAAATTCTTCATCAGTATGTTGGCTGTGTTCTTCGACTGTGTCAGTCCGGCCTCCACCAGGGCAAATCCAGGCTGCATCCAGAAGACGAGCATCGCTCCCAACAGCACCCACAGGGTGTCCAGTCCGTTCACATAGTCCTTGGCCTCCTCTATGATAGGCGCGGCCGCAGCGCATATAGTATATAATGTAGTCATAGCTGTTTTTGTTTGTTTGATGTGTTATTTTTATTTCTTGTCTCTCAGCACCGTGTCGCCGTGCTCTCCTGTGCGTATAGACCACACGTCTATCATGTCCGACACGAAGATGCGTCCGTCTCCCACTTCGCCAGTATGGGCGGTCTGCATTATCACCTTCACGGTGGGATCCACCAGCACGTCACGGCACACTATGCTTATCTTCATACGCTCTATCACGTCTGTGCTGTACTGCACTCCACGGTAGATGCGCTCCTGACGGCTCTGTCCGATGCCGTGTACAGGATGGTACTCAAACCAGTCGATGTCGCTGCTCAGCAAGGCTTCCTTCACCTCCTCGAACTTGGTCTTACGGATAATCGCTTCAATCTTTTTCATACCTTTCTCAGATTTGTTGTCATTAATGATACCATATATGGATTTTACCTATCAAAATGCTATCTCTTTCTTTATTTCGCTTGCAAAAGTACATGTAAATGCTAATATGAGCAAACATTATGACAACAAATATTGAGAGTAAGTGTGATTTTGTATTCCTTATACATTATATAATATGCAATCTGTAAGCTACAGGGCCATTTGTAGCTTACAGATGCGCATAGTAATCCTCAAGACAGCAGAGGGGCGTTTTCAGGTAAAAAAGAGAGTCTTGGTATGTGTAGGATTATCCCATCAGGCGGAATGTCCGCCTGTGCGGTAGCTTATCTTTTGTTCTTGTCCATCCTTTCGTCCAGTTTCTTCATTAAGTCAAGGTTGGGGTTTTGGCGGTAGGCTGCAGGAGAGATGCCGAACATCCGTTTGAAGAATCTGCCGAAGTAGCTCTGGTCGGGGAAGCCCAGCTCTATGCTTGTCTCCTGTACTGTGTTGGACGTTTTGCCCAACTTGTACAGCGACTCCGCAGCCACCATTCTGTCTATTATGGCTTTTGGTGTGCTGCCGGTAGTTACTTTTATGATGTGTGTAAGGTATTTGGCAGAGATGCACAGCTCGTCGGCATAGAAGCTCACGCTGTGTTCCCGTCTGAAGTTTTTCCTCAGCAGCGTGTGGAAACGCATAGTTATGTTGCGGCTGTTGATGTTGCTCGTCTTGGCTTGCGAGATATACTCCATCTTTGTGTTCTCATACAAAGCTCTCAGAAACAGAGAGAAGAGGGAAGACACGAGGTCGGATCTCATGATAGAGTCTAGTTCGTCGCAAATGTAGTAGTACGATTGGCAGAATCCGTTCATGCCTCTGTCCTGCGACAGGGTGAGTTTCCATACGCGGGTCTTCAATATGAATTCGTAGAATCCGGGGTCTATGGACGAGACGTCGCTTGCATGAAGTTCCATGGCGAACCCAAGATGGTATGCCTTGAAGTCGGGCGACACCGATGCCACCTGTATCGTGGGGTGTGGGACGATGATGATGAACGAGCGTGGGGCGAGGTGGTGCTTTTCGTTTCCTTGCGTAATTTCCGCTTCTCCATGTACCGTGTACACGATGTGTAGCATCTTGGGCGTAAATCTCCCACAGTCGAGGTTTTCGCTGTTCAATATGTCGCACGAATAAAGGGCTTTCGTGTCGTTCTTCTCAATGTCTGTCATAACTTTTGCTAAATGTCGGGACAAAGATACATAAATAATGTGAAAATGTAAAGGGTGTTCCTAAAATGAACAATCCAAAAGGATTTTTTGACCAACAACCCACGCATTTGTATCAATTATTTGTCGTACCTTTGCACCCGAATTTGGGAATAACGTTATAATTTATAATATTTAAGGTGAATATGAACATGAATTTCAAGTCAGTGACAGCGTTGGGTATCATGACGATGGCTTTTTTTTCATCGTGTGGAAAGAAGTCCCAAACGCAGATGCCGAGTGCAAATTTCGAGACTATGACAGTGAAGACACAGGACATTACCATGTACGACAAGTACAGTGCCACTATCAGAGGACGTCAGGACATTGACGTTATGCCACAGGTAAGCGGTACTCTCCAGAAGTTATGTGTGACTGAAGGTGAGGCTGTCAAGACAGGTCAGACGCTCTTTATCATAGACCAAGTTCCATATCAGGCTGCCCTCAACACTGCCGAGGCCACATTGAACGCTGCCAAGGCGCAGGTAGCTACGGCCCAGCTTAGCTACGACAGCAAAAAGACTCTTTTCGACCAGCAGGTAATCGCCGACGTAGACCTGCAGACTGCATACAACTCACTTCTCACTGCCAAGGCGCAGGTGGCTCAGTGCGAGGCACAGGTGGTTAATGCCCGCAACAACCTCAGCTATACTGTAGTCAAGAGTCCGTCCAACGGTGTGGTAGGCACATTGCCTTATCGTCAGGGTGCATTGGTAGGCCCGAGCATGCAGCAGCCACTCACCACAGTCAGCGACAACAGCCAGATGTATGTCTACTTCGCCATCAACGAGGCCAAGTACCTCTCTATGGCGCGCCAGTACGGCAGCATAGAACAGGCTATAGACACACTTCCAGCTGTCAGCCTCACCCTTGTTGACGGCAGCGAGTATTCTCTTCCCGGCAAGGTGGAGAGCATCAGTGGAGTGGTGGACCGCAGCACTGGCACTGTGCAGATGCGTGCCGTGTTCGACAATCCCGACAAGCTGCTCCATAGCGGAAGCACGGGCTTTGTGGTTATACCCACGTTGTACGAGAACAAGATTGTGGTTCCTGTCGTAGCCACTGTGCAGATGCAGGACAGATACAAGGTGTACACTGTGGACAAGGACAATGTGGCCCATGAGCAGCTTATTACCGTAGAGTCCCAGAACGACGGCAAGAACTATGTGGTTACTGGTGGACTTAAGGAAGGTGACGTTATAGTAGCCTCCGGTGCCGGCATGGTGAAGGATGGACAGAACGTGAAGCCTAACAAGGAGTAAGCCTTGGAAATGAGGGCTTCCTGAGAATAACATAACAACAAATACGAATACGATGAAAGGAAATATTTTCATTAAAAGACCCGTGATGGCGATTTCCATCTCCATCATGATACTTTTGGTGGGTGTCATATCGTACAACACCCTGCCATTGGAGCAATATCCCGACATAGCGCCTCCTACAGTATCCGTCACGGCCACATATACAGGTGCTAGTGCCGACGCCGTTATGAATGCGGTGATACAGCCCTTGGAGGAAAGTATCAACGGAGTGGAGAACATGATCTACATGAGCAGTACCGCCACCAACTCAGGCAGTGCCACCATCAACGTGTACTTCAAGCAGGGCACCGACCCCGACATGGCTGCCGTCAACGTGCAGAACCGTGTGAGCAAGGCACAGGGACTCCTTCCGCAGGAGGTTACGCGTATTGGTGTCAGCACCATCAAGAGGCAGACTTCATTCCTTCAGATTGACGCTCTCTGTTCAGAAGACGGCAAATACGACGAGGACTTCATCTCCAATTATCTTGATATCAACGTTGTTCCTCAGATTAAACGTGTGGAGGGCGTCGGTGATGTTACGGAACTGGGAGGTACATATTCTCTCCGTATATGGATGAAGCCGGAGGTGATGGCTCAGTATGGAGTCGTTCCCACCGACATCACTGCAGCTTTGGACGAGCAGAACCTTGAGTCTCCTGCCGGACAGTTCGGCGAAAAGCCCGTCAACGGTACGCACGGCGAAGGTATAGCCAACAGCATGCAGTATACGCTCAAGTACAAGGGACGTCTCAAGAAGATAACCGAGTTCGAGGACATCGTGATACGGGCCAACGAGGACGGTACTATTCTCCGTCTCAAGGACGTGGCTGATGTGGAACTTGGAGCCGTCAGCTATGCGTTCCATGGTGAGGCCAACGGGCATCCTGGTGTTACCTTCCTGTGCTTCCAGTTGGCCGGTGCCAACGCCAAGGAGACCAACGACCGTGTCTCCGCCAAGCTCGACGAGCTGAGCAAGGACCTTCCAAAGGGCATGAAGTTCGTGAAGATGATGTCGTCCAACGACTTCCTCCTTGCGTCAATAGCCAATGTCAAGGAGACACTTGTAGTTGCCATCCTCCTTGTGGTGTTGGTGGTGTACTTCTTCCTTCAGGACTTCCGCGCTACCATCATACCGTCCATATCCATAATAGTGTCGTTGGTGGGAACGTTCGCCTGTCTTGTCGTGGCGGGCTTCACGCTCAACCTTCTTACGCTTTTCGCTCTAGTC
>CAVHNA010000181.1:0-4473 GCA_963637205.1 Bacteroidaceae bacterium
CTATTACATCAAAAAAACGCAGCTTCATGAGTATAAGTTATCGCTATTTTTGATTACCTTTGCAGAAGAAAAGAATAGAAAGAAGGATTAACTATAAATTAATTTTGATTATGGCTTACGTAATTGGTGACGACTGTGTTGCTTGCGGCACATGTATTGACGAGTGTCCTGTAGGAGCTATTTCTGAGGGCGAAAAGTACAGCATTGACCCCGAGCAGTGTACGGAGTGTGGGACTTGTGCAGATGCCTGCCCAAGCGGTGCCATCTCTCTGTAATTCTGTAGTAGGTGCGGCATAACGTTCAAGGGTGGTCTCTCAAGAGGAGACCACCCTTGATGTGTGTTGCCCCCGGCTTGTCTCTCAATATGGCATGACTATTCCAGTTTCACTTCCATTGCGCCTATGTAACATCCGTACTTGTCGGTATGGCCTACAGTCACTTCATGTCCGGCTTTGTCTATGAGGTGTTGCGGCTGTGTGAAGTAGGTATGGCTGTGTCCGTCGAGCAGTATGTCTATACCTGAAGTGGCGGATATCAGAGCTTGGTCATCGTCTCCGCTGACGTTCCATCCCAAATGGCTGAGACAGACAATCATGTCGCATTTCTCTTTGTTGCGGAGATAGTCTATTATGGGTTGTGCCGCTTTGGCAGGATTCTTGTATTTTATGCCTTGGCGGTTGGCTTCAGTCACGAGCCTGTCCAGTCTCGGGCATACGCCGAAGATGCCTATTTTGACTCCTTCGCAAACCTTGGTGATATATGGCCTCACCAACCCTTCGCATGGAGTACCGCTAAAATCGTAATTGCAGCAGACGAACGGGAAGTCTGCCATACGGATTAGCCGGGCCAGATTGTCCATCCCATAGTCAAACTCGTGGTTGCCTATGGCGCAGGCATCGTATCCCGTCTCGTTCATGAGCTCTACTTCCACGTCCCCTTTGAAGAGAGAGTAGTATACGCTGCCTTGTGAGAAGTCGCCACAGTCGAGCAGAAGCACGTTGCCGCCATATTCTTCTCTGAAATTCCTTATCAGAGCAGCTCTTCTGGCGAAGCCCCCTTTGTCTGCCATGGTTGTGTCGTGGTAGCTGTGCGGTAAGGGGTCCATGCATGAGTGGGAGTCGCTGGTATGCAGCACCATCACCCTATGCTCTTGCGCAGCCAGACATAAAGAAGTATATAATAGCGTAAGCGTGCATACTAGTCGCTTCGTCATGTATTGATATCTTGTCATTTTGCCATTACCGTTATCCGCCCCTCTATTTTACTGTCTATAATGCGGTTTTTGATGACGCTTTCCATCATCAGGTCGCGAACGAGCATACCGGTATCGTGCCTTTTTACAGCCTTTTTCAATGCGAGCATCTTGCTGTTTCCCTCTGCCAGGTAGTCAAGTGTCGCTACCCAGTATATGCGTTTAGGCTCTATGCTTTTGCCGTTCAACGTCACATCCGACAGATGCCCGTCTTCTGTTATCGTCATTCTCACTCCGGAGCTTACAGCTTCACCTCCTGCGGCGGCTATGTCGGACATCAGTTTTTGCAAGTCTCGTCCTTTTATCTCAAGTATCACCAGAGTGCTTGGGAAAGGTGCTACTGTGTATATGTCTCCTACCCGGACGATACCCTCTGGTATGTCGCCACGTAGGCTGCCTATGTTCACCAGCCCCATGTCGGCGCAGGGGAGACCAGTGGCAGTACTGCTTTCCACCATCATGTCGGCTGCCCAGTTGCCCAAGAGGCTTTCAGGCTTGCCTGCTTGCATAGTCACACGGCTCAACCCCAAGGCGGGGGACATGACGCTGTCCACCTTAGCCTTGTATCTGTTTATAATGGCGTTGACTTTTGGCAGAGATGCAGTGTCCGGGTGGGCTGTCACCTCTATCCTTTTCCATGTGATGGACTTTATTTTATGCTCTTGTGACTGAAGCGATGCTGAAATCGTGAACAGTACGACGAACAACAGTTTCCCTGTCGTGTGAAGAAGCGTTTCCATGTGCCAAAATTACTCAAAATTATGCGATCAGCCAAAAATGTGACTCGGTTATTATGCTGAATGGAAATAAAAGTGTACCTTTGCAACCGCTTTCCCATGGGTCGCTGGCAGAAAGAAGAGTTGTCTGTTATGCCCATGTGTGATCGACAAACAATTTCAAATATAAACCAAAATGGCTGATTTAATTAAAATTGCAGAAGAAGCATTCGCTACAGGCAAGACTCATCCTACGTTCAAGGCGGGTGATACTGTTACAGTAGCTTACAAAATTGTCGAGGGTAACAAGGAACGTATCCAGTTGTACCGTGGCGTGGTAATCAAGATTTCCGGTCACGGAGAGAAGAAGCGTTTCACTGTTCGCAAGATGTCTGGAACCGTGGGCGTGGAGAGAATATTCCCGATAGAAAGCCCCAGCATTGACAGCATCACTGTCAATAAGATTGGTAAGGTACGTCGCGCTAAGCTTTACTACCTGCGTAATCTCACTGGTAAGAAGGCTCGTATCGCAGAGAAGTATTCTTCAGCTAAGAAGGATTAAGACCTTTTATCAATTAAGGAAGAAATGCGGAGAGGCGTTTTCCCAATGTAGGGGAGACGCCTCTCCGCATTTCTCATATAGCATGACCTGCCGCTGAGTCGGTGCGCTAATCCGGAATGTCTTACTTAACCTTCAATCCGCTCAGAAGTTCGGCTTTCATATTCTGCAAATCCTTGCCGCCAATAGATTCCATGGCAGAAGCCACGAAAGAGCCGTCTCCGGCAGCTCGTTTCTCCTGCTCCCATTTGTATTCCTTGCCCATATTCCAGGAGAAGCCATACGTGTAGTTGGTATAAATGCCGTTCTTCGCATCCCACTTAGCTTTGCTTTGGGATATAGCGTTCATGGATATAAAAACCACGAACATCAGTAATAGTAGTTTTTTCTTTTTCCCCGTTTCCGTCTTAAGTGAAATTAGGTGTAATTGATATTTCGAAGACATGATTTTGTCAAAGGCAATGCATACGCATCGCAAGTGCTGTGGCTATTTCGTGAAGTTTTGCTCGGGATATTGAATGCGCGTGTGGTAGATGGTACGCAGCTTGGATTTGAACACCTCTTTGGTTTCCTCTATGTCAAGGAAGGTGATGGGACAATCCTTGATATAGCCAGCCTCCACTATTCCGTTTATTATCTTGTCTACCATGTCGCTTATGCTATCCTCTGTGTATTCCTTAAGGCTGCGTGACGCAGCCTCCACTGAGTCCGCCATCATGAGGATAGCTTGTTCCAACGTGTGTGGATTTGGACCAGGGTATGTAAACAGCGTCTCGTCTATCTGCGACCCGGGAAACGCGTTCTTATAGGATATATAGAAATATTTAGCCATGCTTTTGCCGTGGTGCGTGGATATGAAATCCTTGATTACCTGTGGGAGCTTGTATTTGTCCGCTAAGGACAACCCATCCTGTACGTGGCGTATGATGATTTGTGCACTTTGAATGATGGGCAGCGCATTGTGCGGATTGCTACCAGACTGGTTTTCTGTGAAGAAGACGGCATTTTCAAGCTTCCCTATGTCATGGTACAGGGCTCCTGTCCTTACCAACTGGCTCTCTCCTCCGATATGGTTGGCCACTTCGGCGGCAAGATTAGCCACTTGCATGCTATGCTGGAAGGTGCCAGGAGCTTCTTCGGAGAGCCTGCGTAGAAGAGGGTTGTTGGTGTCGGACAACTCTACGAGCGTAACGATGGATGTAAAGCCAAAGATACGCTCTATGGGTATGAGCAACAGATACGAGAGAAGTGAGAGCACGCCGGCCATGGCGATGTAGATGTATGTCCACCTGTCGATATTCACTCCGAGTGTTAACGTGCCTTTGATTAGTTCCATACAGAAAAACGTGAGTATGGTGGCCAGCACGACTATTACCATTGACTGGAACAGTTCGCTTCGGCGTGCGAGTTGCTGTAGACTGTATATGGCAGTAAGTCCGGCCACCGTTTCCGTGACTATGAAAGTGTAAGGGCTGTGGAGAGCCATGGCGCACAGAAGTATGGTGATTAGGTGCGTGATGAAGGCTGTGCGCGAATCCATGAAGATGCGAATGAATATTGGTACCATGCAATAAGGTATCACATATACGCTCATGAAGTCATGCGCCACTAGGAGGTATGTAAGTATGGGGAATATCAACACGAGGCTGATGACGAGAGCCATGGTGCGCCCCCGTTCAAGATAGTCGTTGCGGAACTGCAGGAAATATAGGAAAAGCAGTGCCATCAGTATGCAGATGTAAATGGTCTGGCCTCCCACCACCATGAGTCGCTCAACGGTGGTCATGGAGTGCTCTTGCGTATGCTTCTCCAGAGAACGGAGTACCAGGTATGTGTAGTCGTCCACTACCTGCCCACGGTCTACAATCTTCTGCCCTACTTGCACCTGTCCCTTGTATGGGACAAGCATTCCGTCAACCTCGGCTTTCTGTTGCTGCGACTTATAC
>CAVHNA010000182.1:0-4467 GCA_963637205.1 Bacteroidaceae bacterium
GAAAAGGGGGGGGTGCCAAATGTTGAAAAGGGGAGTAACAAATGTTGAAAAGGGGGGGGTGAGGCCCCTCTTTTTTTTGCGGTTTTCGTGTCGCTTTTGTTGCTGTCGGTAACGGAGAACACTGCAAACCGTTACATACCAACGCTTTACTACGTCACTTTACTTTCGTGGCTAGAAAATAAAGTACAGAAGGCGTAAAACTATGGAAACCAAGGAGAACGCGTTGAAAAACAAAGGGCTTGACGTTTGCAAAGCGGACGTTGCAAACCGTTTTTTGTTGCGCTTTTTGTCGTTTCCTTGTCGTTTTTTATTGTTTGGTTTGTTGTACTTTTGTTGCTGCAACAAAAACAACGTAACACGAACATGAGAGACAAACATGAACCCGTAAGGCTCAGGGGACGCAAGATGCCCTCGGGCAACACGTCGCTTTATCTGGACATCTACGCGGACGGGCGGCGGAAGTACGAATACCTCAGGCTGTACCTCACCCCGGAGGCGAGCAAGGCCGACAGGGAGAAGAACCGCCGGACGCTGAGGTTGGCGGAGGCCGTCAGGACGAAAAGAGCGGCGGAAGTGCTGGACGGACGCTACGGCCTCAACCTTGGCGGCGGAGCGATGCTGGACACGCCCTTTCTCAACTATTACCGCCACCTCTGCGAAAAGCGGCGCAGGCGAGAAGGGTCGCTCGGCAACTGGGGCAACTGGTGGAGCGCGCTGAAACACCTGGAGAGGTACTGCCGTCCCGGCATGACGTTCCGCGACGTGACGCCGCGGTGGGTCCAGGGCTTCAAAGACTATCTGGACTCCGCCTGCGGCAGGCCGCTGTCACAGAACAGCAAGCACAGCTACTTCAGCAAGGTGCGCGCGTGCGTGAACCAAGCGTGCGAGGACGGCATACTGCAGCGCAACCCCCTTAAGGGCGTGGAGAACTACAAGGTGGAAGAGAAGGAAAGGGTATACCTCACGATGGACGAGGTCAGGGCGATGGCGGCGACGGAGTGCAGGTACCCCGAACTAAAAAGGGCGTTCCTCTTCTCGTGCCTGACAGGGCTGCGCAAAAGCGACATCGAGAAGATGACATGGTCGGAGGTGCGCAGGCAGGGAGACTTCGTGCGCATCGTGTTCCGCCAGAAGAAGACGGGCGGACAGGAATACATGGACATCAGTCCCGAAGCCGTACCGTATCTGGGAGAACGCAAGGGCGACGGAGAGAAGGTCTTCCCCGACTTCCGCTACTCCGTTTACCTGCTGTTGGAGCTGAAGGCGTGGGCGGTGCGGAGCGGAGTCGCCAAGGAGGTCACCTTCCATTCGGGGCGGCACACGTTCGCTGTACTCATGCTTGATTTGGGTGCGGACATCTATACCGTGCAGAAGCTGCTCGGGCACAGGAAAATCACCACGACGGAGGTCTACGCTCACATAATGGACAAGAAGAAGCAGGCGGCGGTGTCCATGATACCGCGGCTAAGGCTCACTGAAGGAGGGGACGGCGAGCCGTAGCCGTCACCCTTCCTTCTTCCCGTCCGTCACGAAGGCGGCGGCGTACGCCTTGCCGAAGACGGCGGACAACCGTCCGTCACGTTCCGCCAGGCGGCGGCGGAGGCCGGACAGCTCCTCGGGCGTGAAGTCGGGGTAACGTCCGCCCTTCAGCGCGGCGGCGAAGGCGGACAGCTCCTCGGGAGACATCACGGGGACGTGCCGCTCAAGGTCAAGCAGCCCCTGCGCGCGTTCCGCCGCCTGACGGCGGAGGTCGTACGCCGCCGAAAGGTCGTGGACATCCCCCACCCCGAACAGGAACCACCGCGCGTTAATCTCGGGGAACGCCGCAAGGACGGCGAGAACAGGCTGGAGCCCGAAGCTCTCTCCCCTCAGCAGTTTCGTCAGGTACTGCGGTGTCCACCCCATCAGGGCGGCGAAATCCACGCGCCGTCCACCTGTCTTGTATTCTATCAGTTTTGCCAGTCTCGTGTGCATGACAACCTTCCCTTTTATTTCCCCTTTTGCGCCAACTTCTCTATGACGGACAGCAGGTGAGCGGTCTGCTCTTGGCTTATCCTCACCTGTTCCTGCACGAGTTTCCGCATCTCCGCTATTTCGGAGAACGCCCTGTCAAGGGCGGCGGAAGACTGCATCGTCTGCGTGACGACGTTCCCGTTGCCGTTCGCCTGCTGGGTATGCCCCGCGGTGGGCTGAACGGACGGCTTGACGAGCATCTCGCCGTCGCCGGTCAACAGCCATTCGGGGCTTATCTCAGGGAAATACGATAATAATTTTAGCCTAACAGCATCCGACATGCTGTGGGTATTCCCCTTTAGTATCTCTCTTATGGTTTGCGGAGTTCTAAACCCTACATTTTTTGCGAGTTGAGGTATTGACATTCCCGAATAATCTAATACCGACTGCATTCTCTCTTGTAATGTCATATTGTTAATTCGTGTTAATATTCAACAAAAAACATAATATCATATTGCATATATGATAATATTATATTACCTTTGCAAATGAAATAACAAATGTTATAACAAATGTTATATACAAAGTTACAACAAATGTAATAAAGAGAGAAACAAAACAAAGAAAAAAACGACGGAGGACAAGACAATGACACACGGAGAGACTGGAAGAAGGCTCAAGGCCTACGAGAAGCACAAACGGAACCACGGCGGCGCGGTGCTGCTGTTCAGGGCCGGCGGCAGGTACGAACTCTACCAAGAGGACGCGGAGAAAGCGTCCTCCCTGCTGGGCGTCGCCGCCGCTGACGGGGACGGGCTGAAGGTCGCCGCGTTCCACGTCAGCGCGCTGGACGCTTACCTGCCAAAACTGATATTCGGCGGATGCAAGGTCGCCATCTGCGAACTGCAAGGAGAGGAGGAACCGTCATGACGATGGAAGAGAAGAGGACACTCCACGGGCGCGCCAAGACGGGACGGGAAGAAGTAGCCGTGCCGCTGCGCCACGGCGGCACGCTGGAGACCTTCGGCGACGACGCGCGGCTGGCAAGCGGAGACCCCGCGCTGGACGAGCTCCAGAAGGTGAGGCTGCGCGTCCTCGACAACGGCTGGAAACGCGTATGTCTGATAATAAAAGAGTACTGAAAACGACAAAGACACATAGACATGGAAGAAATGACAACCAACACGGCGGCAGCCGGAACCGGGCTCCCCGAACTGGAAAGGAAGTCCAGGACGCGGATGGAGCGCGAAGCGAGAGAGCTCGCCATCTACGAGGAGAGGAAGAAACTCATCGCGGTGAAAGACCAGAACAGGACGAACGTGAACGTATTCCTTATGCAGAGGTACGGCATAAACAACACGGTGACGCTGTACCGCATCTGCAACAGGGTGGAGAAACGCCTCAAGGAGGCGAAACGGCAGAGGAGGGCGCAGTCATGAAGGCGAACGGAATACTGCCGCAGGGCTCGCCCCTGCAATGGCTGAGGCTCATACTGGTAGTGATGGCAGGCTTCACGGGGTTTTTCCTCGTAGCCGGGGAGACCGACGACCCGTCTTCTCTGGCGCACGTCATAGGGCTCAAGGTGCTGGGCGTGGCCATACTCGCGGCGGCGTGCCTGACGGGCGCATGGCTCAACGAGAAGGGGCTCCTGCCAGACGAAGAGGAGGACGCGGCATGAAGTCCAAGGAGTACGCCGAGATAACGGCGAGGCTGGACAGGATAGAGCAGATGGCCGCCATCGGGGCGAAGACTGTCCTCAACCTCAAGGAGGCGGCGGCGTTCATCGGGTACACGTCGCAATGGCTGTACCGCATGACGGCAAGGAAGGACATACCCTATTACAAGAGGGGCGTGAAGCTGTATTTCAAGAAGTCTGACCTTGAGGAATGGATGACGAGCCGCAAGGTGATGAGCGACGAAGAGATTAACGGCGAGGCCTCGCTGTATGTGGCCACGCACAAAACCAAATAGGGAGGATGGGGAAGACGGGAGCGGCCGCCGCGTTTGACGTATGGATGGCCAAGGAATACGAAAGGCAGAAAGAGCGGCTGGCGCTCGCCTACGGCATGGACGAGGACGCGTTCCACGACGCGTACCTGACGGTGCGCGACGCTCTCGCCGAAGAGGACAGTCCCTCGGGGAGCGACTGGGCGGAGGATCTCCGCAAGGCGTACGCCAAAGCACGCGGACGGCGCGCCGACGAGACGGCGGAGGACATGGAACGCGTGGCGGACATGCCGCAAGAGGAAGACACCGATACGGCCGACGGCGACGGCAAGGCGAGGCTCGCAAGGGACATCATGCGGCAGGTGCGGACGGAATGGCCGCCGATGCACGCCTTCGTATGGACGTGCCGCGTAGTCTGCGGCATGAGTTACGCCGACATCGCCGACGCTTCCGGAATGGGGTACAAGAGAGCAAGGAAAAACATTGACAACATCAACGGCGAGATGCGCAGACGATACGCCCTCGCCAACTAAAGACAACGCAGACACTATGGAAGAGAAAACGACG
>CAVHNA010000183.1:0-4422 GCA_963637205.1 Bacteroidaceae bacterium
GCGTGGAGGCTTTGACGCGTGATTCTTGTCTCTTGCGAGTCCGCGTGGAGGTCTCTGCAGGCCGCAGCGTCTCTTAGGAGGAGCGTTTGCGTCAAACGCGACCCTGAGTGGGTCGGTAGTAGGAGCACTTCACCGAGGCGTGACTCATAGTGGCTTTGTTTCTGGGAGCTCTAGCAGGTTCGCCGCAATCGGCGAACCATACTCTAGCTAATCTAGAGCCGCTAGACAATCCAGAACTGCAGACTCCTTGCGAGGGTTGCATTTCTTGCTCTGGCAAGTGTCTCCTTCGTCGCCGAGCGGACGCAAACGCGCCTACTTCTTGCGAAGTGTGCGTCCCGGAGATATGCACCTACCGCCATGCCATTACGTCTTGCCCCAAAGGGGCAACTGCACTCAGCCCAGGGCAGAGTCCTGAAGCGTCAGCGAAGGGACGGCACCCTGGGTATGGCGTCGTCCATATATTCCGTTGCGCCCTGCAAGGGCAACTGCATACCCCATTGCGTTGTTATTCAGCTGCCCTTACAGGGCGTTAGGGGTGGTTTGACTTCAGGACCCAGGGCGTTGCCCTGGGCTAGTGGTAGCTGGGCCCTCAGCCCGTGCGCTAGTAGGAGCGTTTGCGTCAAACGCGACCCTGAGAGTGCGGTAGTATGAGTGCATCTCCGTGGTGCGCCCCCATGGGACCTTGCCTTCTATGTGTTCTAGCAGGTGCGCCGAACTCGGCGAACCGTACCCTAGAGCTTCTATAGCCTCTAGACTTCCTGGAGGGTCGCGTTTTGCGCAAACGCTCCTACTACATTTTGCATGGGGCTGTCGTCGCGAGGCTCTTCTTCTACGCGAAGCACGAGCACTGCACCGTCGTTGGGCGCGAGTGTGACGCAGACCGGCTCGAGACTGCTGAAACGGATAACACGCTTGTCGCCCGTCAACATGTCCACGGCCTCTGCCGTGTCAGTCTCCTTCAGTCCCCATGTCTCGAAGAGATGCCGCGGTATGTTGATGTCCAGCGTCCGCTCCGAAGGCTCGAAGTTGGCCGCCACCAACGCCACCGTGTCGCCGCTGCGACGGAGGAAGGCGTACTGCCTCTGCAGGCGCGGATTGACGTACATCACGTCAAAGAACTCCCCTTCGGAGAAGACCTTCTCCGTCTCCCTCATGCCGAGCACCTTGGCGTAGTATGCCCTGAGGCTTTTCTCATCCGCCGTGAGGGCCGACGCTCCGAACTTGCCGCCGTTGCGCCACCGCCTTACGGTGTCCACGGTCCAGTAGTCGAAGATGGTGGTACGTCCGTCCCTGCCGCTGAAGCCTTCCTCGTCCATGCCTTTCTCGCCAAGCTCCTGTCCGAAGTAGACCATCATGGGGTTGGAGTACATGAGCGCACTCACCAGCAGCGCGGGTCTGCCCTTGACGGCGTCGCCGGCGAAGAAGGGCGAGGCGAGCCTCTGCTCGTCGTGGTTTTCCAGGAAATTGAGCATGTGTCCGCGTATGTCGTCCACGCTCTGCCATGCGGCGGTGACGGACTGTGCCGATGCCCTGTCCTGTAGCACGCCCTTCAGCGTGTCGTAGAGGCCCACCTTGTCGTAGAGGTAGTCGAAGTGTCCGCGGCGGATGTAGTCGCGATACAGTGCCGGATTGTAGACCTCGGCTATGAAGATGATTTGCGGATGGGCGGCCTTCACCTTCGCTATGGCCCATTCCCAGAACTCCACAGGCACCATCTCCGCCATGTCGCAGCGGAATCCGTCCACTCCCTTGCCTGCCCAGAAGAGCAGTATGTGCAGCATCTTGGTCCAGGTGTCGGGCACGGGGCTGAAGTGCCGTCCGCCGCCAGCCGCATCCACGCCGTAGTTCAGCTTCACGGTCTCGTACCAGTCGTCGCGTCCGGGCCATGCGTTGAAGACATCGTTGCCAGTGGCTCTGGCCGGCTCTTCGGTGTAGGTGGCCGAGGAGGTCACGCGGTCGAGGTGCAGGCTCTCCCGCGGGATGTAGTAGAAATTGTTCTGCGGCGAGAAGGCCACGGAGGTGTCGTCGTCTTCGCCCAGGTCCCTCTCTCCGGCTGGCAAGGAGTCGGAACGGTATTGTCGCGCCACGTGGTTGGGCACGAAGTCCGTTATCACTCCCAACCCGGCTCTGTGTGTGCGGCGCACCAGGCTCTCGAATTCCCTCATCCTGTCAGGCACACTGACGGCGAGGTCCGGGTCTACGTCGTAGTAGTCCTTAACGGCGTACGGACTGCCCGCCCTGCCCTTCACCACGTCGGCGTTGTCGGGGCGTATGCCGTACCGGGAATAGTCGGTCTGCGTGGCGTGCTCTATCACACCCGTGTACCACACATGAGTGCAGCCAAGGCTGCGTATCTCGCGCAAGGCCTTGGCTGTGAAGTCCCCCATAGTACCGCATCCGTTTTCCTGCCTGCTGCCGCCGCTGACGCGCGCCCGGCCGTCGGCTCCGAAAAGACGGGTGAATACCTGGTATATCGTCATGCTATGCCGTTTATCGTCACTTCAGCCACGCCTTTCGCTATCTTGGCTATCATGCCCTGCAGTGCCTTGCCCGGTCCGCACTCGGTGAACTCCGTGGCTCCGGCTGCTATCATGTTGTTCACTTCCTTGGTCCAGAGCACGCTGGCCGTAAGCTGGGCTATGAGGTTGGCCTTTATCTCGGCGGCGTCGGTGTGCGCCTGTCCGTCCACGTTCTGGTAGACGGGGCACTTCGGGGTGTGGAAGACGGTCTTCTCTATGGCATGGCAGAGCTGCTCTCTGGCCGGCTCCATCAACGGGCTGTGGAAAGCTCCGCCCACCGGCAGCACCAGCGCGCGCTTGGCACCAGCCTCTTTCAGCTTCTCGCAGGCGGCGTTCACGGCCTCCACGTTGCCGCTGATGACCAGCTGGCCTGGGCAGTTGTAGTTGGCGGGCACCACAGTACCCTTACCTTCCGCGCTCACCTCCTGGCACACGTTCTCCACCACTTCGTCGGGCAACGCTATCACGGCTGCCATGGTGCCTGGAGCGGCGTCGCAGGCTGACTGCATGGCCAAGGCACGTGCGTGCACGAGTTTGAGTCCGTCCTCAAAGTCGAGGGCTCCGGCGGCTACCAGCGCGCTGAATTCGCCAAGGCTGTGGCCTCCCACCATGTCGGGGCAGAACCCGTCGCCAAGACTGATGGCCTTGATGACACTGTGCAGGAAGACGGCGGGCTGCGTCACCTTGGTCTGCTTCAGTTCGTCGTCGGTGCCTTCGAACATTATATCCGTGATGCGGAAACCGAGTATCTCGTTAGCCTTTTCAAAAAGAGACTTGGCTTCCTCGTTGGTCTCATAGAGATCTTTGCCCATTCCGATGAACTGGGCTCCCTGTCCGGGAAAAACAAATGCTTTCATATTCCTTAATTAAAACGATGTTTTTTTCTTGTTGATGTATGCTGTTCTACGCTTTTTGCGGACGCGAAGTTACAATTATGTGGCCGAACAACCAAACATTCCCCCGTTTTAGTCGCTCAGCGAGTAGGGTTTCCCTTCATTTACGCCCCTTTTCTTGTTGGGGCGCGACGCCATGCGGAACTCTATCTTACCGCCCTGGGTCAACTGCGAGTGCGTGAAGTAAAGCTTGTCGTACGCCTTGCCGTTGACGCTCACGCTCTGCACATACCTGTTGCGGTCGCTCACGCCCTGGGCGACTATTTCCAGTGTCTTGCCGTTGGGCAGCGTCACCTTGCAGTAAGGCAGGTATGGCGCGCCTATCACGTACTGGTCGGTGCCGGGGCAGACGGGATAGAAGCCCATGGCTGTGAAGATGTACCACGCCGACATCTGACCGCAGTCGTCGTTGCCGTGCAGCCCGTCGATGTTGTTTAAGTACATGCGGTTCATGATCTCGCGGAGCCAGTACTGCGTCTTCCACGGCTGCGAAGTCCATGCGTAGAGGTAAGGTATGTGGTGGCTGGGCTCGTTGCCGTGCACGTATCCGCCCATCAGGCACTCCTCCTCTATGTCTTCGTTGTCAGCGTAGTATTTCTTGTCCAAAGGTTCGGAGAAAAGACTGTCCAGCCGCGAGACGAACATCTTGTCGCCGCCGAAGCACTCTATCATTCCCTTCACGTCGTGCGGGACGTGGAACGAGTAGTTGGCGCTGTTGCCCTCTATGAACCCCTCGCCGTAAGTCTGCAGCGGAGAGAAGTCTTTCTTGAACGTGCCGTCCTTGTACCTGGGGCATGCGAGCCCGAGGGCGGGATTGAAGACGTTGCGGTAGTAGAGAGCCCTCTTGCGGTACGTCTCCACCGTCTCCTTGTCGCCGCAGTCAAGCGCGGCCTGGTAGATGGTCCAGTCGTCGTATGCGTACTCCAGTGTGTTGCTGGCACTGGTGCCGCACCTGTCATAGGGCACATATCCGTACTTCATGTAGTCGGCAAGTCCCTCCATCCAGGGCG
>CAVHNA010000184.1:0-4415 GCA_963637205.1 Bacteroidaceae bacterium
GTACAGGGACGCGGCGTGGGTAGTAAGGATTGACGCGAAATGCGGCGTGATGAAATTCAACGTCTCCGCCATGAGGGGGCTGGACATAAACAGAGGACAGAAGCTGCTCCTTCTGGGCGATGCGTCG
Source organism: Bacteroidaceae bacterium (assembly GCA_963637205.1). Classification (GTDB taxonomy): domain Bacteria; phylum Bacteroidota; class Bacteroidia; order Bacteroidales; family Bacteroidaceae; genus Physcousia. Next base: position 128 of record CAVHNA010000184.1, read on the forward strand.
GGAGTGTGGAAATTCGCCCTCGTGGACGAGGACGAGGTGAGGCCGCAGGACGGTTTCCGCGTGAACGTCTACCGCCACGACAACGGCATACCGTACAGCGCGACGGTGGCGGTAGGGAGAGAGACGGCGCGGAAGATGCTGGACACGGACGGGGACGCGAAAGAGCACTTCTGCATATCGCGCAGGCCCGAGACAGGGGCGGACGGGCGGCAGTGGCACAGGATTATCACCGCCACGCCGTACGTAAGCGACGGAATGTTCCGCGGACAGTGAAAAAACAAGACAAACCAAACCAAAACCAACTAAAAAAGTAACATTATGGAAAGCGAAATCATTGAAGTGAAGCAGGCGGACATGCTCTCCGCTATCAACCGAGCGGAGGTGGATATGCAGATTGCCACCGCCAAACAGTTTCCACGTGACGTGCATTCAGCGTTACAGCGTATCAAGACCATTGCAACCCTTGACCCGACAACGGCAGAGGACTGTTTCTATGCACTGCGCAGGGGAGGTACGCTCATTGAGGGTGTATCGGTTCGCCTCGCAGAGATAATCGCAGGGAGTTGGGGCAACCTCCGAGTACAGACACGTATCGTAGGTAATGACGGCAAGACAGTGACGGCGTGGGGAGTATGCCACGACCTTGAAACGAACCTCGCTGTATCGGTCGAGGTAAAAAGACGTATCACGGACAAGAACGGCAAAACATACAGTGAGGATATGCAGGTGACAACAGGCAACGCTGCTTCGGCGATAGCCTTTCGCAACGCTGTTTTGAAGGTCGTCCCAAAGGCCGTAACGAAGCGAGTGATAGATGAAATCAAGCAGGTGGCTATCGGACAGTCGCTCGACCTTGAGACTTCCCGAAACAGAATGATACAGTACTTCGGGAAGTTGGGTGTCACGCAGCAGGAGGTACTGACCTATTGTAGTGTGAAGCGTATTGAGGACATCAATACTGAAATGGTCTTTGAACTCCGAGGCGTAGCAAATGCTATCAAGGAGGGAACTACTACCGTACAGGAGACCTTCAAGGCGCACGCCGCCGACAGCGAGCGTATGGCGGAGAAGGCCAAGGCGGAAGCGGAGACCAAGAAGGCCAAGGTGGCGGCAGCCATGGACAAGGCGGCAACGGACAACAAACAACAATAACAACCAAACAAAAAAAGTAACGCAATGAGAAAAAGAATGAATTTCGGCGGACGCGAGGAATGGCTCGCCGCACGCCAGGAGGGTATCGGGGCATCAGAGGTAGCGACGGTTCTGGGGCTTAACAAGTGGGAAACGCCGTATCAGCTGTGGCGGAGGAAAAAGGGGCTTGACCCTGCCAAGGCGGAAACCTTCGCCATGAAGGCCGGCCACTATCTGGAAGACGCGGTGAGCCGTTTCTGGGCGGACGAGACAGGGAACGAAATCATAAAGGCAAGCGTGGAGGACTTCATGTTCGTGAACGGCGAAAAACCGTATATGAGAGTCAGCCCCGACCGCACCTACTGGATAAGGGGACTCGCCAAGAACGACGACAACAAGGGGCTGCTGGAATGCAAGACGACCCAGATGAAGGTGGACGGGGACGACCTGCCAAGGCACTGGTTTTGCCAAGTGCAGTACCAGCTCGGCGTATCGGGCTACACCCAAGGCAGCCTGGCGTGGCTGTGCTGCGGCCGCGAGTTCGGGTACCGCGACATACTGTTCGTCCCCGACTTCTTCGCTTGGGTTGAGGAGGAGGTCACCAAGTTCTGGACGGACAACATACTCGGCGGCAAGGAGCCCGAGGCCGTCAGCGCCGACGACGTGCTCACCAAGTACGCCAAGCAGACCGACGGCAAGGTCATAGAGACCACCGACGACATCTTCGAGGCGTGCCGCGACCTCAAGGCCGTGAAAGACCAGATCGCCGAGCTGGACGAGAGGAAGGCCGCGCTGGAGGACAGGATAAAGCTGGGCTTCGGCGACGCTGAGGCCATCGCCTACGGAGGCGACACCATCGCCACGTGGAAAGCGCCCAAGCCGTCGGCCAAGTTCGACGCGAAGGCGTTCGCGAAAGACCACCCCGACCTTGCGAAGGAGTACACGTCGCAGGCGCAGGGCTCAAGGAGATTTTTGCTAAAACTGTGAAAACTGTACTGTTCCAATGTTGTAAGGTAGTTAATTTCACATTTCTTTTCTCGGGGTTCCGCCGTTTACGCAATCGGGCGGCGGAACCCCACGGGGAAAAAAAACGACGCAATGATAACACTAAGGGAAAACCAAGAGGAGCCGATAAGGAAGGCCGTCGCCTTCTTCTGCCGGACAGGGGCGAAGCCGTCGCTCATCGTGCTGCCGACGGCGTGGGGAAAGTCCATCCTCACCGCCTTCGTGGCCAAGCGGTGCCGCGAGAAGATACTCATCCTCCAGCCGTCCAAAGAGCTGCTGGAACAGAACTACCGCAAGTACGCGGAGCTTTGCGGAGACACGGCAAGGGCCGCCATATACAGCGCGAGCTTCAACAGCCGCGAGATTGCCGACGTGACGTACGCCACCATCGGCAGCATCAAGAGCCTCGGCGCCAAGTTCAAGGAGTTGGGCTTCTCTAAAATGCTGATCGACGAGGCGCACCTCTACCCGAGAGAGGCGGACAGCATGCTGGGCACGTTCCTTCAGGAGAGCGGCATCACGCACGTGTTAGGCATAACGGCTACACCAATCAAACTGCAGCAATGCTACGACAAGGGCGGCAAGGCGTACAGCAAGCTCGTCATGCTCACGTCGAGGAGCAAGAAGGGGAACCTCTTCCGCGACGTGCTGCACGTGGGACAGGTCTCCGAGATGGTGAAACTGGGGTACTGGTCACGCCTGCGGTACAGGTACAAGGACTTCCGCGGCGACGAGCTGGAGTTCAACAGCTCACGCAGCGAGTACACGCAGGAGAGCGCACGCAGGGCGTACTTCGCCAACGGCGGAGCGGACTCCGTGCTGGCCGCCATAGCGGCGCACCCCGAACGGCGGCACGTGCTGGCCTTCGCCCCGAGCGTGGAGGATGCGCTGGAGCTGGCCGCGAGGTGTCCTGACTCCGCCGCCATATACGGCGACATGGACAAGAAGGAGCGCGCCGGCGTGATAGAACGCTTCCGGTCGGGGCTGCTCCGCGTGGTGTTCAACGTGCGCGTCCTCTCCACCGGCTTCGACTACACAGGCATCGACTGCATAGTGCTGGGCATGAGTACGGCGAGCATAGCGCTATATTACCAGATTATAGGGCGAGGAACGCGCATAGACCCCGGCAAGGCCGACTGCCTGATACTTGACCTTGGCGGCAACGTGGCGCGCTTCGGGCGCGTGGAAGACATCACCTTCGAGAAAGGCCGTCAGTGGCGCATGTTCGGCACGGGCGGACGGCTGCTGTCGGGCATACCGGTGCACGAGATAGGGCGCTACACCAAGGAGGACACCGACAAGGTGGACACAAGGCTGGACGTGCCGCTGCAGTACATGCCGTTCGGCAAGTACAAGGGCTCCAAGTTCCACGACATCCCGAGCGGATACAGGAAGTGGATGCTCAAGAACCTGGACTGGAACGAGACGAACGAACGCCTGCGCCGCACGGTGGAAGCCTCACTCAGGTAAACGGCAAGACAAAGGGAAAACAACACAGAAACACATACAAAGACATGGCAAGACCAAGACGAATGACGGTGGACTACTTCCCCCACTTCGTGAAATGCGGGCGCACTATCTGCATACTGGAGGCCAAGTACGGCAACGACGGCTACGCTTTCTGGTACAAGCTGCTGGAGACGCTGGGCGAGTCGGACGGCCACTACTACGACTGCCGCAAGCCCACCAACTGGGAGTACCTGCTGGCCAAGACGCGCGTCAGCGCGGAGACGGCCGAGAGCGTGATAGCCACGCTCGTTGACCTTGGCAAGGTGGACGCGGAGCTCTGGCGCGGTTTCAGGGTGCTCTGGATAGGGAATTTGGTGGGCAACCTGGAAGAAGTTTACAGGACGCGTAACACTCCTTTGCCTCAGAAACCGAGTTTTCTCCGAGAAAACCCCTCGGACGGTATAGTTTTCTCCGAGAAAACCCCTCGGACGGGTATTTTTCCCGAGAAAACGGTGGAAAAAAACGGAAAAACGGCAGAAAAAAACAATTTTTCGGCAACAGAAAAAGAAAGCCCCCGACCCGAAAATCCCCGAAAAAGTGGGGTTTTCTCCGAGAAAACCCCCGAAAAAGAGAGTTTTCTCCGAGAAAACCCCCCGAAAACCGAGTTTTCTCCGAGAAAACGCGCTAAAGGAGAGTATAGTAG
>CAVHNA010000185.1:0-4376 GCA_963637205.1 Bacteroidaceae bacterium
GTTTGACGTAAGCTCGCCTCCTATTGACTCTATCTGATTTTACATTACATATTTCTTGTTCTAAATCATCAAATTTTCATTTTTCGGCTGAGATATTTGGCTGTAATGCTTATAATTCGTAACTTTGTTGCAAAGCTCTCCGTCTCCTAGCAAGAGACGGAGAAGGAAAAGACATAAAAGGCGATAAACTAAAAAAACATAATACAACACAAAGATGAAACCAGAAATGACGTATATGGACAATATTTCGCATGGGGAGAAACGCATCCCCAAGTTCTATTATGATGCGTATAATTATAAGTATGGCCCCCCTTCGGTTGAAAATATGACGAAGTACAACAAAACTGACGGCAAGGTGAATCTTGGCAAGGAAGATGATGTAACACGAGCCTCTATGTACGCCCTGTTGCGGAACTGTAAGACATGTGCAAATGTTTAACTAAGTAATTATGCGTAAGATATTTATTTTTTTTGTCGTTACGCTGTTGGCAATACAGTATACGACAGTTTCCGCCCAGATAACGATGAAGGTGTGGAAGTATGGCAATGTCAAGGCGACATATAAAACCGAGGACGTAGATTCGATAACATTTAATGAAACAGTTGACACTGGTGGAGCCCAAGACCTTGGAGGTGGAATATACCTCATTAACGGTCATAGATTTGTTGACCTTGGCTTGCCAAGCGGCTTGCTTTGGGCGGAGACAAACATAGGAGCAAAGGGTGCCGCTGATTATGGCGACTATTTCGCTTGGGGAGAGACGAAAGTAAAAGACAACTATTCTTGGGACACGTATAAATATGGTACATCCACATATGATAACATTACCAAGTATGACAGCACCGATTGCAAAACTGTACTTGACAAGGATGATGATGCGGCATGCATAATCTGGGGGGATAGTTGTCGTATGCCAACCGAAACAGAATTTTTGGAACTTTGCGACACTTGTAACTGTACATGGACTTGGACGAAAAGAATTACATCATACGAGAGCACTAGATACGGCTATGTGGTAAGGAGCAACAAGAACAGCAATTCCATATTTCTCCCCATTTCGGGCTATCGCTACAGAGACGACTTCAGTTTTCGTGGCTCTTTCGGCCTCTATTGGTCCAGTACGCTCAGCGAAGGCAACGTTGCCAGCTTTCCGTACTACCTCAGCTTCTGCAGTGGCGGCCTCTACGCGAACGGCGTCTTCGTCTACCGCCACTTTGGTATCCCCGTCCGTCCCGTCGCAGAACCATAAGATGCGCATCATGCGCATCCCTAAAAGCGACGCGTCGTTTTCCCTTTGCGCCGTAGGCACCTTTCAAACAAAGAATGTCATGCAAATGGACAATTGAATGAATTTCACAGCCTGTCCACTAAAAGTGGGCAGGCTGTTTGGGTAGTAGTATGCTCGGCATGAGCATTGTCTAACGGGTGCGAGTCCCGAGTAAGCTTGTTCTCCCCTACTCAACTTAGGATAATGACCGTCGTTCTGTTCAGAAGGGCAGGTCGTCAGCTGACTCGAAAGAAGAGCCCTGAGCTGTGTCTGCTTGAATGGTTGGCTGTGTCGGGCTGGTCATTGGTGACGACTGGGCCTGGCTTTGGTTGGCCATGGGGTTGGCCTGCGGATTTTTGTCCACGCGGAAGGCCCGAATACTGTTGAACCACCTACCCTGATACTCATGAGCGTCAATGTCAAAAGAAACCGTTACGACTTCCCCATTCTGTATGTTGAACTGTGCGATACGGTCTGCGCCAAACACATCAAACACCATTTTACGTGGATATTGATCCATGGTTTCAAGTACGTACGAACCCGCTCTCCACTCATTACCAGTTCTGTTAGATTTTCCGCTCCTCTCCGGAAGCACTGCAATAATTTTTCCTGTAAGTTCCATTTATACATTCGTAATTTTAGTCTCAGCAAAGTTATCAAAAAAATACAAAACAGCCGTTTTTATCTTCCTTTTTTTTGCTGATTAAAAGAAATGCCGTAAATTTGCCATACAAATATACAATATTACTAATAATGAATTTCAAGGTTTCAAGCACAGCTCTTTACAGTCGCCTCGCAGCGGCAAGCAAGGTAATGGTAAGCAAGAACTCCATGCCCATACTTGATTGTTTCCTTTTGGAAATAAAAGACAATAGAATAACAATTACAGCGTCTGACAGCGAGAAATATTTTACCACCTATGTACCGGCTATAGAACAAAATGGGGAAGCTGTTTTTTGCATTCCGTCCAAAACCATAATGGAGTCTATAAAGGAGTTGGCGGAGCAACCCTTGGATATCACTTTCAATGAGTCGACATCGGAAATTACGGGAGTCCACAGTTGCGGTACATTCTCTGTAATGGCGCAGGATGCGGCTCCATATCCTATGTGTCAACCGTTGAGCGGCGAAGCCTCTACTATTCACCTAAAGTCTGAGACTCTCCTTAACGGCATCAACAGGTGTCTTTTCGCTACGGCCAATGACGAGATACGTTTGGTAATGAACGGAGTCTATATGGACATAAAGCCGGACATGTTGATTTTTGCGGGGACAGACGGCCGCAAGCTTGTCAAGAACACTGTGCACACCGTTCAATGCGGCTTTGGCGCCGGTGTCATACTCTCCAAAAAAGTGTGCAATATACTCAAGAATGTACTGGACAAGAACGAAGAGGAAATAACGTTGTCATTTGACACAGACAAAGCCGAGGTGGCATCTCCAGACATGAAAATGAGCTTCAGGCTAATAGAAGGCAAATATCCTAACTACAATGCGGTTATTCCAAGCGACAATCCGTATAAGGCTGTTGTGGACAGATTTGCTTTGATGGGTGCGCTGAAACGTGTGAGCGTGTTCTGCAACCAAAGCAGTGGAATGGTGAAACTGGAATTAGGCAACAATTCCATGAAGCTGACAGGACAGGACTACGAGTACTCCACCAGTGCAGAAGAAAATTTGATGTGCAGCTACGAGGGACCTCATGTATGTATAGGGTTCAGTGCCCAGTTCATGCTTGAGATGGCGTCCATTCTGGAAGGAGAGTCTGTCCAGTTGGAGCTGGCGGATCCCAGTCGTCCCGGAGTTATGCGCCCAGCTGAAGAAGACGCGAACGATGAAGTGTTGATGCTGATAATGCCCATGAGGGTGGAATAACAACAAGAGGAGGAAAGTGGAGAATGAAGCTTCAGCTTGAAAACCCTATAATATTCTTCGACCTTGAGACCACAGGTCTTGATATTGTCAACGACCGCATAGTGGAACTTTGCTACATAAAGGTGTTTCCCAATGGTAACGAGGAGACAAAGTCTATGCGTCTTAATCCAGAAAGGCACATACCCGAAGAGTCAAGCAAAATACACGGAATATGGGATAAGGACGTGGCGGACTGCCCTACCTTCAAGGAGGTGTCCGCTTCGCTGGCGGAAACATTCATAGGATGCGACCTTGCAGGCTTCAACAGCAACAGATTTGACATTCCGATGTTGGTGGAAGAATTCATGCGGGCAGGCATTGACATTGATTTTTCTGCGAGAAAGTTTGTAGATGTACAAAACATATATCACAAGCTGGAAAGTAGGACACTCATCGCAGCTTACAAATACTACTGCGGAAAGAATCTTGCGGATGCTCACTCTGCAATGGCGGACACCCAGGCAACATACGAAGTGTTGAAGGCTCAGCTGGACAAGTATCCCGACGTCCTGAAGAATGACGTGAATTTCCTTTCCGATTACTCCAGTATGAATAACAATATAGACTTCGCCGGGAGATTCGTATATGCCGAAGACGGGACGGAATTGGTGAATTTCGGCAAATACAAGGGAAAGCCAGTCAAGGAAGTACTTACCACAGATACAGGTTACTACGGTTGGATGATGCGTGGAAATTTCACGATGAACACCAAGCAGGTTCTCACAAAGTTGAAATTCAAATATGTTGGAAGGTAAGAGGATTGTGTTGGGTGTCACCGGCAGCATAGCGGCCTACAAGTCTTGCCTGTTGGCGAGACTTCTCGTAAAGGAGGGGGCCGAGGTTCAAGTGGTGATGACACCGGCTGCGAAGGAGTTTGTCGCGCCTCTCACCTTTAGTACACTTACACGACACTCCGTAGTAAGTGAGTTCTTCGACCGCAAAGACGGTTCGTGGCACTCGCATGTAGACCTTGGCTTATGGGCCGATGCCATGGTCATAGCACCAGCCACGGCGAGCACTATAGGTAAGATGGCCAACGGAATAGCGGACAACATGCTCGTAACGACATACCTTAGCATGAAAGCCCCCGTTTTCGTAGCTCCGGCCATGGACTTGGATATGTACGCCCACCCTTCCACTCAGCATAACTTGGAAACATTACGTTCCTTCGGCAACATCATCATAGAGCCTGGG
>CAVHNA010000186.1:0-4370 GCA_963637205.1 Bacteroidaceae bacterium
AGCAAGGAACGCGCCTAATAGGAGGCGCATTTGCGTCAAATGCGCCCTCGCAAGGTAGTAGGCGCGAATGCAAGTGGAGTGTTTTGCCATTCTCGCTGTGGTCGCGTTTCACGGAAACGCTCCTACTACAAATGTGTTGTGTTGAACGGTCTAGGAGGCGCGTTTGCGTCCGCCCGGCGACGAAGGAGACGCTTGCCAGAGCAAGAAACGCGCCCTTTCGCAAGGGCCGGTTAGCAGGCGCGATTCTCCGAGCTGCGCCCTTCCCGAGGAGAGATTTTGCACCGTGGCTGTGGTCGCGTTTGTCGCAAACGCTCCTCCTATGTGCGCAACCCTTTACTGTATCCGCGTTCCGGTTTCCCCCTCGTGGGGACGGACGTTACTTCACCCTCTTGCAGGTGACGGTGCTCTGGTACTCTTCTTCGTCGTCATAACATGCGGTGAACGATACCGTGGCGAACAGGGCGAAGAATATCGCCGTCAAGTAATACTGGAACTTTTTCATGTTTTGCGCCCGTCATGCCGATAGTCAGGCTTTTTGCAGTTATTGGTTTGTGTTTGCTTCTTTCTCTTTGCCCTTCCCGCTTCTGCCCACCACGAGGCTCACCCCGGCCAGGATGGCCGCTATGCCGACGCAGAGCTGCGCGGAGATGGACTCGCCGAAGACGGTGACTCCGATGACCACCGCCGTGACTGGCTCCAGGGCTCCCATGATGGCCGCCGCCGTGCTGCCCACGAGGCTGATGGAGATGTTTATCAGGAATATGGAGAGCACGGTGGGCAGCAGGGCCAGTTGCAGGGCGTACATCCACTGGCGCGGCGTGCTCAGCATCTGTATGGGTTCGCCGGCCACGAAGGAGAACGCCAAGAGCGTGAGCAGGCTGAAGACCAGTATCCAGAAGGTGAACTTGACGCTGGACATGCCGCCGCCGCTCCATCTGTTCACCGAAATGATGTAGAGCGCGTAGAGCAGCGAGGAGCACATCACCAGGGCGAAGCCGGCCGTGCTGAGGCTGGTGTCGCCGTCGCCGCGGTAGAGCAGACCCACACCCGACACGGCGAGCAGTATGGCTGTGGCCGTGGCTCGCGTTATCTTCTCGTGGAAGAAGGCGGCCATGAGCACCGCCGTCATGATGGGGTAGACGAAGAGCAGGGTGCTGGCTATGCCGGCCGCCATATAGCGGAAGCTGACGTAGAGCGTGGCGGAGGAGAGCGCGAACATGGCTCCAAGCACGGCCATGCGTATGGCGTGCCCTGGACGGATAGCGAACTTCTCGCCGCGCAGGGCCATCACCGCAGCGAACATCACCACGGCCAGCAGGTAGCGGTAGACGAGCACCGAGCTGGAGCTGAAGCCTTCTTCGTAGAGCCGCAGCGTGCCCAGAGGGTTGGTGCCGTAGCACACGGCAGCCACTATGCCCGTCGCGAATCCCTTAGCCTTTCCTGTCGCCGTCATCTGTCTTAAGTAAAGAAATGCGTGCGTGTATGCGAAATGAGTGCGTGTATGTGGGGAAATCCGCAGGCTCCGTTTACGATGCTGTCTCCGCCTCTTTCACCTTGCGGAAGAGGTCCGAGGCGAAGATGAAGGAGTTGAGCCGCTCGTTGGTGCTGGTCATTATCTGGTCTTTGTCGCCCTGCCATTCCTTGCGCCCCTCGCAGATGTATATGATGTTCTCGCCGATGCCCATCACGGAGTTCATGTCGTGCGTGTTGACGATGGTGGTCATGTCGTACTCGTGCGTGATGCTGTGTATGAGCTCGTCTATCACGAGGCTGGTCTTGGGGTCGAGCCCCGAGTTGGGCTCGTCGCAGAAGAGGTACTTGGGCTTCAGTGCTATGGCCCGGGCTATGGCCACTCGTTTCTGCATGCCTCCGCTTATCTCGCCGGGGAACTTGTTCTCGGCTCCCTGCAGGTTGACGCGCTCAAGGCAGAACTTGGCGCGGCGTACGCGGTCGGCCTCGTTCTGGTCGGAGAACATGTCCAGCGGGAACATCACGTTCTCCAGCACCGACATGGAGTCGAAGAGAGCCGCGCTCTGGAATATCATGCCCATCTCGCGGCGTATCATCACCTTCTCGCGCTTGGACATCTTCACGAAGTCGCGCCCGTCGTAGAGTATCTCGCCGGCGGTGGGCGTGAGCAGGCCCACGATGTTCTTCATGAGCACCGTCTTGCCGCTGCCGCTCTGCCCTATGATGAGGTTGGTCTTGCCGTCCTCGAAGACGGCGTTTATGTCCTTGAGGACGTCCTTGTCCTCAAACGACTTGTATAGATGCTTGAGCTGTATCATGAGAGCAACTTGGTAAGGAAGATGTCGGCGAAGAGGATGAGCATGCTGCTGCGCACTACGGCGTCGGTGCTGGCGCGGCCCACGTCGAACGAGCCGCCCTCCACGGTGTACCCATAGTAGGAGCTGACGCTGGCAATGATGAACGCGAAGACGATGCTCTTGATGATGGACATCCAGATGAACCACTGGTTGAAGCAGTGGAGTAGGCCCACCGTGAGGTCGTCCACCGTGATGACGCCGGCGATGGCCGTGGCGTAAGCCCCCGCGAAGCCCGAAGCCATGCTGAAGACCACGAGGAAGGGGATGCACGTCATCATGCCCGCCACCTTGGGCAGGATGAGGAAGGAAGCCGAGTTCACGCCCATTATCTCCAGGGCGTCTATCTGCTGCGTCACCCTCATGGTGCCTATCTCGGAGGCTATGTTGCTGCCCACCTTGCCCGACAGAATGAGGCACATGATGCTGGAGGAGAACTCCAACAGCATTATCTCTCGCGTGGTGTATCCGGTGGTGAAGTTGGGCATCCACGGGCTCTGGATGTTGAGCTTAAGCTGAATACAGATGACCGCGCCTATGAAAAACGAGATGAGCAGCACAATGCCTATGGAGTCCACTCCGAGTTGGGCCATCTCCTTGACGTACTGCTTCGCGAACATACGCCATCTCTCCGGCACGCTGAACACGCGACCCATAAGCTGCAGGTATCTGCCGAACGAAGCCAAACTGTTGATGACAAACATATCTTCCTGTTCCTTTTGAGCCGCAAAATTACACATTAAATCCTAAAAAACGTTGACGCGCGCCGCTGTTTTTACCTTTTTTCGTACTTTTGCGGAGAATTTGCACGTGGCGGGAATTTGTGCGGCCGTGCAGATTTCTGTCAAAACATCATAACCACAGTAAGACAATGACGCAAGAGATATCCAACGGGGGGACGACGGCAGCCCCGGAAGAACGGGAGTGTCTGACGCTCCGCAGCGAAGGGCTGGTGAAGGTGTACGGCAAGCGCACCGTGGTGAACAACGTGAGCTTCAACGTGCGCCAAGGCGAGATAGTGGGACTGCTGGGCCCCAACGGAGCGGGCAAGACCACCTCGTTCTACATGACCACAGGACTGGTGATGCCCAACGCCGGACATATCTTCCTGGGCGACGAGGAGATAACCAAGCTGCCCGTGTACAAGAGGGCGCGCCTCGGCATAGGCTACCTGGCGCAGGAGGCCAGCGTCTTCCGCAAGATGAGCGTGGAGGACAACATAGCCAGCGTGCTGGAGATGACGGGCCGGCCCAAGACGTACCAGAAAGAGAAGCTGGAGAGCCTGATAGCCGAGTTCCGCCTGCAGAAGGTGCGCAAGAATCTGGGCGACCGCCTGTCGGGAGGCGAGCGGAGGCGCACGGAGATAGCGCGCTGCCTGGCCATAGATCCCAAATTCATAATGCTGGACGAGCCGTTCGCCGGCGTGGACCCCATAGCCGTGGAGGACATACAGTACATAGTGTGGAAACTGAAGAAGAAGAACATAGGCGTGCTCATCACTGACCACAACGTGGAGGAGACGCTCAGCATCACCGACCGCGCCTACATGCTCTTCGAGGGGCAGATACTCTTCAAGGGCACGCCGCAGTACCTCGCCGGCAACGAGGTGGTGAGGGCTAAATACCTTACCAACAGCTTCGTGCTGAGAATGAAGGATTTTGAACAGATGGACAAAGAACGGTCGGCGGAGCAGGCGTAAAACGCGTGCGAGAAACAAATAATCAAGTGCGGCAAAGCCCTGTTTGAATATTTTTTCGTACATTTGCACGCCAAACGGCAAACCAACGAGAATAAGAACAAAACAAGCATAACAGAAAAATGAACATTTCTTTCGAAAAGCAAGACAACATGACCGCCTTGCTCACCGTCACACTGGAGAAGACAGACTACGAGAAGCAAGTGAACGACGCTCTGAAGAACTTCAGCAAGAAAGCCAACTTGCCAGGTTTCCGTGCGGGACACGCACCCATGGCCATCATAAAGAAACGCTTCGGCACGGAAATCAAAGCCGAGGAGGTGAACAAGATGCTGGGACAGGAGATATAC
>CAVHNA010000187.1:0-4332 GCA_963637205.1 Bacteroidaceae bacterium
GAGGAATCCAGCCCTATCTTTTTTTATGCTCAAAAAGTTTTAGCGGACAGCAATAGAAAGAAATCTGCAAGTTCGAGCAGGAACATCAGCGCAATCCTTCTGCAACAGAGTTGGCAGAGATAACAAATATTGATGAATACAAGATAGCGCAGACCATCAAGGCAGACAATCGTCACATGAGCATAGACGCTCCTCTTGGCGACGACGATGACAACAACTCGATGGTTGACATTATGGCTTCCGGCGAAGACTGCCGAACGGACCGCCTGGCGGATATGGAATCAATGAGCTTTGATTTGCGAAACACGCTCCGGCTGGTACTGAAAGACCGTGAACGAGAAATCTTATGCTGCAGTTTTGGTATAGGATGCCCGGAAATGGGTTTAGAAGAAATCGGCGAAAAGTTTGGACTTTCCCGTGAACGGGCGCACCAGATACGCGAGAAGGCCATACACAAACTTCGCGAAAGCAAACAGTGCCGCATTCTGACAGGGTATCTGGCAAACTGAAGCTACTGACTCCTGAACATAAAGCCGTGCTTTTTTCTTGCGTGTTGCGGCTGTTTTAGTGCATACGGTACGATAATACGTTATTTTATGTAAAAAATGCGGACAGTTCTTTGATAAGACGCAGAAAAACGCTTACTTTGCTTACGAAATAGCTTAAAAACAGTCAACCTGATATAATCTGTATATAATCTATGGAAGAAAACAACAAGGAAAGATGCGGCTGCACCAGCTTTTTCGCAGTGGACTTGGGGGCCACCAGCGGACGTACCATCTTGGGTACTGTCAAGGACGGTAAGCTGGAACAGAGGGAGCTGACACGTTTCCCCAATCACATAATCCAGACAGGAGGTCATTTCTACTGGGACATATACGCCCTGTACAACGAAATCATCCGTGGACTGAAATTGGTGACGGATGAGGGTACGCCCATCACCAGTATAGGCATAGACACATGGGGCGTGGACGTGGTGTGCGTAGGCAAGGACGGCAGTCTCCTCCGCAACCCCTATTGCTATCGTGATCCATATACCGTGGGGATGATGGAGGAGTATTTCCGTGAAGTACCCAAAGAAAAGGTGTACGGGAAGACCGGCATACAGTTCATGAACTTCAACACGCTTTTCCAGTTGTACACCATGCATCGCAACCACGACTCCGCACTGGAGGCGGCCGACAAGATCCTGTTCGTGCCCGATGCTTTGATGTATATGCTCACAGGTCAGACGGTGTGCGAATACACGATACTCAGCACAGGACAGATGATGAATCCGCGCACAGGCAAGATAGATGCGGAGTTGATGAAGCCGACAGGACTGACGGAGAGCAACTTCGGACGTTATGTCAATCCAGGCGACAAGGTGGGTACTCTCACTGAAGAGGTGCGCCAGCAGACAGGACTTGGGCCTGTGCCCGTAGTGGCAGTGGCTGGACATGATACCGGTTCCGCCGTGGCGGCTGTACCAGCTTTGGACGAGAAGTTCGCCTACTTGAGTTGTGGTACTTGGAGCTTGCTGGGCATAGAGACCCGCACGGCAATTATCAACGCCAAGAGCTACGAGTACAACTTTACCAACGAGGGTGGGGTGGAAGGCACTACACGCTTCCTGAAGAACATCTGTGGCATGTGGTTGCTGGAGAGGTGCAGGCAGGAGTGGACCGACGCTCCGGTCGCCGTCAACGATGTGAACCGCGACGCTATGGAGGCTCCGGCGTTCCGCAGCTTCATCAACCCCGACGACCCGCGTTTTGCCAATCCCACCAGTATGGTGGAGGCCATACAGGGATATTGTCGTGAGACTGGGCAGCCAGTGCCGGAAACATACAAGGAGACGGCACGCTGTATATTCGAGAGCCTCGCCCTGAGATACCGTCAGGTGCTCGGTTACCTGCGCGAGTTGGCTCCGTTCCCCATAGAGAAGCTCCATGTCATAGGAGGCGGCACGTACAACAAATACCTGATGCAGATGGCGGCCGACAGCATAGGCATACCCGTGCTGACAGGACCTGTGGAGGGGACGGCCATGGGCAACATCATGGTACAAGCGAAGGCCGCTGGCGTGGTGGACAGCATACGTGCCATGCGCAAGATAATAGCCGACAGCATAGAACTCAACACATATCTCCCCAGCGACACCAGTGCATGGGATGAGGCTTACGAGAGATTCCTGAAGATACAGAAACAATAAACACACAAAAATAAGAAACACCATTATGAAAGAGACATTGGTAAAACAAGCTTATGAAGTGGCGAAACAACGCTACGCTGAGATTGGAATAGATACGGAGAAGGTGCTGGCACAGCTTCAGGATTTCCACCTGAGTCTGCACTGTTGGCAGGCCGACGACGTACACGGTTTTGAGGTGCAGGCAGGCGCCATGAGCGGCGGCATACAGAGCACTGGCGACTTCCCTGGAGCGGCACGCAACATAGACGAGCTGAGACAGGACATACTGAAGGCCAAGAGCCTTATCCCCGGTACGCACCGCCTCAACCTCCACGAGATATACGGAGACTTCCAGGGCAAGGTGGTTGACAGGAACGAAGTGACGGTTGACTACTTCAAGAGCTGGATAGATTGGGGTAAGGAAAACAATACCAAGCTCGACTTCAACAGCAGTAGCTTCTCACACCCCAAGAGCGGTTCGCTCACTCTGTCGAACCCCGACAAGAGCATCCGCGACTTCTGGGTTGAGCATACAAAACGTTGCCGCGACATCGCCAACGCCATGGGTGAGGCTCAGGGCGACCCCTGTATCATGAACCTGTGGATTCACGACGGATGCAAGGACCAGAGCGTCAACCATACTCTTTACAGGCATCTTTTGAGAGAATCCCTTGACGAGATATTCACCAAGAAGCAGCCTATGATGAAAGACTGCATCGAGGGCAAGGTGTTCGGAATAGGTCTGGAGAGCTTCACGGTAGGAAGCCACGACTTCTACACGGCATACGCCGCCAAGAACAATAAGATACTGACCATTGACACAGGTCACTATCACCCCACGGAGATGCCGGGTGACAAGGTAAGCGCACTGCTGGAGTTCGTTCCCGAGCTGATGCTCCATGTTTCTCGTCCGGTACGTTGGGACAGCGACCACGTAACCATCATGGACGATTCGACACAGGACTTGTTCATGGAAATCGTACGTTCTGGAGCTATGGACAGAGTACACTACGGACTCGACTTCTTTGACGGAAGCATCAATCGCATTGGTGCGTACGTCATCGGTTCGCGCAGCGCTCAGAAGTGCATGACACGCGCCTTGCTGGAGCCGAAGGAGCTCATCTCCAAGGCGGAGCTCGCCGGAGAGGGCTACAAGACACTCGCCCTCATAGAAGAGGAGAAGGCTATGCCGTGGCAGGCTGTCTACGATGAGTTCTGCGTCCGTAACAACGTGCCTGTGGGCGCCGACTTCATAAAGGAGATAGATGCTTACGCTGAGGCTGTCACTAACAAGAGATGACATTAAACCTCGTATGAGATGGATATCGTATTAGGACTTTTGATAATTGCTGCTGGGGCGTTCTGCCAGAGCAGCAGTTATGTGCCCATCAACAAGGTTAAGTCTTGGAGTTGGGAGAGCTATTGGATAGTGCAGGGCATCTTCGCATGGCTGGTACTTCCCTTGCTCGGCGCGCAGCTGGCTGTGCCCGACGGACACTGCCTGTGCGAACTGTTCGCCGGCGACACGAAAGCTACAGTCATGACCATGGTGTACGGTGCTCTGTGGGGCGTAGGCGGACTCACTTTCGGACTTAGCATGAGGTATCTTGGTGTGGCGCTCGGTCAGAGTATAGCCCTTGGCACGTGCGCCGGACTCGGCACTCTGCTCGCCCCCGTCTTCACGGGGCACGCCTCTGACCTCACCTCCAGTGTGATAATAGGCGTGTTCGTCACTCTGCTCGGCATCGCCGTCATAGGAGTGGCAGGCAGCATGAAGAGTTCCGCCCTCAGCGAAGAGGAGAAGAAGGCAGCTGTCAAGGACTTCAACTTCGGCAAGGGCATCTTTGTGGCGCTGTTGGCTGGTTTTATGAGTGCTTGTTTCAACATTGGTCTTGCCACAGGCGAAAGTCTCAAGTTTGACGGTGTTAACCCCATGTACGCATCCCTGCCGGCTACGTTCCTCGTGACACTGGGCGGCTTCTTCACCAACGCTTGCTACTGTTTCTATCAGAACAACAAAAACAAAACGTGGGGCGACTACGGCAAAGGAAGCGTCTGGGTCAACAACCTTATGTTTTGCATCTTGGCCGGAGCGTTGTGGTACAGCCAGTTCTTTGGGCTGAGCCTGGGTAAGGGATATCTCGTAAGCAGTCCTGCAC
>CAVHNA010000188.1:0-4287 GCA_963637205.1 Bacteroidaceae bacterium
GTACAGGAGATGTGTATGTGTACGTGATGGAGACTGAAGAGCTGAAATTGCAGCGATAACGCGTGAGCCTCTGCTGGTCGTTTAGTTTTGCCACGGTTTCAGATGTGGACAGAGCGTCGGCGGAAGCTTCTGTCATTTCAACTTGCGGCATTAAGGTGGAAGACTCGTCGCAGATGGCTGTGCCGTACAGTTCCAGTTCCCCTATATTTACCTTCTTTTCCTCGCCTTCACCTTCGGTTACCAGAACCTCAAATTTTGCAAACATCTTGCTTGTGGACAATGTATACGTGGCCTTAGACCCCCTTGCGGCGAATGTTAAGCTGCGTGTTACCAATACGGTACTGTCACCATTTTCGTCTATACCGATTATGTTGACCGACGAAGGGTCTTGCTTGGGATCATTGCCGCATGTAATGCTGAAGCCGATCATCTTCACGGGAATTGCGGTTTCTATCGTCCATTTCATTCCCTCTCCTGAGACGCTGGCGCATGTGCCGCCGTTGTCATCTACAAGGGCATACGTGTCGCTTCCGTCGCTTGCCGTAACCTTTGCCCATGACGTGATGTCTTGGTAGAATTGTCCGTAATCTATTTCCCCGAACAACTGCCATTGGGATATGTGTGACTCTGTATCATCGGATTTGAGCCTATAATATATATAAGGTGTATCTAGTGTTACATTGAAAACAGAAGTTGATCCAACATATGGGAAAATGTAGTCGTTTCTTGTGTCTATCGCTTTCCATGAAGTACCGTTGACAGAACCCTCAAGTGTCCATGAAGAAGGTGCTGCTTCATTGCATGAGGTAATACTGTAAGCATAGAGCCGATAGTTGCCGCAAGAATGGTAGACAGCGTTTATTGGTGAAAGGAGCGAATCGTTAGCCTCATGGTCTATCAGCGTTTCCTTTCCTTCCGTAATCTGTCCTCCGTCTGCGGTGATGTCGTTTGCGCTTACCGCCTTACCCAGAAGTTGCCATTCTGCTAATGATAATATGGAGGCGTTTTCTTTCATCTTGAATTGCAGGCGAAAATGCGTGTATTCTTCTGTGGTGTTAACGTCGTACGCGAACCTTTGTCCCCTTACGGAAATGGAGTCTTTGTCTTGTATATGCAGAGTCTCCCAAGCCTTTCCGTCAACAGAACCCAGCAAAGTCCACGACTCTGGGTCTCCTTCCTCCAAACCGGAGTGTAGAATATAGCCTTGTAGACGTACCGGAGCTATGCTCTGGTATTCTATCCACGGAGACATTTCCGAATCGAGAGAGATGGTAACGCCGGTGGTCACCTTGTCGTCCGTAAGTGCAGACAGGTCCGCGGAAGTGGCGGAAGACGATGTGAGAATTTTTCCTCCCATATTCGTGACATCACCGTACAATTTATTTTCTGACTTGAATTCAAACCAGTTGAGTGACATCAGATTAACCCCAGACAACCCTGAGGCTACAAAGTAAATGTCATGTTTGCCTTCAATAGGTGTAGAGAGCGGCTTTTGTATGTTTTCCCATTTTGATGTCTCCGTAAAGTCTTCACCTGAGATAGTACAGATGAGCTTGCCTTTCTTTGTATCAGGAGCGTCTGCGAAGACGTTGAGTTTTGCGTTCGCCCTACTGAGATAACCTCTGATGGTGAGATGAGAGGCGGCATCGGTTGAAAAATCCACATCCTTGTACCCGACGTAGTTGGTGTTCCTCATAGACTCCACCATACCTGTGCCGTCATCATCATTACCAGAGTCTTGTACATCGGCGTTCCTTATGAAGTTGAAGTCTTCCGCATCCACTCTTGAGTATGCGTTGTGCTCGTTCACAGCACCAAGATGGGCGTTGAATGCAGCCGAGACGCATGTGAAACATCCTTCGTTGCCAAACGTTTTCTCGCTGTCACCCTCTATGTGTTTGAAGTCTTCTTCTGCCTTGGTAAGCCAGGCTGATGAGGTTATGCCGCTAGAGTTGCGGTTGTTCCAAGCATGATAGGCGTTCTTGGCTATCCAGTCATAGTTTTCCGTTTCCCCGAACTTTTCGGCATACATCCTTATATATCGCATCAAGATACCCTTGAATCCGCACAAGTCGCCTGAAACGGTTTGACACACATGTATCAGTCCGTGCCCGTTGGCAAGGTTTGATTTAGTCCATTTGACTATGGCGTCCGCGTCTTCCTTATATTTAGGGTCACCGTAGTGCTCATACAGAAGTATGGCTGCACCCAGACAAGTTCCCTGATTGTATGTAGATGCCCAATAGTTGTAAGTCTTGCTAACATAGTCGCCGGAGTCGAACACCTTACCGGTGAATTTACCGTTCTTGTATTCGTAGAGGAAATTCCTGTTTGCCTCGTATGTCTTTTTCGCTTTGGCGTAGTATGAAGTGTCGGCCGTAGCTATAGCCAAGTAGCAGGCGCACACAGAAGCCGGGCCGTTGATGCAGGCGTTAGTGCCCGATCCTGTACCCGGGGTGTGTTTCCACTGCAGCAGGTCGTTACCATAGCAGTCGGCACGGCTGAACATGCCGTTGAAGTTAGTCTTAGCCGTATTCAGGAACTTGGTCTGCCCAGTGAGCAGGTAACCTCTTACGCAGGCAATGCACATCCATGCGATGTCGTCGTTGAACTGGTTATATCCTGAAACGCCCTGCTTGTACCATGTGCTTTTGTTACGTGACAGGAAGTTGGTATAGAGATTTTCGAACATGGTGGCGTATGTCTTTTCGCCGGTAGTCTCGTAGGCGTCCAACACTATCTCGAACATCTCGGCATCGCCCCACCATCCTCCGTTTCCAATCACGTAGCCAGTCGAAGCTTTCTTGTAGTATTTGGCTTTCCATTTGTTCATCATGTCGTCTCGCATGTCCTTGGTAAAGTGGTTGGGCGTGGCTTCCACCACCTCTATCTTCCACTTTATACGTTCCGGTTTCACGGTGGAAGCATTAGCCAAGTACACTTTGCCTCCTTCTGTGATTTCTTCTTCTGAAGCCAGGGCGATGCGCCTGGCTGTGTTGACGAAGATGTTGTAGACACCTTCCTCGCCGTCTACTGGGACAAGTTCCCAACATCCTCTTGTTAGAGCTGCACTTTTGGATATCTGACCTACGGCGGATCCGGCAGTCATTGTTGCAAGGCTTCCCAGATAGAATTCACTGTAAACATTTGAGATGTAGAATGTTCCGTTACCTTTTTCTTCAAGTGTCCATCTCTGTGAATTGGTGTTGGTTTCTGTCCACAGAACAGCGTTCTTGGATTGGTCGAGACTTGAATTTTCAATCATCAGTGACTTGTCACCGATGGACAAACGTACAGTCTGCCCATTTTCGAAGGCAAACACTTTCGCTAAGGACATCACCGCCAAGGCGAGTAATGTTAAGAATTTGAATTTGAACATGGTTAATTGAAATGATAGTTGTTACATTCATTGCAAAGTTAGTGAAAATTCATGATAGCAGAAAAAAAAGAACACGAAATTTATTCGTTGATGGCATCGCAATGTTCACATCTGCCTTTTTTGCTCATCTTGGCCCCACACCTACCGCATTGATAGTGTGGAAATGACTTCTTCCTGTATCTCCATACGGCATATACAAACAACGCCAACAGCAGAACATGATTGACGAGGTACAGAGTGGCATTGGAAAACAACAGACATGCGGCGAGACATATCCCGACGAGTGTGAAAAGATAGAGTAGTGTGTCTGTCAGTTGAAGCTGCGAGAACACCTCGTCTATAGTGGCTATGAAGAGCACTACTGTCAGCCAGACAATAGTCACGAATATTCCTGTTACAGGTTCTGGCGTGAAAGGGTTAAGGGTAGGGTGATAGTAGTACTGCATCCAGGTTTCCGGCGAATACTTCTGTATGTCGGCATAGTAGAGAGAAAGAGCACCTATGGCTACGACAAGCATGGAAGGATAGAATGACGGTATGTCGTGAACAAACAACAGATGGAATTGAAGCTTGCCTTTCTGTCTGGCTGTTATCAGTAGCGTCACGGCCACGATAATGACAGCATGATACCACAAGGGTATATCGCTGAGTACGGAAATGAATTGCGATACGGAATCGTCTGGGGTAGCTGCGCTCAGGAAATCGTTCTGCCTCATCCATCCCATAGCGGTCTGGTCTTTTGCCAGTTTCACCCATACGCTGTCTACGGAATCCTCAGGAATGACCATTATCTGAGCTACTACGAAACGGTCACCCTTGTGCAGGTTGGCGAACCCAGAGAATGTGTCTACTGGCTGGTTATGCAGCGGCTCGTCTCGCTGTACGACATACTGTCGTGCTGTACGATG
>CAVHNA010000189.1:0-4269 GCA_963637205.1 Bacteroidaceae bacterium
AATGCGCCTCCTACGTTTCCGTCGTTAGTAGGAGCGTTTGCGCCAAACGCGACCCAAGAAGCGAATTTCGCCGATAAACATTCGCACGTAAGCTGATGTAGGGTCCGTACCTTGGCGATGCGCTCCTACTACCGCTTGCCGAGGGTCGCGTTTGACGCAAACGCTCCTCCTGCGCTTTACCCCACAAAAAAATAAGAGATGCAGGGGGCGGCTGCTCCCCTGCATCTCTTCATGTCGCTTTAAGCTGTTACTGTGCTTCTCTACGGTTTCGCTACCGGACGGACACTTAGACCTCTTACGCGACCTGTGGAGATTTTGTTGTTGGAGCTCTCGCGAAGCCAGATGGCGTAACCGCTAGTGTAGTCGACGGTGGTGCGGAGTGTGCTTGACCAATAGTAACACTCCTTGCCGTAATTACGGAGACGGCCGTCATAAATATTGCCGGAGGCGGGCAGGAAGATGCTGTTCCCGTTCGCCTTGCTGGTTATCTTGTAGCCGTTGATGGTATTGCCGGACGAGTTGATGCGGCTGGTCCATGTCCACGTGCAGTAGTTGAGGTTGAGGAGTTCGGTCATCTCGTCGTATGTATGCATGCGGCAGTAGCTGCCCCAGTTCACGTACGCTGCGTCATCCTCCGGCTCAAGCACTGCCTTGCCGTCGGTCTCGTTGTATTTGGTGAACACGTCTTTGGACCCTGAGGAGCTGTGTTTGTAGTTGCTCCAGACGTAGTCTTCCTTGGCGTCGGTCTCGCCCCACGCAAGGTAGTCGCCGTCGTCGGCGGCGATGTCCGCTCCTATGTTGGTCTCAGCCCAGAGCAGTCCGCTGGGCAGGCCGAGGTCTACGAACTTGTGGCCGTCAATGGTCTTGCTGTTGTCCTCCACCTTCGTTCCGGTGGTAGTCACCTCCACTACGTCGCCGTACACCGCGTCGCCGTCGTTCAGCTTTATGTACACTCTGCAATGGTAGGTGGTGCCTGCTTTGAGATTCGGGATGGAGGCAGAATGGCGGCCAAACGCCTGGGTCACGAGCCAGCACTCGTCGTGTATGGTGGGCGTGTCGTACTGTTTGGAATAGCATATTCCTATCTCGGGCATGGCGGCGAGGCTCTTCACCGCTCCGTCTGCCGCGAGCTCTGCCGTGAATGACATGTACACTATGTTGTCTGTCACCGCCGTGATGTCGCCGTTGGTGATGCTGAACCAGTTGCCGTCGGCCTGGAAGGTGGCGAAGTCCACGGTGGAGGCCGCTATGCTGCTGGCGTTGCCGCTGCCGTCCAACACCCACAAGTCCTGTCCGGACCCTTCGCGGCTTTTTGTAGGCGATGCCACCGGACGGATCGTGCAGCCGTTGATACGCGAGCCACCGCTCATGCTGTATTTGCCGTCACTGAAGCCTAGCAGGCTGGAACTGTATTCGGTGTTATTGGTGGTGGCGTGTGTACTTGACCAATAGTAGCCGTTCGTGCCGTTCCTCATGGTTTGGGCTTTAATGCGGCAGCCTGAGGCGGGCAGGAAGATGCTGCTCCCGTTCGTCTTGCTGGTCACCTTGTAGCCTATGGTGGTTGTCACCTCGCCTGTGTTGCCGTCGTATGCGGACCAGCTAATCCACGACCACGTGCAGTTGTCTATAAGTTCCTGGAACTCCGCCCGGGTGGGTATGTGGCAGCGGGGGCCCCAGTTGACGTACGCCGCGTCGTCCTCCGTGTCGAGCTCTGTCTTCTTGTCGGTGGAGTTGTACTTGGTGAGGGCGGAGGAGAGGCCGAACTTGTAGTCGTCCCACGAGCCGCAGACGGCGTCCGTGGCAGTCTCTCCCCACGTGAAGTAGTAGCCGTCGTCGTATGCAGTCTCCGCTCCTATGTTGGTCTCAGCCCAGAGCAGTCCGCTGGGCAGGCCGAGGTCTACGAACTTGTGGCCTTTGATGGTCTTGCTGTTATGCCTTGCCTCGGGTGCCTTCGTCACCTCGCCGGCAGCCTTGCCGCTGCCGTCCGCCTCAGGCATGCTCTTCGGGGCGGAAAACGCCTGCGCCGTCAGGAACAGACAGCACAGTGCCGTAAATATTCTTCTATGTATTTTCATTGTTTTTCTTTCTTGAGTTTCATTCTTTTTCCCGAACTCTCTCGGTGCGCAACGCTTACGGTTCCGTCACAGGACGTATGACGCCTCCGTTTGTGCGGTACTGGCTGCCAAGGTGGTTAGTACCGTTATAGAGCATAATGTTGTAAGTTTCCGCAGACTGTTCTCTTTTTTCGTCTCTCGTATTCGCCCAATAACAGCCTTGTCTGTTTTTGCTCTCGAGTCTAGAGGCAAACCAATAGCCAGGGCAGGGCAGGAAGATGCTGTTGTCGTACCGTTTGCTGGTGAGCGTGAGGCCCCTGACGGTGTCACCGGATGCGACGACCCGCTGGTCCTCCCAAAGCGTGCAGTTGTCTATAAGTTCCTGGAACTCCGCCTTGGTGGGTATGTGGCAGTGGGGGCCCCAGTTGACGTACGCCGCGTCGTCCTCCGGGTCAAGCTCTGTCTTCTTGTCGGTGGAGTTGTACTTGGTGTATGTGTCGGTAGTGGAGTTGTAATATTTGTACGTGGCTTTTGAGAATTCGCTCTTCCCGTCGTCTGTCTCTCCCCATGCAAAGAAAGAGCCGCTGGAGGCGGCGATGTCCGCTCCTATGTTGGTCTCAGCCCAGAGCAGTCCGCTGGGCAGGCCGAGGTCTATGAACTTGTGGCCGTCGACGTACTTGTCGCCAGGCTTTGTCCCGAGAGTCCTCGTCTTGACAGCGTCACCGTAGTACACATAGTCTCCCAGCTTGGCGTACGGTCTCCAATAGTAGGTGGTGCTGGCGTTGAGGGACGGAACGGTGAATTCGTAGTCGGCAGTGCTCAATTTGTACAGTTTGGATACGCAATCGTCATCCGCGGTCGGGACGGGGTTGTCCTCCGAATAGCATACGCCCACCTCGGTGTGGCTCCAGAAACTCTTGACCTTGTCGGACTTGAACGCTATCTTGAACTGTACGGAGACAGACTCCGTGGCCACGTCATTCATCTTGAGGTCGGTAAAGGTGAATGAGAAAATGTCGTCGCTGAAGGACACCGCAGAGGCAGGATATACCGTCAGGCTTCCGTTCTTGTCTATCACGTGAAGATTGTGCTGTGCCGTGGCGAACTGGACGGCAAGCAGCAGGGTGCACAAAAGAGTAAATAGCTTTCTCATAGTTTCCCTCCTTCCTTATTTCTTTAGCAGTTTGAAACTGACGCCGCTCCCGGCGCTTACCACATACACTCCGGCAGGCGCGCCGCTGATGTCCACCCGGGCGCTGCCGTCCCTGCCGGCCTTGGCTTCGCCCACCTTGCCGCCGCCGAGGGAGTACACGCTGACGCGCTCCGCCGCCTTGAGGCCAGTGACAGTGATTACTCCGTCGGCAAAGCCGAACTCGGGACAGACAGCGGACTTGTCCTCTGTGTCTTGGATGCCCGTCTCGTAGTCGAGCACGTCGTCACCGTAATAGAAACGCAGCACTTCGTTATACGCGTAGCTGACGGACACTCCGTCTGTGGCCGACACGGTCAGCTCCTTGCCTTCGAGTGCAATCTTGGGTTTGGACGAGAAGGTAAAACTCACCTTCTGCCCGTTGGCAAGCTGGAAGACTACTCCCGGCTCGCCTGCCATAGTGCCTATACAAGAGATGGCGAATGGCAACAGTAAAGCTTTCTTTAAACTCATGTGTTATTGTTGTTAATAGTTTTACATTTTGTCTCCTTCTCTTGGCAAGAGACGGAGAACTATGTGCAAATCTATGCAAAAAATGTTAAATGAAGGAGTTGTCGGACAAAAAATATTATGTTACGGCTCATTTTTCATGAAAATGTTTAGCGAAATCTCCTTTTTCGCCTCTTATGCCGTTGATATACAAACCTCATTTGCACTTCTCCGTCTCTTGCCAAGAGACGGAGAATATAGCCAACCGTTTTCCGCTTTCGCTGAAGGACTTGACGCCGCATAAAAGTGTCCGCACAAGATGGCAAAAATAGTGATGTCCCACGACAAAAAAGTGCCCTCTCCGGAGCAGTACTACCGATTTTAAAAAGCAGTACTACTGATATTGAAAAGCAGTACTACCGATATCGCCGAGCAGTACTACTGCTCCGGAAGGGGCATAGTAGGAGCGTTTGACGCCAAACGCGACCCCCGCCACGGCTTGCGTTTTCTTCCTTTGCGATGGCGCATTTCTTGCTCTGGCAAGCGTCTCCTTCGTCGCCGAGCGGACGCAAATGC
>CAVHNA010000190.1:0-4234 GCA_963637205.1 Bacteroidaceae bacterium
GAGTTTAGGAACATTTGACGTAATATATTATGTACGCACGTTATATACAATGGTGCGAATGTACGGAACACCATGCTTCTTCCATACATTATATACGTCAGGTTTACCTGACGTATATAATAAGCTTGTGAAGTGTCAATAGTCAAGAGTACGTAAACGGCAGAGGTAGTGATTGCCGTTGTGGGCAGAAGGAAGATGAAGGCAAATGTTTATGGAAAACTATGGTGCAGACGTGTGGAAGCAAGATGTAGGTATGGCAAGAACACAAAGGTGAGAAAGTGACGGAACAATAAATTGCGAAACTTTGGAACATTTTTTTCGAAAATATTTGGAAGATACGATGAAATGGTATAATTTTGCTGCCGTAACCGTATATTCATAAGGAAATGCTAAAGAAAAGGAGTCCTTCCATCATAAGTAAAACCAATGAGTTGGTGCAGAGACTTTCACAGGGTACCGACCTTGATTTCATAATGAATCCTATCAGCTACACCCAGATAAGAGGAAATTTCTCTCTGGTGCAGACCAACCTCATGATAGCCATCATAGCGCAGTTGCAGGATAGGATAAAGGAGCTGCTCAGCATAGGCAGTCAGACCATGCTTTTCAAGCCCGAAGACTTGAACGGAAACCTGCTGAACTTTGAGATACCGCTCAAGGAGCTTGGCATCAGCCCCAAGAAGTACGGCGAACTGGAGGCTGCATGCGAAGCGTTGATGCATGTGGACATGTCTTACAAGAGATATGACGAGAAGGATGGGGTGGAGTACTACGTGATGCAGAACTGTTTCCACAAGATAGAGTTCCCCACGGCGGACGTAAATGCAGAGGGCGAAAAGATAGCCTACAAGAGCGGCACCAGAAGAAAGGGCGTGATAAGGATACAGATGGTGGACGAGAGCGCAAGGGAAATACTCAATTTGCGCAAGGGATATACCAGACATCTCAGAAACATAGCCTCCATGTGTCGCAGTCCGCGTACACCTCGCATGTATATTTACCTCAGTGCATGGCGCAAGATGGGTAGTTGTTCGGTAAACTACATAGATTTGAAGGAGTTCCTCGGGGTGCTGAAGTTCAGCAGGGACAGAAAAAGGGTAGTGGAGAACAAATACCTGAAGTATGGTGCCTTTCATAGGGATGTGCTGGATCCTGTGCAGCGAGAAATGAAGAAACTTTCCGACGATGGAAAGGTGGAGTTCTATTTTGACTACGTCCCTGTATATCCGCATGGTGTAACGAGAGGAGACCCTGACAGCGTCAAATTCGTCATTATAGAAGGCAGTATGGGCAAGGCTCAGCAACACGAGAGATACCGAGGACACCTCCATTCCGTGCTCATCACTAAATACGGTCTTCAGCCAACCGAGTGGGCGAGACTAGAAGGGCTGATACATGACGACATTGACATGTCCGACCAGATAAAGCGTCTGGAACAACTGATAGAGAAAACGCAGCCCGACAACGTACACGCATACGTCACAGAGGTGCTGTACAACTGGCTACTGTCGCAGCAGAAACGGCAAGAACCGATGTTTGAGCAGGCGGAGGAAGTAAAAGACCAAGTGCCCGAGCGTCCGTATGTGCAACCGGCATACCTGGAAAAATGGCAGTGGTGGATGGAAAAGTCGAGAGAACGTCTCGGGGATGTCTTTTACAGCACGTATATGACATGTTGCGACTTATGGGCGGTCCGTGACAAGAATATACTGGTACGTGTACCCAACGACTTTGTAAAAGAACAGTGGGAGAATCGCATAGGCGAGATATCCAGTTATTTTTTCACAGCCTTTGGTAGTGACAGGACGTTGGTGTACTATAAGGAGTGAGTGTATTTAGCTTTCTGCCAGCTGTTGTCCTCCCCACATTCTTATATACTTTACAAAGTCCTTTGCCGAACCGTCAGAGAAGAGCTTGCGTACGACCCTTGACTTTAGATTAGTATAGGAGTTGCCTTGAATGTCTATAAGATGTTGAACCTCGTTGTTGCTGAACCCCAGTCGTGTCAGCAGATAGCGTGCAATTCGCTATCTGCCATCTTCTTTGCTTCAACAACTTCTATCAAGAAAAGTGTAAAGTATAATCAGGTAGAGTGCACTTTTCAGATGTCTCAGAATTGCTGCAGATATGCTATTCTGTCCTCTATCTTAGGATGGGTGGAGAATATGTTTTCAAAGAAACCTTGCTTTCCGTTGAGCGGTTGGTATATGAACAGTTGCGAAGTGGACTTGTCGGACATGTTGCTGAAGGCGGGACGGGAGCTTATCTTCTGGAGAGCGGATGCCAACGCCAACGGATTCCCGCAAAGTTCCGCACCTCCTGCGTCCGCCATGAACTCGCGCTTGCGGCTTATGGCAAGACGGGTGAGGATGGCGAAGAAGTAAGCTATAGCCGAAAGGACAAACATTACCAGCAACATGAACATGATGGAAGCGTTGTTTCCGCCCTTGTCTTTCCTTGAGGAGACAGGACGCCAGTATCGGAGGCGCAGCCCTTCTCGGAAAGCGAGCATGAGGGTGCTCAGACCACCCACTATCACTATGCCTATTATCAGCAGCCTTGTGTCGCGATTGCGGATGTGCGTCAGTTCGTGTCCTACCACTCCTGCCAGTTCGTCGTCGTCGAGGGCATCTATTATACCTTTCGTCAGTGTCACGGTGTAGGTCTTATCGTTTATGCCTGAAGCGTAAGCGTTCAGTTCAGGGGTGTCCACGATGTTCACCTTCGGCATCGTCATTCCGCAGGCGATGGTCAGGTTTTCTACTATGTTGTACACTCGTGGATTCTCCCTTCTCTCCAGAGGTCTGGCACCCGTAGCCTTGCGTATGAAGTATGTGTTGGCGAAGAACGCCACGGTAAACCATAGGGTTAGAAATCCTGCGGCGTACGGCAGTATGCCGACGGCTATATGGTTTGTGGTATCCCATAAGCCGGCCTGTGCGGAGTCGCTCGACATGATGTACACGAAAGCGCAGATGCAAGCGTAGAGTAGTGCAAAGATGATGACTGGATATAAAAGAAGAAGCAACAGGCTCTTTGCGTTGTTGCGAACCTGTTGCTTACGTATGCCTACGTATTTCATGCCCACACGTTTAGGGTTGACGGAGACCGAACGTCAGAATTTTATCTCTGGAGCTTTGTCGTACTGGGTGCGTTCTGTAGCTGGAACTTCGAACATCGGCTCCTTGTGGAACCCGAACATGCCAGCCAACAACACAGCCGGGAACGACTGTACAGAAGTGTTCAGCTCGCGGGTGGTGCTGTTGAAATAACGACGTGACGCAGCCAGCTTGTTCTCCACGTCGGAAATTTCGCCTTGCAGCTGAAGGAAGTTCTGGTTAGCCCTCAGGTCGGGATATGCCTCCACGCTCACCTTCAGTCCAGCCAAAGCCGTGGACAAGGCGTTTTCCGCTTCTATCTTGTCATTGATGGTCGTAGCGTTCATGGCTGCGGCACGCGCTGCTGTCACACTTTCCAGCAAGTTCTTCTCATGCCCAGCGTATCCTTTTACTACAGACACCAGTTGTGGAATCAGGTCGTGGCGCAGTTTCAGCTGCACGTCAATGTTAGCGAAGGCGTTCTCGCGGTTGTTGCGGAGCGACACTAGACTGTTGTAGATGGCTATGGCCCATATCACCAATGTGGCCACTACCACCAGAATGATAATTCCGATACTCATAATATTTCCCTTTTGTTTATCGCGACAAAGATAGGAATAAAATGCTTATTGGAGGCAAGAAGGAAAAATATTTATCAATTATTTCAAAAAAAGTGACATACTTACAATAATTAATACGTGTGACACGTTTCTAAATGGTGTACCATATTTGAATCCTTGTTTATCGTAATTATTGGGTATTAACATGAGACAACTTAAAATCACGAATGGAATTACAAACCGTGACAGCGAATCGCTTGACAAGTATCTTCAGGAGATAAGCCATGAGGATTTGCTGACGGTGGAGGAAGAAGTGGAGCTGTCGCAGCGGATTCGCAAGGGCGACCGCCGCGCCTTGGACAAGTTGGTGAGAGCTAACCTGCGTTTTGTGGTCAGTGTGGCCAAGCAGTACCAGCATCAGGGGCTTCCTTTGGCCGACCTCATCAACGAGGGTAACGTGGGTCTTATCAAGGCTGCCGAGAAGTTCGATGAGACTAGAGGGTTCAAGTTCATATCTTATGCCGTATGGTGGATTCGCCAGACCATACTTCAGGCGTTGGCAGAGCAGAGCCGTCT
>CAVHNA010000191.1:0-4211 GCA_963637205.1 Bacteroidaceae bacterium
AAAAACCATCATTTGTGCAATAAAGCGGAGACAATGTGCGTTATAAATCTGATGGAAATTGGGAAAAGAAGCTTGCTGTCCGCAGTTTTCGCCTTGTTGTGTTGTTCTATAGTTTTCTCGCAAGAACGCAAGGTGATGAACAGACCGTATCTGGATATGCGCAAATTCCACTATGGCTTTCTGTTCGGTTTTCATATCCAAGACCTTGAGCTGACCAACAATGGATGCACAGACCCCGAGACCGGCGAGCAATGGTATGCGGACATCAACAACTATAACCCGGGATTTACCGTAGGCGTTTTGGGGGAGATGCGACTGAACACATATTTCTCCCTGCGTGTATGTCCTACCATACATTTCGGACAGAAGCATGTGACCTTCCACGAACAGACTACCGCCAGAGACACCACCCAAAACATCAAGAGCACATACATATCGCTCCCTGTAGACATCAAGTTCGCCGCACCAAGGTACAACAATTTTCGTCCATATCTGATAACCGGAGCCGCACCCACCATAGACCTTACGACACGCAAGCATGGTATACTGATGCTTAAACCAATGGATGTGTATCTTGAAGTCGGTATGGGTTGCGACATATACCTTCCCTTCTTCAAACTCAACCCGGAACTTAAGTTCTGCTTCGGACTTGCCGACATCCTTAAAAAAGACCGCAAAGACCTCATTGACGAAAGACTGCGCAAATTCACCAAGACGCTGGACGGTGGCAGCTCAAAGATGATTGTGCTGACGTTCTATTTTGAATAACGCTGTCCCTTTCCGTATGTCATGCGCCCGAAGTCTATGGCATGGCGTGGGCAAGTATGGTAACAAGCGAGGCATCCGGTACAATGTCCTCCCCAAGCAGGAAAGCCCTCTGAGACTCTGACATTTCCCAATGGACAACTATTCTTGCACCTTCCACACCCCACACATTTGTCTTTAGCTACGTGGAAATAACGGTCGGTAACGAGAGTGACGTTGAATATATACCTTATTATATATGTCTTTATCCAGGCCATGTCACCCCTCACCACATTCCTGACCTTTGATTTGTCCACAACACATCTTGCCAAATAGGGCAGTCTGCCAATGGTGTCCGCGACCTTGCGTTCCGCCAGATCTTCTGAGTCGACATCAAATCCAGGTAAGCAGACATACGTGTTGGGCATCTGCACGGAAAATGCCGCATCAATCCCTCTGCCCCACTTCTTTTCCAACAGTCCGTCCAACAGATGGTCGACATACCCAATGTCATCCCCACATGTAATTACCGCATAGAAGTAAGAGGGCACCACGCCTTTGGGGATGGACTCAACAAAATCCTTCACCACTCTAGGCAGCCCCCATCCATATACCGGGAAGACAAGTCCTATCACGTCGTATGCGCGGAACTCAGAAGTTACCATGTCGCACACGGTGTCTTCTGTCAACTCAGCCAACCTGTTGGCTACCAAAAGGCTGTTTCCCGTACCGGAAAAACAATAAATCATATTTTAGGGACTTTAAGTTGTCTATTCACGTTTTGTATAAGTCTGAGTTCGCAAAATTATTTGTTTTTTTGCGAATTACAAATAAAAAGACTAATTTTGCGAAGATTTTTATAATTAGTGTGTGAAACAAGCTGAAGAAAATTCCGTTATACAAGGGCTAATCTCCGGGGACGAGTCTGCGTACCGCTACATCTTCAGCAACTACTACGAGCAGATGTGCATCTACGCCAATGCCATCCTAGGCGATGAGTACCAGGCACAGGCCATTGTCTCAGACGTCATCAGCCACATATATGAAATACGCTCCACCATCGCTATACGGAGCAACCTACGCTCTTACCTCCTGACAAGCACACGCAACGCCTGCATAAACTCCCTCGGCACCAAGGCCAAACGTACCGAACGAAACTTCAGTGCCCTCAAGAATGACGAACTGGGCGATATCTTCTCGGGTGCCGACTACACCACACCACAAGGTAAACTCCTCGACAACGAGCTTAGCAAGCTCATCACCGACTACGTCGACAAAATGCCGACGTCAACGAAAAACGCCTTCATAAAAAGCAAGTTCCAAGGCATGACGTACCGGCAAATAGCGTCCCAGGAAGGAGTAAGCGCAAACACGATAAAATGTCGCATAAAGAATGCGCTGAAAATGTTGGAAAGCCATTTCGGCAAATATCTCGACATCTTCGCCATTGTTTACACATCCTCATTATTACAGAGCTCTTTTTATTTTGTCTCAATTATAGATAACGCAGAATCGATATGGAAGAACACGTTTATGATCTGATAACGGACTATCTGACGGGGGAGATTTCCCCCGACGATAGGGTACGTCTCTGCGAATGGGTGGAAGAGTCGGAAAAGAACAAGGCCATCCTTGAGAGATTTAGGGAAGTGTGGATAGGAGCAGATCAGGTCGCATGCAAATACGACCCGGAGGAGGCTTTCCGCAAATTCCAACATCGCACACTGCACAAAAGCGATACTCCCAAATTCAAATGGGAGAAGAAAGCCAAGGAATACAAAAAGGAGATTTATAGATGGGCCGCCGCTATCTTTATGCCGATTGTCATCACATCGGCCGTGTTGGCCTATCTGCAAGTCGGCAACTATCTGGACGGACAGACCATCGTTTCAACCATTGAGGGGCAGAGCACTACATTCCAACTGCCGGACGGCACAACCGTCAACCTCCAACAGAACAGCGAGCTCTCGTATTCTTCCGTGAGCTTCATCCGCGGCAACCGCAACATCACGTTCCATGGAGAGGCCTATTTTAAAGTAGAGAGCGACGAAGCACACCCATTCAACATCACCACCTCCCACGCCAAGGTCACTGTGTTGGGGACAGAATTCAATCTCCGTTCGCGCGATGAAGAGAAGTTCGGTTCTCTGACATTAGACAAGGGCAAAGTGCAGCTCACCAGCTTGACGAACAAGTCAAGCATAAAGATGACTGCCGGGGATGTCGCGACCATCAACAGGACTACAAAGAAGATGGAATGCCGTCACAGGACAGCCAAAGAGATTGTACGTAACATGCAAGAGAGACTCGCCGCACAGCAGGAACATTCCATTGCCGTCCAAGATATCAACTCCATAGACAATGGGTACAAGATGACATTGGTAGTAAACAAGCCTCTGACACCCGGCACGTACGAGATGGACTTTAACACCAAAGACGAAAAGATGAACATCTGTGATGTCGACACCGCTGGAAACGCCATTAGAGGATATGGTACAGCTGCGCACCCCTACATACTTTCCACGGCTGCGCAAATGTGCAAAATGAAAGAACTGCTGACACCCAATAAGATGACCTATTTCGTCCTTGACAACGACATAGACCTGAGCGGCATAGACTGGCAACCGCTCAACACAGCAGCGGACAACTATGCCAACTGGATTTACCTTGACGGAAAGAAACATGTGATACGCAATCTCACCCCAAGCATATCAAGTTCGTACAGCAGCTTCTTCGGAGTCTTCTGCGGAGTCTGCAAGAATGTAGGCTTTGAGGATGTAAACATTTCAAGCACAGGCAACGGCGCCGGTGTGCTTGGAGGCTATCTAGGGCACAAGACTTACAAGAGTGTCACACGCATCGAGAACTGCTACTTCACAGGACGCGTCTCCTCCAAAAGCTATGCAGGAGGTATCGGGGGCAACATAGGAGGCAGTACCGTCATCCGCAACTGTTTCTCCTGCGTCGATGTCACCAGCGTAAGCAGCTATGCGGGTGGGTTGATAGGAAAGATAAAGGCGAAACTCGTCATGGAGCAGTGCCTCTGTGCAGGAAGCGTAGCCGCACAATATGCGGGTGGCATAGTAGGCGGCGGTCAAGATGAAGAGACTCCACCTTCTGAATTCCGCGACGTCTACGCATGCAACCGCAGTGTTTACGGTTCCATAGATTCTGACTCCTTCGGGAAGACTAGCGAATCCGACAGGTTGCGCAACACAGGGCACTGCAGCGGCATGTTCCTAAACGGGAAGTCCATGACGGACGGCATGCAATACAGCAGTATACAAAGTCACGTCTGCATATGGCCGAAGGCTTGGTATAAGCGAGAAGCTGGAATATAGAGCTGAAGCACACCAATTATTTTGATATTTCCAAGATATTTTAGTTAACGGCCGTTATTATGAGATTCTGGCTAAAGTGACTTTTCAGGGCAGTAGTACTGACATGGCAAAGTCAGTAGTACTAAC
>CAVHNA010000192.1:0-4103 GCA_963637205.1 Bacteroidaceae bacterium
TCATAGCACTGATGAAAAACCAGGTGGACGCTATCAGACAGGTAAGCGAAGACGACGGCATAGCGCACTTCCTCAACTCCTCGCTCACCAAGACACAGGTAGACCTAGTAAAGAAAGGTATCCGCTCCGGCAGAACCAAGCTGCTCTACGTGGCTCCCGAGTCGCTTACCAAAGAGGAGAACGTGGAGTTCCTGAGCAACGTGAAGATTTCTTTCTACGCCGTGGACGAGGCGCACTGCATCTCGGAATGGGGACACGACTTCCGCCCGGAATACAGACGCATACGTCCCATAGTAAACCAGATAGGCAACGCTCCTATCATTGCGCTCACTGCCACCGCCACGGACAAGGTGAGAGGAGACATCAAGAAAAATCTGGGGATGCCTGACGCCGACGAGTTCAAGAGCTCGTTCAACCGCCCGAACCTTTACTACGAGGTACGCCACAAGACCAAGGACGTGGACAAGGACATCATACGCTTCCTCCTCCAGCGCAAAAACCAGAGCGGCATCATATACTGCCTAAGCAGGAGAAAGGTGGAAGAACTCGCCGAAGTGCTACGAGCCAACAATATCAACGCCAGGCCGTACCACGCCGGCATGGAGTCGCAAGTCCGAAGCAAGACGCAAGACGACTTTTTGATGGAAAGGATAGACGTGATAGTGGCCACCATAGCCTTCGGAATGGGAATAGACAAGCCCGACGTGCGTTTCGTCATACACTACGACATACCCAAGAGCCTGGAAGGGTACTATCAGGAGACTGGACGCGCCGGGAGGGACGGGGGCGAGGGATATTGCCTCACATTCTATTCGCCCAGAGACCTGCGCAAGATGGAGAAGTTCATGGAAGGGAAACCTGTGGCAGAACAGGACATCGGCAAACAACTGCTGCAGGAGACTTCCTCCTTTGCTGAGACTTCCATGTGCCGAAGGAAATTCCTCCTGCATTATTTCGGCGAGGAGTACAAGCCTGACAATTGCGGCAACTGCGACAACTGCAAGAACCCGAAGGTAAGGGTGGAAGCCTCGGCGGAACTGAAGCAGGTTCTGGAGGTGATACTCGCCACGAAGCAAGATTTCAAAGAGAAACACATTCTGGATGTGCTCACCGGCAAGGAAACGGATGAGATGACGGCGCACAGGCACCAGAACCTGGAGTGCTTCGGCTGTGGCGAAGGCCACGAGATTAGTTTTTGGAACGCCGTGATACGACAGGCCATTGTGTCGGGATATATAGAAAAAGAGGTGGAGAACTACGGACTGCTGAAGGTGACGGCGGATGGTCGGTCGTTCCTCAAGTCTCCCTGCTCGTTCATGGTGGCGAAAGACGACGAGTTTGACGACTCCACCACAGAGGTCACCAGCGTGCTGGACGAGGAATTGTTGAGTATGCTCAAGAGCCTGCGCAAACAGATAGCGAAGAAGCTGGACGTTCCTCCTTACGTGATATTCCAAGACCCTTCACTCGAGGACATGGCCACCATGTACCCTGTCACCATAGAGGAGCTGCAGAACGTGCGCGGCGTGGGGGCTGGCAAGGCGCACCGCTACGGTAAAGAGTTCTGCGAACTGATTTACCGTCACTGCGAGGAGAATGAAATAGACAGGCTGGAGGACTTGCGCGTGCGGACTGTGGTGAACAGAAGCAAGAATAAGGTGGACATCATACAAAGCATAGATCGTAAGGTTTCGCTTGACGACATAGCCAGATCAAAGGGCATGGACATGGACGAACTGCTGGACGAGATAGAAGCCATAGTGGACAGTGGCACCAAGCTGGATATTGACTATTATATAAGTAGCGCCTTGGACGATGAGCATGTGGACGACATCTGGGAGTACTTCAAGGAGGAGTCCGAGACGGGCAGCATAAGCGAAGCTATCAAGGCTCTCGGCAGATACTACACAGACGAGGAAATCCGGTTGGTACGTGTGCAGTTTATGTCCAAAATGGCCAATTGACTTTTTACACTACAAGTGCCTTTTCAACCCACCCTGCCAGCGGATATATACCAGTTACTTGCATAACCCTTGTAGAGGTGCTTGAAATCTATTAGAAAGAAGACGTTTCTGTCAAGCTCAAGTAGATTCTATTCAAGGAAGACTTGTTGTAGGGTGTACTTGTGTATTTTTGCAGTGTCACAAATTACGACGGCCATGCTAATAGGTGAAAAAACGGTGCGGCTACGCCTCCAATAGGCTTCTGACTTCTTCGGCGGTCTTGTGAATTGTTTGTGCTATTACCTCAACGCTGACACCGTTTTGCACCATGGCCTGCGCCATGGCCTTAATCTGTGTCGTCTGCTCGTTAATCTGTGCCGTCTGCTCGTTAATCTGTGCCGTCTGCTCGTTAATCCGTGCCGTCTGCTCGTTGAGCTGCGCCGTTTTCTTTGACAGTATTTCGTTCAGTCTCATCACCTGTGTGTCGCGGGCCTCTATCACGGAGTAATATTCATCCTCGTCGTTCATCTCCTGGCGAACCTCTGCGCTCATGGTCGCCAGACTGAGACGGTGCAGGAGATACATCATCTCGGAGTCGTCTTCATAGTTGACGGCTTCAAGGCGGACTATCTGCTGGTTGTCTGCATCGCGCCTTGTCTGGTCAAACACGCTGAGCACTTTGTCTAGCCGGTTGTTGATTTTGCCATGCAACAGGGGTATCTGCACGATGATGCTGTCGTGCGTCAGACTGTTGATGAACGGGTCGTTGTCGCAGTGCTTCACTTCGCGCCCATTGTAGTCCACGGCCTTGTGTCCCACGTATACCACGGCTTCGTCAATCTTGCCGACGCGGTGCCCCAGAAGGTAGACCGCCACCATTGGTATGGCGTATCCCTTGTTGCGCCCCTCCTTCTGCATGTTCTCCTCGGCATTGTACTGCAGCGCCAGATAACGGCGAAAACGGAGAGTCTCGGTGTCAAGCCATGTCTTTTGCAACTCTATCAGCGTCAACTGCACGGAACCGTTGTCTTCCCTGACCTTCGCGGCGAAGTCGATACGGAACATGGAAATTTTGTCGCGTGTCACGTTGGGGTGTTCGTGCCGTCGCATCTCCACGCTCACCACCTCCTTTTTCAGCAATGCGGAGAGCACGGTTTTGGCTATGCGTTCGTCCTCCATCAGGAACTTGAACACGGAGTCATAGATAGGGTTGGCTACAGAGTATGTCATAGTTGATTCTTCGATATTACGTTGTTTCAGTTGCAAAGGTAGCAAATATAATCAAAATCGTGACGTATTGCCGTAAAAAGATGCGACCTTGCCGCATTTCCGCCGCTGCCCTTTTCAGTCCACCTTGGCTTTCAGTACCAAATCAACGGTGTCGGGGCGCTTGGGCAGGAAGACGCGGTATCCGCCTTTTTCAGCCTGTACGCTGAGGCGTTGGCCTCCGTTGAGTGTACAGACGTCGCTGAGGGTGTGTCCCTTCATTGGCACGTAGAAGGAGAGTGGTCCGCCGTTGATGCGGTGCAGTCCCTCATTGATCGTCTGCCCGTCCTTTTCCTTGTTTAGTATATGTATGTAGAGCGTCTTGCCGTCTTGCGTGGTGACACCCCAGTCCTGCGGCGGCACCAGTCCGCCCCGGGTGTTGTATATGCTGCGGCTGTGTGTGCCCATGAACTTGCCCACGTGCGCCAGCACCTTGACAGCTTGGTCGGGCAGTTGTCCGTCGGGCCGTGGACCCACGTTGAGCAGGAAGTTGGCGTTACGTCCAGCGGCCTGCACCAGTTGTCGTATCACTTCGTCGCCGCTCTTGTAGTTGTTGTCGGTAATGCTGTATCCCCAAGTGTTGTTCATGGTCATGCACGTCTCCAGTGCCACTTGGCTGCTGACTTTCTGACCGTCGGAGAAACCGGCGGTGTTCTCTCCAGGCAGATCTTGTTCAAAGAGCTGTATGTCTT
Organism: Bacteroidaceae bacterium; assembly: GCA_963637205.1. Taxonomy (GTDB): domain Bacteria; phylum Bacteroidota; class Bacteroidia; order Bacteroidales; family Bacteroidaceae; genus Physcousia. Next base: position 3,902 of record CAVHNA010000192.1, read on the forward strand.
CCGTGCCTATGGGCGAGCCGTGGTGGTTGTTGCCGATGAGACATCGCGGCTGCAGCTTTTTGATGAGGGCGTACTGCTCGTCGAGCTGCCAGTCGAAGTTTTCTTCGGTATGGTCCCACATGCCGTCGAACCAGATGGCGCCTATGGGACCGTAGTTGGTCAGAAGCTCGGTGAGCTGACGGTTCATGAAGGAGTAATAGCT
>CAVHNA010000193.1:0-4086 GCA_963637205.1 Bacteroidaceae bacterium
ACCCACGGCATTGATGAAACCCTTGTCGGGCAGTGGATCGCGCGGCATGATGGTAGACGCCATGAGCGCATACGGCGCCGACAGTTTCGTGGGCCGACTTAGCTGCATCTTCCAGGGCTCCACCGACACCACTCTTTATATTCTCGCCGTCTACTTCGGCAGTGTGAGCATAAGGAAGACACGCCACGCCGTGCCCGCTGGAGTACTCACCGACATCTGCGGCTCCATAGCCGCCATAGCCGTGGCTTATCTGTTTTATTCTTGATTGACTGACACTCTGATGGCAAACTTGAAATCTTTGGTGAAGGAGACGGCCATATACGGGCTCTCCAGCATTGTGGCGAGGTTTCTCAACTATCTGCTCGTCCTTCTGTACACATACGTGATGTCGGCGGCCAGCGGCGGCTACGGCATCGTCACCAACCTCTACGCCTACACGGCGCTCATACTGGTGATACTCACTTTCGGCATGGAGACCACCTTCTTCCGCTTCGCCAACAAAGAGGGCGAGAACCCTCGCACCGTGTTCTCCACCGCTCTGTGTACCGTGGCCACTCTCAGCGCGGTGTTCCTGGGTGCGGTCAGTGTCTTCCTGCCGCAGATAAGCGGGTGGATGGGATATGCCGACCATCCCGAGTACGTGCTGATGATGTCCGCCGTGGTTACGCTCGACGCCATACAGGCCATACCCTTCAGCTTCCTCAGGTTCAAGAAGCGCGCGGTGAAGTTCGCGTTCCTGAAATGCCTCTTCATAGTGATGAACATCGGCTTGAACCTCGTCTACTTCCTGCTGCTGGGGCACAAGGACGTGTTCGGCGTGTTCGCCCTCAACCTTGTATGCACCTCGCTCATCACCTTCTTCTTCATTCCCGACTTCCGCGAGGCGTGCGGCCGTCCCGACTTCGCCCTGTTCCGGCGTATGTTCTCTTACAGCTGGCCCATACTGATGCTGGGCATAGCCGGCATTCTCAACCAGACCGCCGACAAGATGATATTCCCGAAGGTCTACCCCGACAGCGAGGAAGGTATACGCCAGCTAGCCGTGTACGGAGCGTGCGTCAAGGTGGCCATGATTATGGCCATGATAACGCAGGCGTTCCGCTACGCCTACGAGCCGTTCGTCTTCTCGCAGAGTCGCGACAAGGACAGCAAGGCTACGTACGCCCTTGGCATGAAGTACTTCTTCGTGTTCACGCTTCTGGCTTACCTGTGCGTCATGGCGTACTTGCCTGTGCTCCGCTACATGGTGGGCAGCGACTACTGGGAAGGCCTGCGCGTGGTGCCCATAGTGATGGCGGCGGAGATAATGATGGGCATATATTTCAACCTCTCGTTCTGGTACAAGCTCATAGACAAGACCATCTACGGGGCGTGGTTCTCGTTCGCCGGCTGCTTCGTGTTGATAGCCGTTAACGTCGTCTTCATACCGCGCTACAGCTACATGGCTTGCGCATGGGGCGGCGTGGCCGGTTACGGCACCGCCATGCTGCTGAGCTATTTCGTGGGGCAGAGGAAGTACCCCATAGCCTATCCTTTGTGCGGCATGGCCGGTTACGCCCTGCTCACGGCTTTGCTCACGGCCATAGTCATGCACGTGCCCGAGTCGCTGCCTCTGTGGCTGCGTCTGGCGGTCAACACCGTCGCCGTGTGCGTGCTGACGGCGTGCATAGTGTACAATGAATGGGCAAAACGAAAGGAAAAAGCGAGAAAAGTGAACGCCGCACATACAGTGTAGCGGAAAAGCAGTAACTTTGTCATCGGAGAACCGTAAATTCAATACATATTAACTAACTAAGTTATGGAAAAGAAAGATAAGAAAGAGCAGCCTGGAGTCAGCAGACGCGAGTTCCTGACGACGGCAGCCACCGGCATCGCCGGATTCATGATTCTTCCCAGTTTCACCATCAACGGGGTGCGCGTGGCTCCCAGTGACAGGATAGTATTGGGATTCATAGGAGTGGGACAACAGGGATGCAGCGACTTCCGCTCGTTCGCCTCGTGCCCCGGAGTGGAGGTAGCCGCTTGCTGCGACGTAGACAGCATCAAGCGCGAGCGTTTCCGCCGCTACGTCACGGCATGGCAGAAAGAGAAGGGCATGAAGGAGGGCTGCGACGTGTACGAGAAATACGAGCGTCTGCTCAAGCGCAAGGACATTGACGCCGTGGCCATAGCCACGCCCGACCACTGGCACGCACTGGTGGCCATACACGCGCTGCAGGCCGGCAAGGACGTGTACCTGCAGAAGCCGCAGGCTTACACCATCACTGAGGGTCTGGCCGTGAAGACCGCCGTGCGCTACAACAACCGCATCCTGCAGATGGGTTCGCAGCAGCGCAGCAGCTCCGAGTTCCAGCAAGCCATCGCCATGGTACGTGCCGGCGCTTTGGGTGACATCAAGGAGGTTTACTGCCGCGTGGGCGATCCTCCAAGGCCTTTCAACCTGCCCGAGATGCCCGTGCCTGACAACCTCAACTGGAACCTCTGGCTGGGCCCGCTCAACAACCCGAAGATACACTACCATCCCGACCTCTGTCCTCCCGTGTCGCTCGACCCTGAGCAGAACGAGCAGCTCTGGGGCGCATGGCGCTGGTACTGCGAGACTGGCAACGGATATCCCGCCGACTGGGGTGCGCACATGTATGACATAGCGCAGGCTGCCCTCGGCATGGACGGCCTCGGCCCCGTGGAGTACATACCCAAGGGATACAACGGCGCTGAGTGGGACACCATGAAGTACGCCAACGGCATCATCATGCAGGAGCGTCCATACACCGACAACGCCGGTGCGCAGGGCATCAAGTTCATCGGCGACAAGGGATGGCTCAAGGTGGCGCGCGGATACATCGAGTGCTCCGACAGCAACCTGCTGAAGAAGCAGCAGGAGACCATCGGCAAGGGACAGTACGAGGTTAGCTCGCCGCACATGCAAAACTTCCTCGACGCCATACGCGACCACAAGGACCCTATCGCTCCCGTGGAGTACGGCACCAGCACCAACACGCTCTGCTGCCTCACCAACATTGCGCGCGAGCTGGGCAGACCGGTTCACTGGAATCCCGCCACGCTAAGCTTCGAGGGCGACGCGGAGGCTGCGGCTCACCGCCTATACTACTACGAGTACCGCCGTCCGTACAAGTTGCCGTATCTTGAGAAGAGAGGTTGAACCTCTAGTTTTGGGTTAATTAGTTAATAAAGAAGGATTCCGCCTTGCAGCATTATTGCAAGGCGGAATTTCTTTTTCAGTGGCGCACATATTGTTGTCTGCGTGTGTCACCTCTTGAAGAGGTAGCGCGCCAGGCCGTAGACGTAACGACGGAAGCCGGGGCGGTAGGCCAGTATGCGGTCGAACCACCCGAGGTGCCTGCCCACCGTCTTCACCACCACGCCCACGTAGACCATGGCGAAGAGTGTGCCGGCACCCACTATGTACCACTGCCACGAGCCGAAGAACACGTAGCAGAATGCCACGCCCAGCGTCATCACATACAGCGAAACCAGCAGCAAGACATGCTGTCACCCGGACGACATACGGCACGCGCCCTGTAAGGGCAGCTGAATAACAACGCAATGGGGTATGCAGTTGCCCTTACAGGGCGCACTTGATACGCATGGATTATATCCACAGGGTGCCGTCCTTCCGCTTCCGCTCCAGGACTCTGCCCTGGGCTGAGTGCAGTTGCCCCTTCGGGGCGTATTCACGGCAATGCCGGAAAATGTTTTCCTGTCAATGTTCGCGAATACGCCCCAAGCGGAAATGTAGTAGGAGCGTTTGCGTCCGCTCGGCGACGAAGGAGACGCTTGCCAGAGCAAGAAACGCGACCTGAGAGGAAAATTGCCGACAACCGTTCGCACGCAAACATTGGCGGGTGTCGCGCCTCGGCGATGCGCTCCTCCTACAATTTCTCTTGGGTCGCGTTTGACGCAAACGCTCCTCCTACAGACACCGCAATGCCGAAAGCTGTTTTCTTATCAATGTTTGCGTACGACGGTCACTTTCCAAACGGCATGGGACTGATGTTTGCGAACACTGATTACTTTCCAAATGGCATGGGACTAATGTTTGCGAACACAAGTCATTTTCCAAAT
>CAVHNA010000194.1:0-3951 GCA_963637205.1 Bacteroidaceae bacterium
CCTGCGGACGCATTGCACGCATCCTCAACGGAGAAAAGGCAGACAGATATGAAACGAATTAATTACCGACAAATAACACGTAATCATGATTAATGTAATTGGCTTAGGCTATATCGGACTTCAGACAGCCCTTATGATGGCCGCACATGGCGTAGAGGTGATTGGTACCGACTACAACAAATAACTTGTGAGCACCCTGAACGCCGGACACACCACTTTCAAGGAAGACGGACTTGACGAGCTCTTCCAAAGTGCGCTGAAGGCAGGTATCAAGTTCACCACAGAGTATCAGAGAACTGACATGTATATCGTGTCAGTACCCACGCCTTATGACAAGTTCTCAAAGAAAGTAGACGCTTGCTACGTTGTGGCAGCCGTGAAGGAAGTGATGAAAGTTTGTCCTAAGGGTGCGACTGTCGTCATTGAATCCACAGTCAGTCCCGGCACCATTGACAAATATGTGCGTCCGGTCATTGAGGCAAACGGTTTCACCATTGGCGAAGACATCAATCTCGCACACGCTCCGGAGCGTATCATCCCCGGGAACATGGTCTACGAGCTTCTTCATAACAACCGCACTATCGGTGCCGACAGTAAGGAGATTGGCGAAAAGGTAAAGAAATACTACGCCAGCGTCTGTCAAGGAGAAATCGTCGTCACCGACATCCGCTCAGCGGAGATGACGAAAGTGGTTGAGAACACTTTCCGTGCGGTGAACATCGCCTTTGCCAACGAGCTTTCACGTATCTGCCGTCATGACAACATGGATGTGTACGAGATTATTCGCATCTGTAACATGCACCCGAGAGTCAACATTCTTCAGCCAGGTCCTGGCGTGGGCGGACACTGCATCAGCGTAGATCCATGGTTCCTCGTAGGAGACTACCCTCAGCTCGCCAAGGTTATAGACGAATCCATGAAGACCAACGACAGCCAGCCGACGTTCGTTCTTAATCGCATTTACGAGATCATGAAGGAGAACAACATCACCGACAACCGCCGTGTAGGCCTTTACGGTTTGACATACAAAGAGAACGTAGACGATTTCCGCGAGTCTCCAACGCTCCAGCTTCTTGAGGCGCAGGAACGCCATCTCGCTCGTCCCCTCAAATGTTATGATCCATTCTTGGAAAACCACAAGATAGCCGAGAATCAATTCTCCGACTTCGACGAGTTTCTGAAGGATATAGACATGGTTGTCATCATGGTTAAGCACGACCACATCAAGCAAAACTGGGACAAGCTGAAAGGCAAAGTCATAATGGACTGCTTCAATATATGTCCGTTGGATGGAGTATATCACATCTAAGTAAATGGTTTAGTGCGTGCACAGGTGGAGCTAACGCTTATGGTTCAATTCCATCACGCACTACAAGCTAATGGTTCTTTACTGAATATTGTGATACTAGATGAGGATTACAAGAAAGAAAACAGTAAAAAATCTGGAAAGCTTAGGGGTAAAACGTAACATTAATCGTACCTTTGCAGAAGATTATGAAACGTTGAGCGATATGGCAGAACCCGTCAAAGCATACCCGGTGGGCATACAGACCTTCGAGAATATCCGCGAAGGCAACTATCTGTATGTGGACAAGACCCCGTATATCGTGGACTTCCGCAGGAAACAGATGAAGTATGTGTTTCTGAGCCGCCCAAGGCGGTTCGGCAAGTCGCTGTTCGCCTCCACGCTCCATGCCTATTTCGCCGGGAAGAAAGACCTTTTCAAGGGACTGGCCATCGCAGACTATGAGAAGGAATGGGTAAGGCATCCAGTGTTCCATTTCGACATGAGCGGCGCCAAGCACATGGAACAGGAGCAACTGGAAGGGTACTTGGACTTCATGCTCAGACCATACGAAAAGACGTATGGAAAGGGGGAAGGGGAAGGCACTCCAAACACACGACTGATGGGACTGGTAACGCGCGCCTACGAGCAGACAGGGCAAAAGGCCGTCGTCATCATCGACGAGTATGATGCGCCTCTGCTCGACGTAGTACACGAGGAGACACAGCTGCCAGTGCTTCGCAACATGATGCGCAACTTCTACAGTCCGCTCAAGAAGCTTGACCCTTATCTGGAGTTTATCTTCATCACCGGTATCACCAAGTTCTCACAGCTCAGCATCTTCAGTGAGCTGAACAACATAAAGAATATCTCCATGGACGAGCCGTATGCCGGCATCTGTGGCATAACAAAGGAAGAGCTGCTCACTCAGATGAGCGACGACATTGACGGACTCGCCGCCAAACTAGGACTAAGCCGTGAGGATACCATCATGGAACTGACCAGCCAGTACGACGGTTACCACTTCACGTGGCCCTCGCCCGACGTGTTCAATCCTTTCAGCCTGCTCAATTGCTTTGCCGACAGCAAACTGAACGCTTACTGGTTCAGCTCCGGCACACCCACATACCTCATCAACATGATGCGCAAGTTTGAGGTGCTACCGTCACAGCTTGGACGGGTCAGGGCGACGGCCTATTCGTTCGATGCGGCTACGGAGACGATGACAACCATCATCCCACTGCTGTACCAAAGTGGTTACCTGACCATCAAGAACTATGACAGCAAACGTAATGTCTATACACTCGACATCCCCAACAACGAAATAAAAGTGGGGCTATACGACAGTCTGTTGCCCGGTTACCTGACCACAAGGATTGACGATGGCAGGGTGGTCATAGCGGACATCGCAGTCTGCTTTGAAGACCATGACGTTGACGGCGCATTGCAGCTACTAGCCGACTTCCTGAAGACCGTGCCATATTGCGACCACACGCACTACGAAGGTCACTGGCAACAGACACTCTACATCATCTTCGCCCTGCTAACCAACTACCGCATAGGGGTGGAGCAGCACACGGCGAATGGCAGGATAGACATCACGCTAGAGACGCAGGCCACCGTCTACGTGATGGAGCTGAAGCTCAACGGCAGTGCGGAGGAAGCCCTCGCCCAGGTTGAAGGCAAACGCTATGCCGATGCATTCAAGATGACAGGGAAACCCGTGGTAAAGGTAGGCATGAACTTCTCGCAGAAGGATGGGACGAACACTCTGGAATGGCTGGTCGGTACTGCCTGTTAGAACAAGGTATCACCCACTCCATTTATGAAAACAAAGATGTTTTTGATGTTTTCATCTATCTCAAAGGACTTAACATAACGCATAAAACATAACACACAAAACACTCAACATTTACTGTTCCACGTTTCGGGCACTTACTAAAAGCCAGTACTTGAAGTCCATCTGAATGATGAAAAATTCCGCAACGTTTGCAAGAGTGAAGGGTATTTAGTAACTTTGCAGAATATAAGAGCAAGAACATACAAGAGAATGAACTACATAAAGGATTTTGAGTATCATTGGTTGTGGGACAAATACAACGTATGTTGGCATGACTTGAACGAAGATGTCAATATACTTGTAGGCATAAACGGCAAAGGGAAAACGAGCTTGCTTAACGCAATACATGACTACTACAACAAAAAATTGGGTTCTACGTTCTTCAAGAAGTATGGCCAGGATAGGATTGTCGCCACTCCACTGGAATGCCCTGTCATATATATCCAATCGGCAGATGTTCCAGCCAATACAAAGAAGAAAGGCAATTCCCTACTCTATGAAAACCTGATGCGTGTAGTATTGCAGAATGAAAAACAGAATTCCTTTTTCAACTATCGTATGCGAGCCTTGAACTTCCCAAAGGAGGCTTCGCATATTGCAGACAGAATCGAAACACTGTTCTGGGAAGTCAACGGATATTTCATTCAGACAGGCAAACACATTGAGATTGACAAGGAGCGTAACCTACTGACTTTTCAAGATGAGTCAGACGAATGCATAGGTTTGGAACTGTTGTCGGCTGGAGAGAAACAGTTGTTATATATGTTGTTGACGGTGTTTCTGATGGACGAACGTCCTGCCGTATTGTTGATGGATGAACCAGAGC
>CAVHNA010000195.1:0-3913 GCA_963637205.1 Bacteroidaceae bacterium
AATACGTCTACATCTTTGAGTTCAAGCTCGACGGCACTGCCGATGAGGCTCTCCGACAGATAGAAGACAAAGGTTATGCGCTGCCATACACCGCCGACCCACGTACCTTATACAAGATAGGTTGTAGCTTCTCGTCAGAGACAGGAACCATTGAGGAGTGGAAGACGAGCTTGTCATAACCTCCCTTTCTGGAGTGACTTTCTGGTTAAGTCAGATTTCAAAAGACGTTACAAATCCAAATTTTTCACTACCTTTGCAGCCGAAATGACATTTACACCCTTATATACACACAAATGTTAAGACAGTTTGTGCTTTTGATGAGACGCTACCTCAGTCCGTACAGGAGTTATCTGGTATGGAGTGTCGTCATCAACTTCCTTTCGCAGTGGCTGAACGTGTTCTCCTTCGTGGTGCTGATACCTATACTGAACATACTCTTCAAGATAGACCAGACGACATACGAGTACAAGCCTTGGGACTGGCAGCATCTCGACAAGGAGACGCTGACCAACAACTTCTACGCCTATGTGCAGGACCTCGTGGCGCAGTATGGGGCGTTTCTCACACTGTCCATCATGGGTCTTGCCCTGATAGTCATGACGGGACTGAAGACCTTCGGTTACTTCGCTTCGTCAGCCGTGATGATACCGCTGCGCACTGGAGTGGTGAGGGACATACGCATCGAGGTTTATAAGAAGGTGCTTCACCTTCCCCTCGGCTTCTTCACGCAGGAGAGGAAAGGCGACGTGATAGCGCGCATGAGTTCCGATGTAGGCACGGTGGAGAACTGCATCACCTCTTCCGCCGACATGCTCATACGTCACCCCATAGCCATAGTGGTATGCTTCTCCACCATGATATTCGTCAGTTGGCAGCTCACACTCTTCGTGGTGATAGTGGCACCTCTGGCCGGATATGTGATGGGTGTCGTCAGCAGGAAGCTGAAGGCTCAGTCCATGCGGGTGCAGAACCTCTGGGGCGACATACTCACGCAGCTTGACGAGACACTCGGCGGACTGCGTATCGTCAAGGCTTTCATCGCCGAGGACAAGATGCTCAGGCGTTTCAACGATGTCAACGGCATCTATCGTAAGAGCGTCAACGCTATGGCTATCCGCCAGAGTTCGGCGCACCCCATGTCCGAGTTTCTCGGTACCATCATCATAGTCATCGTGCTGCTCTTTGGCGGATGGCTCATCCTCCACGGCACCAATCTGATAGACGCCTCCACGTTCATCTTCTACATGGTGATACTCTACAGCGTCATCAATCCCATCAAGGAGCTCTCCAAGGCTTCGTACCAGATACCGCTCGGACTGGCCAGCATGGACCGTATCGACTGGATACTCAATGCCAAGAACCCCATAGAGGAGTCCGACAGCCCCAAGCCGCTCGATGACTTCACGGATTCTGTGGAGCTGCGCGACGTATGCTTCAGCTATACCGAAGGGCGTGAGGTGCTCAGCGACATCAACCTCAAGGTGCGTAAAGGCAAGACTGTGGCGTTGGTAGGGCAGTCGGGGTCGGGCAAGAGCACACTGGTGGACCTGATACCGCGCTACCACGAGGTGATGTCCGGAGAGGTGCTCATAGACGGGAAGAATATCAAGGATGTGCGTGTCCGCGACCTCCGTTCCCTCATAGGGAACGTCAACCAGGAGGCGATACTCTTCAACGACACGTTCTACAACAACATCACCTTCGGGGTGGAAAACGCCACCATGGAGCAGGTGATGGAGGCTGCCAAGATAGCCAACGCCCACGACTTCATCATGGCCAGCGAACACGGATACGACACTATGATAGGCGACCGCGGCGGCAAGCTCTCCGGAGGTCAGCGTCAGCGTGTCAGCATAGCTCGTGCCATACTCAAGAACCCTCCCATACTCATCCTCGATGAGGCTACCAGCGCATTGGATACGGAGAGCGAGCGTCTCGTGCAGGAGGCTCTGGAGCGACTGATGCGGTCGCGCACCACCATAGCCATAGCGCACAGGCTCTCCACCATCAAGAACGCTGATGAGATATGCGTCCTCCACGAGGGACGTATAGTGGAACGCGGCTCACACGAGGAGCTGATAGAGAAGGACGGCTATTACAAACGTCTTTACGACATGCAACAGCTCTGACAGCCCAAAAGTGACGGTATGGAATCAGCTCGTCAAAACATTATTGTGACGGTTGTCACGGTGACGTTCAACGCCAACGAAGCGTTGACGCAGACAATAAAGAGTGTCGCGGGTCAGGACTACGAACATTTGGAATATATCGTTGTTGACGGCGGTTCCTCCGACGGTACTCTCAAAACGTTAAAGGAATATGTGGGCGCAATAAGCCAATGGGTCAGTGAACCTGATGGTGGTATCTATGATGCCATGAACAAAGGCGTGCGGATGGCGCACGGGGAATATTGTATATTCATGAATGCCGGCGATACGTTTGTAGCCCCTGATACTGTCAGCACAGTCGTTGCCGCAATGGGTGAAGGTGCGGATGTGGTGTATGGCGACATCATAAAGGACGGAGTGCCGAAGCTATCGCTCTCCCCGCGCAACTGCCACAAGATGTTCTACTGTCACCAGGCTGCGTTCACACGCACCGACTGCTTGCGTGATACCCCGTTTGACACTGCCCATCGTTATTCTGCCGATTTCAAGCAGGCGAAACAATTGATTCTCGCTGGCAAGCGCTTTCTGCACATACCCATAACTGTCGCAAATTTTGACACCAATGGCGTGTCCAATGTACATCGTTCTAAGGGGCTGTGGGACAATATCCGTGTAGTATGTGAAACAGACAGCATTGTCGACAGGTGCCGTTTCTTGCCACACTTGTTGTTGCCTTGGCTATTTTGCAGGATTAGAGGCAAGTGATTTGCAAAAGTGGCGGTAGATAACCCCAAAGTTACCGCCGCGACATGTATTTCCCTGTGAAATCCCTCACCGTTCTCGTGTATTCTTCGGGATGGTCGTGGTATGCTCTGCCGTGTCCCGACCCTGCTGCCACCCATACAGCCTTGGGCTGTGGCTTGGCTTCGTAGAGAGGCTGTAGCATGGAGTATGGTACGAAGGTGTCAGCGTCGCCGTGTATGAACAGCATGGGGAGCTTGCATCTTGCCACTTGCTTAAGGGCGGACGCCTCTTGGAAGCTCCATCCGTACTTCCATCGGCACATCAGACTTGTGGCGTGCATCAGAGGGAAGGAGGGCAGACCGAACATCTCTTTCAACTGGAGGCGGAACTCGTCCCAGACGCTGGTGTAGCCGCAGTCTTCCACGAAGCAACTGACGTATGGCGGCAGGTCGTCCTCACCGGAGAGACACATCACGGTGGCGGCTCCCATAGACACGCCGTGTATTACCATCCGCGACTCTTCCGTGCTGTCGCGGAACATCTCTTCTGCCACTTCCGCCCAAAGCCTTACGTCGGCGCGGTCTTTCCATCCCATCTGTATGTCGTCTCCGTCGCTCAGCCCGTGTCCGTGGAGGTCGGGCAGAAGGACGTTGAATCCCAGACTGTCGCGGTACATCTGCCCGAGGTACGGGGAACTCCAGCACTTGTCCTTGTAGCCGTGCAGTACTATGGCGGTACGTCCGTGCGCCGAGTCGTTGCGCATGTATATGGCGTGTTGGCGTTCTCCACTTGGCATTACTATGAAGGTGTCGCGCAGTGCGGACTCGTATTCATGGAGCTTGGGCGTACTGCGGTCGCCGTCGTTGTAGAGGGAGAAACGCAGCATGTATGCGCTGGCGGCGGCGAGTCCGGCCGCCAACACGACTGCAGCGAGGCCAAGGAAGTGCACTTTCTTCATGGTCGCCTCATTGTTTCATCTTTTCTTTCGGGTCTACCTTCATGTGTTCGCACCATTTTGCGTATACGGCCTCTGAGGTCTTTCACGTCGTCGTCGGCCATGT
>CAVHNA010000196.1:0-3903 GCA_963637205.1 Bacteroidaceae bacterium
TCAGCAGACTGACGAGGCTGTGCATGTAGGCGTGGAAGGACTGGCGTGATTTGGCTTTTGCAGTTGTCTTGTTCATATTCTCTTTCTTGTTTTGTTCTTTGAGGAGAACAAAAAAGGGAATATTGGTAAAATAATCTGTACAATATGTATATAATATATGTGTGAAATGGGATAACTTCGCGAGTGATATGAAAAAAGTTTTATTTATACTCACATTATTTATGGCTACAATAAATCAGGCTACGGCAGCCAAGGTGTTGACGGGCCGTCAGTTGCACCTCGCCACTCTGGCAAGTCTGGAAGCGCAGGGCGACATGGTACGTTTGTCGCCTGCCATCGGCGAAGCTCTTGACGGCGGAGTCACAGTCAATGAAATCAAGGAGGCGTTCTCGCAACTCTACGCCTACACAGGCTTTCCGCGTTCACTGAACGCGTTGGGCGTGCTGGGCAAGGTGCTGGAGACACGTAAGGCGGAAGGAAAGAAGGATGACGAGGGCAAGGCATGGCAACGGCCAAAGGCTTGGGACGACGCCATGCTTGCGCTGGAACTGGGTACGGAGATCCAGACCAAGCTGAGCGGCAAGGCCTTCAACTACGACTTCTGTCCGCAGGACGACTACTACCTGAAGTCGCACCTCTTCGGCGACATCTTCGCCTCCGACCAACTATCAGCCAGCGACCGCGAACTCGTCACCGTGGCTGCCCTGGCCTCCATCAAGGGCGTGGCACCGCAACTGGCAGCTCACCAAAGGGGCGCGGTAAACATGGGCAACACACAAGAGCAGGTGGACGAACTGATGAAGTATCTGAGCGAGAAGGGACTCTCGCAGTGCGACAACGCAGCCGACGCCAATGCTGGGGCGTGGCCCAAGGGTAACCCAAACACAGCCTACGCCAAGTTCTTTACCGGAGACAGTCATCTGGCTTCCTTGTCGCCCAAGAATCTGAAGGAGGGAGAGAAGACCGTACTGCCCATGTCCAACGTAACCTTCGAGCCTGGATGCCGCAACAACTGGCACATACACCACGGCGCACGCCAGATACTCATCTGTGTGTCCGGCAGAGGATGGTATCAGGAATGGGGCAAGCCTGCCATAGCACTAAACGCAGGTGACGTCATAGACATACCGGAGGGAGTGAAGCACTGGCACGGAGCGCAGAAGGACAGTTGGTTCCAGCACATAGCCACACACGTGGCGGTGGAGAATACCAAGCCTGGCTCTGAGCCCAACGAATGGCTGGAGCCTGTGTCGGACGAGGAGTACGACAAGCTGTAAATCCACTGACACTTATAATCGGCAAAGCCCGGGGCGTTCGCCTCGGGCTTTGCTATAGACGGGCGTTCAGCCCATGATATTCATTTGTCGCCTATGGCGTGCAGGTATTCGTCCCACAGAGCTTCCACGCCGTTCTCCGGCTTGTCCCCGAGCACGTGTTTCATGGCAGCGTCCCACGACCAAGGGTTTATCTCAGCCGCGGAGGCGTTGAACTTACGCAGGAAGTTCTTGTCTTTGGTCTGCTGAAGCCAGTAGAGGAAATATCCTGCCACACGGTATCCCTTGCGCCAAGTGTCAGCCTTGGGACGGTCTTTGCTGTGGAAGTCCTGCTCGAAACAACCGCACGACAGTCGCACGGCATCCGCCATGCCTTCTATGAAACACCAATACTCTCCGCCGTCGCCGTACGAGCCGCAGCCCTTAGGCTCCAACTGGTAGGCGTGGGTAAGCTCATGGTAGAGCACCCCGCGTGTCTCATAGTCGAGACGAACGGTATCGTTGCCCTTGAAGCTTCTCTCTATCCACCCTGTGGTGTAACATACGCCTACATGGTCGCCTCCTCCGTACTTCCAACTCACGCCGTCCTTGTCAACCAGACTGTAGTATATGCGCGACAGAGAAGGGACATTCTTGTCCTTCGGCCCGTAGTAGAGCGTCTGCAATACCCTACGCGCGTTGTCTTGTATATAGGGTATGGGATTAGGGATAATGTTCCAATAAATCTTTGAGCCTTCGGTCTGCGGAGCCTCGTCGCGGAACACCACCTCACCTGGGTTGTATTTCTTCCAGGCTTTTTCAATCTTAATGGGAGAATGGTACTTTGACCTGTCTTCTTGGGCATTGCCCACCGCTGTCACCGACAGGAGCACAGCGGCGGCAATAATCTGTTTCATCATAATTTTTTTTTGCTGTTATACTTATATGGTTAATAAATGTATGTCAGTGTAAGTCGTCGTTTTTACTTTCCGCTGAGTTTGTTGAGTACCGCCTTGGCGTCGTTCACCATCTTGGCTGCTTCAACGTTGTGGTCGTATGTCAGGCGGCGGAACGGTTCAAGCACCTTGTCGAGCTGTTTCTGCTGCGCATCGGTCAACTCGGGACGAAGTATACGCAGTTTCTCGTATGCCTGTATACCTTCCACCAAACGCTCGAAACGAATGCTGCTGCCTATAGGGTAAACCAAATAGCAGTCGCCGGAGGGCCAGTTGCCGAAGCGGCTGTCTTGGGTAGGCTCAGGATTCCAACTGTTGTAAGCCCAGCGCAGGTATCCGTCGAAGCCCAGCGCTGCGGCGTGCCAACCCATATAGGCAGACTCGGCAGGGTCGGAGAACGTGAAGGTGTTGGGTCTGTCGGGGCCGCAGCAAGTGTAGAAGGTAGTCTTCTGTCCCTTGGAGCGGCGTGCGTTCATGTATTCCAAAGGTACGTTGGCGTCGTCGTGCGCCACGCTGATGTCGTACATCTGGTCTATAAGTCCGGTCTGCCCTACCTTGTAGTTCATGGCACCCTCGAAGCGGAAGTCGGGATCCGCCTCGCGTACTATGTCCCATGCAGCCTGCAACTGTTCCATAGGACGCTCGTCCATGGCGATGCATGTGCGCGAGAACCATCCCTTGGCCTTAAGATGTGCGGCGAAGTCCTTGAGGAACGGAAGTATCAGTTCCCTGTACTCCGCTGTCTTCGGCTCGCACTTCACCAGCTTGGTACTGTTGGTGGCACAGTCGTAGTAGTCAAACTCATAGGTCCACGGAACGAGAGTGTAGCAGTCTATCTGTTCGGTTATGCCACAGTCCATCATGAACTGTACCCAGAGGTCGAACACGGTGTAGTCGTACTTCCAAGAACCGTCCACTTGCTTCATCTTGGATATCATACTCTCAAACGGGTCGTATGTCTGGCAGTTCCACGGATGCTGTATGATAGAGCATGTGATGACCTTCTCCCCTGCTTCCGCAAGCATCTTCATGACGGGACGCATGCGGTCAAAGTGTTCCTTGCTCCACAGAGGCACATTGAAATAACGCGCTGCGGCGTAGGGATTCTGCCAAAGGTCGAGGTGGAACGCCCACTCCGACGGAGCAGGCAGTATGCGGCTGCAGACCTTGACGGAGATAGGCAGACTGAATTTACCTCCGTCAGATGTAACGGTGAGAGTTCCCTTGTATGTGCCGGCGGGGATGTCCTGCGGTACACGTATGTCGAGCCACAGAGGACGAGTGGTCTTGGCGGCCAGATTCATGGGCTCGTCCGGCGAGAGGTGGTCGGCAAGCAGGAAAGAGTCAGCCTTGTTGTTGTGCCAATCGGTCATGACGTAGCGCACGAAATACTTGCGTACACTTTCCGACGGTATGACATTCTTTCCGCACTTGAGGTCGCTCACCTCCACAGCCGCATTCTTAAGGCTGACAGGTGTGGAGAGCACCGCCTGTGCGGAGACTCTCTCGCCTCTCCATGCGTCAAGCGACAGAACCTTGGCTCCTGTGGCTGGTTGGCTGAGAGGATAACGCACGTCTGTGCTTCCCCATGCCAGAGAGGTTTTCTTCACTGTGTTCCATGTCTCTTGTTCTCCCGGCTTCGGGTCTGCCAGTTCGGACAATGTCTGTTGAGCGTTCACTGAGAACGAGGTCAG
>CAVHNA010000197.1:0-3843 GCA_963637205.1 Bacteroidaceae bacterium
GCTTGTGCCTTCTCCCTTGCGTGGGCGCATTTCACGGAAATGCGCCTCCTATCTTTGCTGCGCCTCCTACGCTCTTCTCAATTTTATTGTTCTATTCCTCTTCGCTCAGATATTTTGAAATCTGCTTCTCAAGGTTCGGGAGGTCATTGGTAATGACATCCCACACAACGCTGTTGTCAACCTGGAAGTACTCATGAACGATGTAGTTGCGCATACCACTTACCAATTTCCATGGAGTCTGCGGATGCGCAGTCCTAAATTCCTCTGTAAGCATATTGGATGCCTCGCCAAGGATTTCTATATTCTTCACTACAGCATAATACACCATGTCGTCATTTACGAAATCCGCAAATGTCTTTCCTTTGACATAGCGTTTGATTCTGCCGATAGACTCGAGGATATGCTCAAGCCTCGTTTTGTCCCTACAGGCTTCTCTCATAGATAAGGATTTTATCACGTTCCACCGTCTCATGAGCGAAGGGCTGAAGGGCTGCGTCTGACACGAGGTCTACCTTGCGTCCGAGCATACGCTCAATGTCGTTGACCATCCCAAAGAACTTGAGACCGATGGGACGGCTCTTGTCAAGTGTCACAAGGATGTCGACATCGCTGTCCGCAGTCTCCTCACCCCGTGAGCATGAGCCGAAGAGCCATGCCTTCTTTATCGGCTGGTTGCGGAAGAACTCCTGCATCTTGGGAATCATGTTCCTTACATCCTTGCTTATCATATCCTTGTCTTCGCTTTCACGCTGCAAAGTTACCCTTTTCTCACAGCACCACAAAATATTACAGCCTTTTTGTGACGAGGAGGAGCGTTTACGACATGCACCTCGTAGTAGGAGCGTTTCCGTGAAATGCGACCCTGAGCAGCTTTGTGCCTTTCCTCTAGCGTGGGCGCATTTGGCTTTCCCTTCGGCCGCCGACTTTCAGTTCACGGAGATGCGCCTCCTAAGCTCTTGTGCCTACTATCCTTTTTTGTCTCTCAGCTCCTCTTTCAAGTATGAGAGTTGATAGAGAGGACTTTGAATGTAGAGGCCGTTGTTCGTGTCTATCAGTTTTTGGTACAGCTTGGAGTTGTACACTGTGTCGAAGGCATCTATCAGCGGTAGGTGGTACTCGGTATGCAGCTCGTTCACCATCTCCTCTACGTCGCAGTTAATGATAAACTGTATCTGTGATTTTTTCAGTCTCATAACCGTTTTAGTTTTGATATTGCCAAAGGGGTCCCGAAATAATATTGCCTGTTCAGCCGTCTGTATCTCAGCCCCTGTACCAGTTGATCTAGTGTAATGAGATGTTGGTGGTAGAGGTTTAGTTGGAACACCACGCCATCATCGGCTATCGGTCCAGTCACCACGTCGTAGCCGTGAATGTGCTTACCTTTGGACTTCCTGTTAGCGAAGACAAATTCCGCCCATTCACCACATACCTCGTCAAAGCGTTTTACCTTTAGCTCACTCGAAGTCAAAAGGGATTCGTCGAACTCGTACTCCTGTACGACGGGAGAACCTGACCCTTCCAGATCACATCGTCTGATAGCCATATTCAACGCCTGTTTCTTTATGTCTGTCAGATAGAACCCTCGGCCGAAATCCTTGTTCGGCTTGCACTTAGCGAGGTCTATCTCCTTGAAGTCAATATTCGTTCCGTGATAGAGTCTCATCAGACAGTCCCTCCATTCTTTCTGCAATAGGACCGTAAGTCTTTCAGCGTGTCGTCAAGGGGGAGCAGGTGTTGGGCCTGGTAGTGTTTGTCGATAAACTCCAGAGCTTTGTGTTGCTTCAGGTAGTTGAAAGCGACGGTAGCCGGCATTCTGAACTTCTTGCCGAACTCCACGATGCACAGGTTCATGTATCTTATCTTGTCCATACCTTATTATCTCCTCGCTCTCTCTTATGCGTTTCCAGAGTGGGTGCGTCTTGAAAATCCGCGCCTACTACAGGCCTCTCTCATAGATGAGGGTTTCTCCTTACATCCTTGCTTATCATATCCTTGTCTTCGCTTTCACGCTGCAAAGTTACCCTTTTCTCACAGCACCACAAAATATTACAGCCTTTTTGTGACTACGAGGCGCATTTACGACACGCGCCTCGTAGTAGGAGCGTTTCCGTGAAACGCGACCCTGAGCAGCCTTGTGCCTTTCCTTTAGCGCATAGCGCATTTCACGGAAGTGCGCCTCCTATTCTTGCTGCGCCTCCTACGCTAGCGCGTTACTCTCCACTTACAGTGTGGCGGCGATGCGTCGCACATGTGCCAGCTTATCCATGAACGATGAGTCCTTGCGTGCCTTTTGTATGTTGTAGCCCATCTGCAGCTTCATCAGCGGTTCTGCGTTGATGCCGAGGGCAGCCTCGAATAGCAGAGCCGTTTTCTCTGTCAGCGGCCTGCGCTCATTGAGAATCTCGTTGAGTGCGGAGTATGCGATACCCATGTCTTTTGCCAACTGGCACTGCGATATGCCACGGTACTCAATCTCCTCCTTTATTATCGTCCCAGGATGGGTGGGGAACGCAGGAGTGATGTTTGCCGCCCGCATGTCCGCTGAGTATTTCTTATTGCTCATAGCCAATTATTTATAGTGGTTTGACAATTCCGTTATGTTGCATATCGTTGCAATGGTCTTGCCGTACTCTGTCCCCTCCTCAAACTCTATCCGGTATTGGTCGTTCACCCTCACAGACGAGAGCCCCTGTTTGTCACCGGTTAGATGTTCGTAGTTTAGGGAGTTGTATTTCATGAGTCCGAGCACATCTTCTTCCTGCAGCATCAGGTCGACGACACGTATGTACCTCCTGATGATTTGAGGTTGGAATCTATGCTTCTTGTCTGCCGAACCTTTTTGATATAAGTCCCGTAGATATTGTTCATTGAAGTTCACTTCCATTGCATATATTGTTTACGCACTGCAAAGTTACAACAAAACTGTTTCTTCACAAATAATGCGAAGTGTTTTTTGTTCCGTTACCCAGGGTGTCGTCATTTCGTGACTTTGCCCTGGGCTAGGTGTAGCTGGGCCTTCAGCCCGTTCTTTGCCACCGCTTTGATTTCGCCTTCTCCCTTGCGTAGCGCATTTCACGGAAATGCGCCTCCTATTTCGCCTCGTAGTAGGAGCGTTTGCGTCAAACGCGACCCTGAGCTCGCTTGTGCCTTCTCCCTTGCTGGGCGCACTTCACGGAAGTGCGCCTCCTAAGCTCTCAGCTCTTACTTCACCTCTACCTTCTTGGTGCGTTGGTTGGCTTTTACGACGTAGACGCCGTTGAGGGGGATGGTGGTGGTGTAGGTCTTGCCTTGCGCCTCGGCGGTGCTGTGGACACGACCGGACGCGTCGTAGACGGTGACGGTCTCGCCGCCTTGCAGGCCGCTGACGTACAGCACGTGGTTGTAGACCCTTATGTCTAAGTCGCCCTGTGTGTCGTCTATGCTGCGTGTTCCCTCGTAGTAACGGGTGTTGTGGCGCAGCTCAGGTGCGTTGCCGCCAGTGTTGCCGCCTGAGGTCTTGTACTCCGGACGGTAGAAGTCGAGGTTCTCTTTGTCGGCCACTGCGGAGGTCTGGGTGAACATGCCTTCGCCCAACCAGATGCGCGGCTTGTCGGTGCCGGAGAGATGCCAGTCGTCGGATGTCCATGACGACACGCTGAAGAAGCCGCCGTCGCCGTTCACCCGGTCTGACGTGCTGCGCGGATAGTTCACTCCGTCGTAGTAGAGCCAGAGGGTGTGCGGGATGTTGAGGTTGTAGTGGTTCTCGCCGCTGAGTTCCTCCTTCTCCATCGTGCTGTAGTCGCTCACGAGCCAGGGCAGACCTATGCAGTTCCAGCCCATGTCCTCCTTCTCGGTGAAGTCGGC
>CAVHNA010000198.1:0-3834 GCA_963637205.1 Bacteroidaceae bacterium
GTTTAGGGCTAACCTCAGAGGGGTTGTTGACAAGAAGTTCTTCCTTTTCCGAGTTGCCAAATTATTCGCTTATCCCCACTAAATATCTACTGACCCCACGCCGCCCGTTATTTCCTCATCCACGCCCTCGGGTGGAACATCATTCCGGCATCCTTCGCGTCTGCGGTGCTGATAGGCGTATGCGCACCAAAGGCGGGACGTTACTGGTCCGTACCCGTCGAGGCTCTCGCATATCCGGCGCTGCTGCCCATGATACCGGGCATGTATGCCTACAGGGCGGTAGAGGGGTTGCTGCGCTGCCTCACCGCCTCTTCCGACGAGGTTCTTTTCGGCAACGCCTTCTATCTCTTCTGCTCCAACGGCATGGCGTGTGTCGTCATAGTGCTGCTCATGGTGCTGGGTCTCACCATTCCCATACAGATACAGCACCGCAACGTCAAGGTATGAACGTGCATCGTGGAGCACAATCGCAATACACAGAAAATGGAAATACGACAACTGAACATCTTCCTCAAGGCCGCCGAGACGCTCAACTTCGCTGAGGCGGCCAGACAACTCTACATGACGCAGAGCGCGTTTACTCAGAACATCAAACAGCTGGAGGACGAGCTGGGCGCACCGCTCTTTGACCGCAACAGTCACAGCGTGCACCTTACCGAGGTGGGCGAGACGATGGTGCAGTACGCTCGGCGCACCATATACACGGCCGAGGAATGCAAGGCGCGTGTCAGCGACCTGACGCAGATGAAGGCAGGTGTGTTGCGCATTGGTGTTACGCACTCCTTCTCGCTCATGACCACCGGCGTGGTGGCGGAGTTCTGCCGCCTCTTTCCGCACGTCGACATGCAGATTACCTACAAGCGTATGGAGGAACTCCTGACCATGCTGCAGCGGCACGAGCTGAACGGTGTGCTCTCTTACATGCCTATCAAGAAGCCGCGGCAGATAGACTCCCTCACGCTCTTCACCGACCGTTTGGGAGTGGTGATGCGCAAGGACCATCCTCTCGCCACTCGCAAGACGTTGCGCCTGTGCGACATCAGCCAGTATAGCTTCATACTGCCGGCTCGCGGACTGCAAGCTCGCAACGTGCTGGACAGGGTGACGGCCGACAGCGACGTGAAGCTCCGTACGCACGTTGAACTCAATATCGCCACGCCAATACTTCGACTCGTGCGCGACAGCAAGATGCTTGCTATACTCTCGTGCTCCTCCGTTGGCACTTTCCCCGAGCTATGTGCCGTGCCGCTCAACGAGCCTGGTTGCGAGATGACGGGATGCCTGCACACCCTTAGCGGATGTTATTGCAAGGAGGCCA
Organism: Bacteroidaceae bacterium; assembly: GCA_963637205.1. Lineage (GTDB taxonomy): Bacteria > Bacteroidota > Bacteroidia > Bacteroidales > Bacteroidaceae > Physcousia. Next base: position 1,319 of record CAVHNA010000198.1, read on the forward strand.
TGCGCCAGCTTCTGAAACTGCTGCAGGACTACATCGCCTTGCACCAATGCGGCGAGTAGCAGTCGCATTTGACGCACATGCGCCTACTACGTTGCCGTGTTGGCGTTCCGTAGTAGGCGCGTGTATCTGAGTTGCCGCCTTTATGTGGGCGAACTTGTGTCAGAGGGCTCCAAGCGCATCCTCTTCTTCGTCATCGTCAAATTGGAGCACAAAGTCGCCGCAGAAGGTGTGCGAGTCTGTGATGTCGAGCTGCTTGAGGTGCTCGTTGTTGCAGAACGCCTTCTTCAGCGCGTTGTTGAGCTTGTAGTTGTTGTAGATGCCGAAGTCGTTGATGAGGGCGGCGAAGCGTCGTTTTCCTGAAGGTCGGTGTCGTCGGCTCAGTAAGTCATCACGTGGTCAATGTCGTGACGGCCCGACGTAGTGCGAAGGGGAAGCGTGTTCTTGTCGTAGGCCAAGGCGTACTTGCAGCTCCATTCCGTCTGTTTGTTCATGATGGGTGTCTTGCCTGTCACGAACATGTCCTTGTACTGCGACCAGTATTCGTCGTCGAGGAACCCTGCAGCACCTCTTCGCCTACCTTTATGTGTATGTTCTTGCGCACGGTACTGTCCAGTCCGGCGAAGATGTCACCCATTGGTATGAAGTTGTCGGGCGTGAGGCCTTTGTAGCAGTGGTTCTCGCTGTGCGCACCAGTGGATTAGTTGATGAGGTCAAGCGTGTCGAGGCCCTTGCAGGATTGCGCACGCATAGCCTTAGTAGGAGCGTTTGCGCCAAATGCGACCCCAAGAGGAAAGGTGGAAGGAGCGTTTGCGGCAAGCACGGCCCTCGGTAGGCAAAGCTAATCTTCTCTCCTTACACGGGTGCATTTCTTGCTTTGGCAACTGGATGTGGCATGACGCATACCCAGGGTACCGCCCTTCCGCTGACGCTTCAGGGCTCTGCCCTGGGCTGAGAGCAGTTGCCCCTCCGGGGCGTAACACTTATAGTAGGAGCGTTTGCGTCCGTTCGGCTACGAAGGAGACGCTTGCCAAAGCAAGAAATGCGACCTACAGCACGCATGGCAAATCTCGTTTTCCTTTCGGAGGATGCGTCTCGGGGACTCGCACCTACTACATTTTGGGTGAAGTGCGTGGCTTGTATCCGAACTTGTCGGCTGGGGTTATCGGCCTGAGTACGCGGCAGGGGTTGTCGACAGTCACTACGCCGGAGGGTATGTCGTGCGTGACGACGCTGCCGGCACCTATTACAGAGTCGTCGCCGATGCTGACGTCGGGCCGTATGACGGTACCTCTGCCTATCCACACGCGTCGGCCTATGCTGACGTTCCCTGGCTTGAGATCTCCGGTCATGCGTTCGTCGGTGTCCAGAGCGTGACTGGCGTCGTAGATTTCGCCGGCCTGCATTTTCCCCATTCTGTCATGTCTGCGTCTGGTCTGTAATGAAAAAAGGTGCGGCTTCAGTGAGAAGCCGCACCTCAAAATTTAAATTATGAGAATTTTACTTGACGTCTTAAAGTTGTGGGCCAGCAGCCACGAGAGCCTTGCCAGCCTCGTTTGTGGTGTATTTGCCGAAGTTCTTGATGAAGCGTGCGGCCAAGTCTTTAGCCTTCTCTTCCCACTGTGCGGCGTCTGCGTAGGTGTCGCGCGGGTCGAGGATAGCGGGGTTGACGTTGGGCAGTGATGTGGGTACCTCGAAGTCGAACAGAGGAATCTTCTTGGTCTCAGCCTTGAGGATGCTTCCGTCAAGGATGGCGTCTATGATACCGCGTGTGTCGGGTATGGAGATACGCTTGCCTGTGCCGTTCCATCCGGTGTTCACCAGATATGCCTTTGCGCCGTTGGCCACCATCTTCTTCACCAGTTCCTCAGCGTACTTGGTGGGGTGCAGCTCCAGGAAAGCCTGTCCGAAGCAAGCCGAGAAGGTGGGAGTGGGCTCTGTGATGCCGCGCTCTGTACCTGCCAACTTGGCTGTGAAGCCGGAGAGGAAGTAGTACTGTGTCTGCTCGGGTGTGAGGATGGAAACAGGGGGGAGTACTCCGAATGCGTCTGCCGAGAGGAAAATGACGTTCTTGGCTGCGGGTGCGGAGCTGCCCGGCTGAATGTTGTGGATGTGGTTGATGGGGTAAGAAACGCGCGTGTTCTCCGTAACGCTCTTGTCGTTGAAGTCGATGGTGCCGTCCTCAGCCACTGTCACGTTCTCAAGCAGTGCGTTGCGCTTGATGGCTCCGTAGATGTCGGGCTCGTTCTCCTTGGAGAGGTTGATTACCTTGGCGTAGCATCCGCCCTCGAAGTTGAACACTCCGTTGTCGTCCCATCCGTGCTCGTCGTCACCTATGAGACGACGCTTGGGGTCGGTGGAGAGAGTGGTCTTGCCTGTGCCTGAGAGTCCGAAGAAGATGGCCGTGTTCTTGCCTTCCATGTCGCAGTTGGCTGAGCAGTGCATAGAAGCGATGCCCTTGAGGGGAAGGTAGTAGTTCATCATGGAGAACATACCCTTCTTCATCTCGCCGCCGTACC
>CAVHNA010000199.1:0-3823 GCA_963637205.1 Bacteroidaceae bacterium
CCATTGGTACTGTGGTGGACGACGCCATAGTGGTGGTGGAGGCGGTGCAGGCTAAGTTTGACGCTGGCTACACCAGTCCTTATCAGGCTACCAAGGACGCCATGGGGGACGTCACCATGGCCGTTATCTCATGTACGTTCGTCTTCATGGCGGTGTTCATCCCTGTCAGCTTCATGGGTGGCACATCCGGGGTCTTCTATACACAGTTCGGTGTTACGCTTGCCACGGCGGTAGGTATCTCCTGCGTCAGTGCCCTTGTGCTTTGCCCGGCTCTTTGCGCCTTATTGATGCGTCCGGCCAGCGAAGGTAAGAAGAAAGGATTCTTCGGTGCTCTTAACTATCGTACGCGTCTTGCTTACGAGGCTACATATACTGCCATGATGGAGAAGTATCTCGGCGTGCTTCGCCGTATCGTTCACCGTAAGGCGCGCTATGCGGTCAGCTTCGGAGCGTTGGCTATCGCCTTCGTGGGCATTATATTCTTCGCTGGCCAGTTGCCTGGCGGTCTTGTTCCGTCAGAGGACCAGGGCGTATGTATGATGAATGTCAGCGCTGTGCCGGGCAGCAATGTTGCCGCCACTTATGATGTGCTTAACAAGGCGGAGAAGATTATCAACGACATCCCCGAGGTGTCAGATTACTCCAAGGTTGCAGGTTATGGCTTCCTTGCAGGTCAAGGTACCTCATACGGTATGAGCGTTATCCGTCTCAAGAACTGGGCTGACCGTCAGTATGGTCTCGGTCTTGGCACGTTCTCGTTCGCAGTGTTCGCTTTCATAGTGTCCCTCATAGTGTTCGTCAAGGGTATACGCAGCCGCAAGAACGTGGGCAAGAAGGGTCTGGTTACACTTGTGTTTGGTGCCTTGGCGGTAGTGGCTACGCTCAACTATCATCCTCTGGACAACATGATGAGCAACAGCACCATGGTGGCTAACGCCAAGCTGAACATGCGTCTGCTGAAGGAGATACCCGAAGCGCAGTGCTTCGTGTTTGAGCCGGGTATGATTCCTGGTTACGGTATGGGTTCCATCGAGTTGCAGCTGCAGGACAAGACTGGTGAGGCTGACAAGGATAAGTTCTTCCAGTATACCCAGCAGTTCCTCGCCAAGATGAACGAGTTGCCCACTGTTTCACGATGCATCACCACGTATGCGCGTAACTTCCCCCAGTACGAAGTAGAGGTTGACGCTGCGCAGTGTAAGCGTGCCGGACTCTCTCCCTCAAGCGTGCTCTCCGCCCTTGCCAGTTACTGTGGTGGTTCGTATATCAGCAACATGAACCAGTTTAGCAAGGTCTACCGTGTCATGCTGCAGACCAGTCCGCAGTCACGTACGGGTGAGCAGGACCTCAGCAATATGTACGTGCGCAACGGCAGCGAGATGGCTCCTCTGAGCCAGTTCGTCAAGTTGACTCCTGTGCTGGGTCCTGAGATTGACAACCGTTTCAACCTCTTCAGCTCCATTGCGGTCAACGTCACTCCTGCCACGGGTGTCAGCAACACTCAGGTCATGCTTGACATAAAGCGAGTCATGTCGGAGGTGTTCCCCGAAGGATACAGCTATGAATACGGAGGTATGGCTCGTGAGGAGGCTCTTACCATCGGCAGCTACGATACATATGTTATATATGCGGTCTGCGTGATACTGATCTTCCTCATCCTTAGTTGTCTCTACGAGAGCTTCCTCGTACCGTTCTCAGTCATCTTCTCCGTTCCTGCCGGCATCATGGGAACGTTCGGGTTTGCGTGGTTGTGGAACCTCGGTTACAACTTCTCCATGGAGTTGGGCGGACAGACGGTACCCATAGGACGTATGCTCTTCATGGGTCAGATAGAGAACAACATCTACCTCCAGACGGGTGTCATCATGCTCATCGGCCTTCTTTCCAAGACGGCCATCCTTATCACTGAGTTCGCCTTGGAGCGTCGCAGGAAGGGAATGGGCATCGTGGAGGCTGCGTTCGCCGCTGCCGAGGCTCGTCTGCGTCCTATACTTATGACGGTGCTTACCATGATATTCGGTATGCTTCCTCTGGTATTCGCCACTGGAGCGGGTGCCAATGGTAACCGTACCATCGGTATTGGTACCATAGGAGGTATGGTTGTAGGTACGCTTGCCATACTCTTCACAGTGCCTCTCTTCTTCATCATCTTCGAGTTCTTGCAGGAAAAGATTCGCCATGTGGAAGTGGTGGAGCCCGACGCTCAGTTCATCAAGGAGAAGGAGAGAAGCCAGCGCGAGAAGGAAATGTACAAAAACGAATAAGTATTGTAGGTTATCACTAAACGACAAAACCATCAATAATATATGAAAAAGGTAATTGTTTTCACACTCACAGCTGCTCTTATGAGCGGCTGTGGGATATACAAGAAATACGAACGTCCCACCGACCTGAACACGGACGGCATCTACGGTGACGCGCAGAGCGGAACGGATAAGGGTATAGGAGACATGCAGTGGAGGCAGTTCTTTACAGACCCCACACTGCAGAAGCTCATAGAGAAGGGGCTTGCGCAGAACACCGACATGCGCAACGCCGACCTCAAGATACAGGAGGCGCAGTATGCGCTCCAGTGCGCCAAGTTGGCGTATATTCCCTCCATCTACTTCAATCCCAGCGGTACGGTGTCCAAGATGTACGACCCTTACAAGCGCGACTCGTATGCCGGCATGACTTCCGGCAACTCCAAGACATACGACTTACCTGTCAGCATGTCATGGCAGATAGGCAGCATCGGCTACCTGCGCAACAACAAGAGGAAGGCTGACGTCAGCCTGCTCCAGTTGCAAAACGCCAGGCAGGCGGTGCAGGTATCGCTCGTGGCTAACATAGCGTCCATGTACTACCAGCTTTCCATGCTCGACGAGCAACTTGAGCTTACAGAGCAGACACGCGACAACTGGGAGACTTACCTCACCATGCAGCGTCAGTTGATGCAGGCTGGTCAGTCCAACCAGGCAGCCGTGTCCAGCATAGAGGCCACCTACTATAGTATATGCACCAGTGTGGAGTCGCTAGAGAGCAACATACGTGTGGTGGAGAACTCGCTTGCCACATTGCTAGGCGAGACAACCTCTCATGTCGACCGCGGCGCGCTTTCCTCGTTCCAGGCTCCGTCCATCATAGAGACCGGAGCTCCCATCTCCTTGCTCTCGCGCCGTCCTGATGTCAAGGCTGCCGAACTGGTGTTGGCGAGTGCGTTCTACGACAAGAATATAGCCAAGAGTGCGTTCTATCCCTCACTTACCATATCGGCTTCCGGTCAGTACACCAATTCCCTCGGTACTTCCGTCATCAACCCGGGTATGATGATAGGTTCGGCCATCGCTAGCCTTACGCAACCCATCTTCTCCAACGGTCGTCTGCGTGCTCAGTACAAGATTTCCAAGGCTGAGATGGAGATTGCCACCAACGACTTCCAGCAGGCTGTCATAGCTGCTGGCAACGAGGTGAACACCGCCATGGTGAATCTTCGTGACGCGGAGACGCAGAGGGAACTCTACGGCAAGCAGGTGACTTCTCTGGAGAAGGCTCTTGACGCTACCAAGAAGTTGTTCGCCACGTCAAGTGTCAACTACCTCAACGTCATCAACGCCCAGAACTCGCTCCTTCAGGCTCAGATGAGTCTCATCAGCAACGAGATGGAGTCCATCTCGTCCACCATCTCGCTCTATCAGGCTCTCGGTGGCGGCGCTGAATGATACTGTAAGTGTAATATACTAAACGTCAGACCCCTTGTCTTACGGGACAAGGGGTCTGACGTTTTAAAGGCTCAGTAGAAAATCGGTGTGGATAAAAATTGTATTAGCGAGAAAAAAATGTT
>CAVHNA010000200.1:0-3775 GCA_963637205.1 Bacteroidaceae bacterium
GCATTATATAAAATATTTTGTCAGAATGTAGTAATTTTTTTTGCCAGTTTGTCAAATTTGCGTACTTTTGCACTCGCATTTGAATAAAAATCAAGTGCAAAGATACAAAAAATTCTAACACACATAAAATTCAAAAAAAGATGACAAAGGAATTTTTAGAGAAAATGACCACCGAAGAGGTTTTGGCAAAAATTAACGAGCTGGATGCCGACGTCAACTTGTACAAGTCGATGTACAACGCCATGAGCGACAAAGCAGCCCACTTGCAAAGTAAGCTCGATGCTATCACGGCAATCTGCAAGCTCTAACGCCTGAGGGGCTGGGAGACCAGCCCCTTTATAAAGAAAGTAAACAACAATAAAAATCCACGAAAGATGAATAAAGTTATTTTCAGCGACATTGACGGCACCTGCCGTATCGAATTTGATACTGCCGACGGCGTTAAGACCGTCAGCTTTGAGGCGACTTCGAGCCTCGTGAACTACGTACGCGACAACGGCATCAACGTGCCTATCGCCAACTGCACCTGCGAATGAAGGAGGCCACCATGTACGGATACGATTCATATAAACTGGCGACCCCTTGGGACGAAGAGCCCGACACGGCCACGACCATCATCGACATCAAGGTCTCCACAGACCAGCAAGGCTTTGACAAGTGGGCCGATGAGGAGCCGAGGGACGTGACCCGCCACGAATGGGACACAGACGAGGGCTGGGTTGAGTTTCGCGTAAGCATAGAGCGAGAGTGCTACCTCGACGACGACCCCTTTGAGCGCACATACAGTATCAGCGGCGAGGACGTGGAGAGCGTTGCATGCGAGTATGTCGGAGGCGTAGGCGACGAGAACGCGGAGTGGGAGGTTGAGGACTACAGCAAGAGGCCCAAGCCACGCAAGCGATGGTGTAGGTAAGAGATACCGGAAAGATACAGGGCGGGGGTGTTGTTGTACGTTCGTCATCTTTTCAGGATTTGCCCCTGCCCTGACTCAGCCGACTGGCAGACATCACGGTTCAAGTCCGTAACGGCTGACCAAGACCAGCAATGGCGACAGCAAATTAACAAAACACAATATAATTTTTACACCATGAAAAAGCACACCATCGAAGTTATAGACTTTACTCCCGAAACCAGCAGTCAACCCGCCTACCTCTGCTACGAAGCCGATGGCAAACAAATAAGCGTCAGCGGCGAATTTTATAGAGACAAGAAGGGAAATTACCACCACACCCACATCTTCGAGGATGAAACCGTAATGGATGTCGTATGGACAAGGTAGGGACGGAAGACTGAGACAGCGGAGCAACAGGTTTGCATGGCCGGTTCGACACCGGCCTCCGCTCCAAGACATCTGTCAAATCAATGTTTAATTAAATTTTTATCAGCAATGAGCATTATCAAACGACCCACAGAGATTGTGGGAAAAGAGACCATCGCCGCCCTGATATACGGTCAGTCGGGCATGGGAAAGACCACCCTCGCTTGCAGCGCCCCAGCGCCAGTCCTCTTTGACTTCGACGGCGGTGTGGCACGCATCCGCGACGAACACCAGGTGCCGACAGTCCAAATTGAGAAATGGGCTGACGCTCTCGCGGCCCTTGAGGAGCTGGAGGGTAACGGCGGCGAGTTCAAGACCATCATCGTTGACACCGCCTCCAAGATGATAGACAGCATCATCGTACACATCTGCGGCACGGCGCAGCCCAAGTTGCAGCAGTGGGGACTCATCAACGCGACCTTCAAGTCGTTCCTGCGTTCCGCACAGAGCCTCGGGAAAAATATCGTCTTCGTGGCGCAGCGAGAGGTGGAGAAGAACGGCGAGGACAATCGCTATGTCCCCCAGTTCAGAGCCTCCAACTACAAGGATGTCATCTGCGACCTTGACGTTTGCGGATACATGGAGATGGTGACGTTGAAAGGCCATGAGGTTCGCCAGATAACATTCAACCCGACGAGCCGCAACGAGGGCAAGAACACGGCTGATTTCGAGCCGGCCTACATCATACCCACCCTCGCTGAGGGGCAGCCCAACGCCTTCCTCGCGGAGCGTTTCGCGGAGTACACGCAGAGACAGCGCGAGAAAGCCGCCAGACGCGCCGAGACGATGCAGGCTGTGATGAGTAAGGTGGGCGACTACCAAGAGCAGCTCAACGGCTGCGACAGCGCCGAGACGATGAACACCATCTGCGACCGTATCAAGGCCGAGAAGCCAGTCGGCGACCTCATGCTCCGCCTCCGCCAGCTGGTGGCGGCGAGAGTGGCGCAACTGGGGCTGACATTCAACAAGGAGACCAAGCAGTATGAGTAAGTATGCGATATACCCCAGCCTGCTGGATGCCTACATGTGGATGCTGGCAGCCGAGGACGGCGAGCAGTACGCGCAGCGGAAGCAGGAGCTGATAGACAAGCTCTGCAGAGTCCCGCAAACGCCCGCGTACGCCGCCAGCCGCGGCACGGCGCTCAATAACATCGTGGACTTCCTCCTGACGGGGGAGCGCGGCGACGGCATCGACATCGTGGACTTGGGCGGCAGCCGCCAGTACGTCACGATACTCGACGGCTTCGAGTTCGCCTACGACGGCGGGCTTGTGGAGCAGCTGGCAAGTAGCGTGGCGGGCAGCGTGGCGCAGCCGTTCCTGACGGCTGACATCGAGACCGACCACGGCGGTGTGAGGCTCTACGGCTACGCCGACTATGTGAGCGGGGCTGACGTGATAGACCTGAAGACCACGAACACCTACAACGTGGGCAAGTACAGGGAGCACTGGCAGCACCTCGTTTACCCCTACTGCCTCGTGGCGGGTGGGCTGACGGAGGAGTTCCAGACGTTCACCTACCTCGTGGCGGAGCTGAAAGCAGGCCGCGACGGCCTGCTGAGGGGTACGGTCTATGAGGAGACCTACACGCCCGGCATAAGGGACTGCGAGGAGACCATACGGCAGTTTCTCGACAGCCAGTTCATACCGTTCCTTGAGGACAACAGGAGCCTTATCACCGACGGCAAGGTGTTCGGGCAGTAACGGACAACACGGGGCGGAGGAGAGCCGCCCCTTTACAAACACAGCAAACACAGCAAAGAGATGAGGAAACCAGTAAAGACACAGCAGCAGAGGCCCAGGGTGTACTGCGGCGAGTGCAAGCACTTTCTCCGGGACACGGAGGGCATCAACCACAATGTCCACACTGGGGAGTTCTTCATGGGGGTGTGCCTGCGAGGGCTGCACCCTGACACCATGATAAAACAGTTCGCCAACAAGCCGAGGGACTGCGAGGCGTACAGACGAAAGGAGGGCTGAGGAGAGAGTTCTTTACACGGCAAAGCGTGCGGAAAGAGAGACAAATCTATCCACAATCCATTTTCTTTCCCCTGACTCCGACGCCCTCCCCCACGGAGGCGGTGGCTTGGCAGCGCGGTTAAGCCCGCCGTGGTTCGACTCCACGCACCGCCCGAAACATCATCTATAGAGAACATGATAACACTACGACCCAACCAAGAAGAGCCTGTCAGGAAGGCCATAGAGTTCTTCCAGCAGAAGAGACCCAGGCCCTCGCTCATCGTGCTGCCCACGGCGTGGGGCAAGTCGATACTGACGGCCTTCGTTGCCGCCAACAGCGAGGACAAGATGATAGTCCTGCAACCCTCCAAGGAGCTGCTGGAGCAGAACTACAACAAGTACCTCAACCTGTGCGGCTTCATGAGCAACGCCGGCATATACTCCGCCTCTTTCGGCAAGAGGGAGGTGGCGCATATCACCTACGCCACCATAGGCTCCAT
>CAVHNA010000201.1:0-3765 GCA_963637205.1 Bacteroidaceae bacterium
CAGCGGTTTTCTTTTATACTATAACGTCTTTATCACTCGAAATGTCGGATGAACCACATATAATGTATGTCTTGTCGTTCGTTGAAGTCTATTTCTGCCAAGTTGTCAAACTGCGTAGCCAGTTGTCGCACGGCTGTCGTTTTTCCCACTTGTCTTGCTCCTCGCAGCAGCAATGGCTTTCTTGCTGAGGATAGAGCCCAAAGCTGTAACTCGCGGTCTATATGTCTTTTCAGATATTTGCTCATATTCTTTATTACTTGGTTTACACGTGCAAAGATACATATTTTTATAAAAATGGGGGCGGAAAACGAACCAAACCTTATAAAATTAGGGGCGGAAAACGAACCAAACCTTACAAAATTAGGGGCGGAAGCTGCTCCGAGAAGCAGAGGTATGCTCAGAGGTGTCCCTCGTTTACTTACAAAGACTGGCGTAGCTGAATGGCTGCGCCTTTTTTGTGCGCAAAGCGGACAACCCACTAAAGACACCTTTTCAGAGCAGTACTACTGCTCCGCAAAATCGGTAGTACTGCTTTCCAAAATCGGTAGTACTGCTCCGGACGGTGGACATTTTGCGTTTTTGATGAACAAGCCTCCACATCCATGGGAAGAGATCTTCGCTGGGCGTCAGACCTCGCATCATCCTTGTCAAACAGCGTTGCCGCAACTGATATTTCCCTGGTTACGGGTTTTTGTAGGCGGTTTTCTTTCTCTTTACAGATAAAAATCTTATTTTTGCATGGTGCGTATCCGCAGAAAGCCCGCTGGGCACGATGTGGGTGGGCGTTACTTTAATGAAAAGAGCGTTTATCAGCGCTTGTCTTTGACTAGTCGTAATCTCGCACGTTACAATAATCGTCAATGGACAAGACAACGATAGATGTTCACGGTAGGTATGTTATACCCTGCTGTGTGGTGTCGTATAGGCATACATATCAGTAAACCCCACAATGTTGGTTTCTTCCAAAATGACGGCGTGTGATGACGGCTATCTGGCTATACACCTGCAAGTAATGTGTCCTCTGTTAGAGTGAAGATGAAAGAAATGATAATTGTCGGAGCGGGTAGCTTTGTGGGCGGCAGCCTGCGCTACATCGTTTCCAAGTTGCTTCAGCAATATGCAGCTGGCGTTTTTCCACTCGGTACGCTGGCGGTAAATGTTATCGGTTGCCTGTTGATAGGACTACTCTCCGGTCTCAATTGGTCTGGCGGCATCATGTCGCCTGCTACGAAATTGCTGCTTACGACCGGCCTCTGCGGTGGTTTCACCACGTTCTCTACCTTTATGAACGAGAGCGTGACGATGGGCAACAATTCCAACTATGCCCAGATGCTTCTGTATATGTTCGGCAGTCTCGTACTCGGCTTCGCCGCAGTTCTCGCCGGATATTGGTTGGCGAAAAGTTTGTAGGCCATTTTATTTGGTTTACTCCACATTCATTTCCGTTCACTCTCGTTCATAAAATCACGCCGAATTGAGCGCAAAAACCAATGGCTGAGAAATACGCTTTCCATGGTTGTACAACTATACCACTTCATGTTGTACAACTATAGCAACTAATGTTGTACGTTCATACGACCTCATGTTGTACAACCACATAAGGCAATGTTGTACAATGTTATAACTCAATAATAACCAGTATGATAATGCGATAAAAACCGAGCTTGCGATGGAATGAAAACGACTGTTGTCAAGCCAAACGGATATGCCACGGAAAATCATAGTTATTGGGAGCAACGAGGGCGTTGAATTCCGTAAGATTGATGTCAAACTGCTTAATGTTGCAGAATCCCGAAATGGTAAAGTCAAGTCACGGTACCGGCTTTTCAAAGTATATGCTACTGACATCACCAAGTCAGTACTACTGACTTTCAAAGTTAATACTACTGACATTGCCAAGTCAGTACTACTGACTTTTTTTAGCATAGCCGTGCTTACTGCCATTCAGCAATATACACGTAACCAATTTCGTCTTATCCAGAAGTTGACGATTAGCCACATTTGCACGTGGCTGTTTGCATTGAAGAAAATCTTTGGCTGTCAAGCAAATACTTGCTTATTTTGTGCCTTTTGGATTTATTTAACAAGGTAATTGCACCAACTTTTGGAACTGAACGCGCCATTGCAAAACTACAGAAGGTATGACAGAGCTTAATGTGTCACAGCAGGAGTTCAAGTATCTGAAAGAGCATCTTGCAGCTCGAATGATACAGATACTCGCAGAAGACAGGGCTACTCACTGGAGGAAGCCTTTGAGCGTGTCTATACCTCACCGATATATGACAAACTGAGCGACGCACGAACGGGACTGTTCTACCAGTCTCCACGCTACGTGCTGTCGTATATAAAATAAGAGTGACTACAATATAAAATTAAGGCGTATGATAACGAGTTCACTGAAAATCACTCCTTGTATAGCAAGTATTTGCGGCGTTGTTCTTTGAAGTTGCTGACATCGCTCTGCCATGTGGCCTTTATCTCTTCGGCGGACTTTCCTTGTTCTATCATCTGGCGGATGTCACGACGGCCTATCAGATTCTCGAAGAACGAGGTAAAGAAGCTATCGCCCATGTCCAGCATGTGGTAGGCTTCTATGATATACGCCAGGCAGAACCCTCCGCGCTCTATCTCTTTTTCCGGCATGTGGCTAAGGTCACGCCCATAGCAGTACTTGCCCAGCTGCGGTGGGTTCTTGGCTCCTGGTCTGCTTTCGGGCTTGAAACGGTAGGGTAGTGTCTTCAGGTCGGGGTGTCCGTATATCTGGAACGGCAAGTCCGTGCCGCGTCCTACGCTGACTGGCGTTGCCTCGAACAGGCACAGGGAAGGGTAGAGTAGCACGGCCTGACGGTTGGGCAGGTTGGGCGACGGAGGTGTGGTCACCTGCACTTCCGTCTTGTGCGTATAGTTCTTGCAGGGTATAACCGTCAGCTCGCACTTCCTCCCTTCTTCCAGCCATCCTTCTCCGTTTATCATCTGTGCCAACTCGCCCAGTGTCATACCGTGTACGACGGGGATGGGTAGCCAGCCCACACCGGAGCGGAGCGTCATGTCCAATATGGGACCGTCTACATAGTGGCCGTTGGGGTTGGGACGGTCCAAGACGATGACGACCTTTCCCTTCATGGCGCAGGCGTCCATCAGGTGGCACATGGTGACGTAATAGGTATAGAAGCGCAGTCCTACGTCCTGAATGTCCACCACCAGTACGTCGAAGAGGTCGAGTGTCTCCGCGTTCTTCAGCGGCGAGTCCTTGCCATATAGCGAAAGTATGGGCACTCCCGTCTTTTCGTCAACGCTGCTGCTGACTCCTTCTCCTGCGTCTGCCGTTCCGCGAAATCCATGTTCAGGGGAGAAGATACATGCCACGTCCACCCCTTTTTCCGTTAGGATATCCAATACGTGTTTCTTACGGGCCAGTCCTGTATGGTTGGAGAACAGCGCCACACGTCTCCCTTCCAGCAGCGGAAGATACAGTGAAGTCCTTTCGTCGCCTGTCACGATACGTCCTACGGCAGGTTGCACGAGTACTGACAGCAACAGCAGCGTCAGCAGAAATTTGGTTCTAAACATCATTCTTCGGTTTACGACTGTGCAAATATACAACAAAATGGCGAGAGTGACGTAACGGTGGGCGGCGACAGTTGTATATGAAATAGAAAAAGCGGAAGAAAACTTTATGTTTCCTTCCGCTTTTCAGGGTGACTAGTGGGACTCGAACCCACGACATTCAGAACCACAATCTGACGCTCTAACCAACTGAACTAC
>CAVHNA010000202.1:0-3759 GCA_963637205.1 Bacteroidaceae bacterium
TTGGATGCAGTAGGTGTGATATGTGGAGCCTGTGTTGATAGATTTTAGACGCCACATGGCGTTTGTAGCGTTATTGTCAGACAACTTCACTGTATTTGCGCCCGCAGATGATTGGGTATAATATACATACTTCTTTGCAGTCTGGTCATAGATGTAATAATATCCGCTACCAGCGTCAATCAAGATGAAGTCATCACCAGCAGTTGCATCTGTCGTACTGTTAATAAAGTCTCCTGTGACAGCTTTTGCATAGTACACCGTATTGCCAGGAGTATTATTGTACAACATTCCTATCTTGAATGTAGTGGGGTTATCAAGAGTGCTTGCCGTTGGAGTTTCTAGATTGGTAGGGCCATCAGTGGCAGTTGTCTTTGAGTAAGTGTAGGTGAAGGTGTACGCCGCATTACCATTGATTGCATTCGCCCATGAAGAGCCGTCGCGGGCGGTACCGTCAGCGTGTTGTTTGTCGGTATCAGTTGTTTTAACTGAGCCGTCTTCATTATATGTATTATAATCCCTCACATACATCACCGTGCCGTAAGCCTTTTGGCCGTCGGAGTATTTTTTTTCTGTTTCGTCGGTAGAGATGGTCTCATGGTTCTCTATGGCTCCGATGTCGGGAAGACCGCCGTAGTCACGGGTGACGAGACCTGTCATGTCGGTGCCCCATGTGGTGTGGTCGCTATTGGTGGTGCCTGTGTTGTCCACAGTGGCGGCGCGGTTGACCATTGGGTTGTTGTTGTGAGGCATGAACGACACGGTGCGGCCATAGTAGGTGGCGTCACCGCTCGTGTTCACACCGGCGTTCTTCGTAGGATTGATGAAGCGCGGATAGGTCTGCGAGGTCTCGCTGTACTCAAAGGTGAGGATGGCCTCGTTGGTCTTTTGCTCATCGGCAGGAAGCTTCGTCATGAAGTCTGCGTTTGCCGACTTCACGTCGTAGAGGTTGTGGTCGCCGGTATATGTTCCGCTGTCAAGCAAGCGCACTGCATAAAGTGCCTTGTCCTCATTGCCGCGCGTGTCCTCAAGCGGTTCGCTCATGTTGGCGTAGAACACGGAGTTGATGACCTTGGTAGTGCCGTAGCTGTCGATGGCGAAGCCCACGTTGCGCAGGAAGTCGCAGTGGCAGAAGGTTGCAGAGGATTTGGCATCCACCACGATGTTACCCGTGTTGGAGGTCGCATTGCCGTTGGCATCCAACTCACGGCTCTCGTTGTTGTGCACGATGCAGTTCTCGAAGTAGATGCCTGTGGAACTGATGAGATTAGCGGCGGCACCGGCAGAACCAGTGTTACCGACAAAACCGCAATTGAGTATCTTCACGTTCTTGGCCTTATACATCGTCATGGCTGCACCCTTGGTATAGTTGGAGTATGTGCCCGTGAGCAGCTCCGTGCTGCGCGAGTTGGCGTAGCGCACTTGGAAACCGTCAAGCGTGGTGTTCTCGGTCTCCTGTAAGCGCAGGAGATGAGCCACGTTGGTGGCATACTCGCCCATCACCTCGCCGGTGATGGTGGTGACGTAGGCGTTAGGGTTGCGTCCGTCGAGGCTGGTGCCTGTAAGGGTGCTGGGATAGCCGCCCTTGATGTTGGTGTTGCTCGGGATGTTGAAGCCGGAGGCACGCACACGCAGACCACCCTCCGAATAGGAGTTGGTGTTGTTTACCGTGCCCTGCTTCACATATACATTAATGGTATAGTCGCTCTTGCAATAATCAGGAGTGGTCTTGGCTTGGTCGTCACTTATGAACGACAGCGCGTCGGCAAGGAAACGGATGGGTTGTCCCCAACTGCTGCCGATGTTCTGGAACTCATTACCTCCCGTCTCGTTGGGGTCAACGTAGAAGTTCACCTGCTTGTTGGCGTCGTCAACCTGCGGATTGATGGTAGTGCTCGACGTGGTGTAGCCACCGAGCGTAGGACGCGGATTGAACCGCAAGCCGCAGATGTCGTAGTCAACCTCAAACGCCGGGGTCTGGCCGTAGCGGTCTATATCGACCACGTTGATACCCTTGTGGTTGACGGAAGACCGGGACGTTGGCTTGAAGTCGTAAGCCTTGAGGTCGGTAATGGGATTACCGTCTGCGTCCTTGGCATACTGGGCATAAGAGGTATAGTCACCTTCGTCAAAGGGTACAAAGAACTGGTGCTGCTGCATCGCATGGACATAACCCGCCCTGGGCGTGGGGTGAGCGAACATCGGGTAACCCTCCGACGGGCTGACCACGGCATTGGCGGCAGTAGCGTCACCAGCAGTATTGTACTCGGCGAGCTTCGTCACATTGTTCTTGATGATACCCGACCAGTCGGTGTTGTCGCTATGGGTGAGCGAGGTGTACATCACGTAAGGACGCAGGTCCTGACTGCTGCTCGAGCGCGACGCGGCATACTGTATGTCATTGTTGGCCTCGCACTCGCCGCCCCACAGTACCGTGTTGGCCACGATGGCATTGTCGCGGCAGTAGATGCCGGCGGCACGTCCGGTGGTCATGCCGTTGATGCTCACGCCCGCACCGTTGCACTTGTTGCGCACGACGGTCATCTGCGTGATGGCTCCGCCCTTGTTCATATACACGCCGCCGCCCTCGGTGGTGGCGGTGTTGTTGGCCACCAGCATGGCGGTGCACGCTATCTTGTACTTGTTGTTGGCGTTGTCTGCATCTGTGCGTGTGTCGTTGGCTATGATGGCCAGACCGCCGCCCATGCGTCCCACACAACCCTGTATGCCGCACTGACGCTGGATAAGGGTCTGCGAGGCATCCTTGTATTCGTCGGGACCGTCCATGCACACGCCGCCGCCATAGCCATAGCTGGTGCCTATGCCCACAGCCTGGCAGTTGGAGGTGAAGCAGTGCTCCATGTAGCCGCCGCCGTCCATATACACGCCGCCGCCGTTGCGGGTGGCCACGCACTCACGTATCCAGCAGTTCTTCAGGTAGGCTCCCTCCACCATATACACGCCGCCGCCGTAGGCATTGTGCGGACGGCCGGAGAGGTCCGAGTTGGTGGCGTTGCCGTGCTCTATCACGCAGCCCTCCAGCATGGCCGACCTGTATCCGCCGCCGTTGCTGTTGGCGCGGCCGGTAGTGGCGTCGAAGCCCTTGGTGGCGAAGGTAACGACATGGTAGCAGTTGCCGTAGAAGGCGGTGCCCCACTGCTCCTTGGTCTTGTCCCAAGTGAACTTGGCGGCAGAGGAGAGGTCGCCGGAGAGGATGGTGTAGTTCTTGTAGAAGTTGCCGATGGAGTTCATCGTCACCACTTCTCGCTTGTCCTTGCTGTCCTCGTCTCCCTTGAAGCCTCCGATGACGCTGATGCCGGCAGGAATCTTGAACGACATATAGAGCGTGCTGCCGCCGCTCGACTCGGTGCTCTCGGTCGGGGTATAGGTGCCTGCGGCTACCCACACCTCACCGGTGAGGCCGTTATCCACGAGGTCGTTGATAGCGTCCTGTATGTTAGCCTTGGCCGTGCTCCACGACCTACCGTCGTTGGCGTACTGTCCAGTCTTGGAGACATAACGGATGTTAGTAGTCCCTGCACCGAGGCTCTGTGCCGCCGCTCCCGCAGAGAGCGCCAGCACGAAGAGTGTCAGTATAAGTTGAATCTTACGTTGCATGTCAGCAATCATTATATCTTTTCTTTTTATAGTTTCTAATTTCAGTAGGGGGCGAAAAGCCAATTTCACTCGTACCTAGTAGTAGGAGCGTTTCCGTGAAACGCGACCCTGAGCAGCTTGGGCCTTTCCTCTTGCGTAGCGCAT
>CAVHNA010000203.1:0-3709 GCA_963637205.1 Bacteroidaceae bacterium
AGCCTTCCGCATGGGAAGAAAGGCGGCAAAGGACAGATGCGACGTGTTCCACGGACTGAGCAACGAGCTCCCCATGGACATACGGAAGACAGGAGTCCGCTCCATAGTGACCATACACGACGTGGCGTGGCGTACATTCCCCGACATGTACAAATGGCCCGACCGTTTCATATACGATATCAAATACGGGTGGGCGGCACGCAACTCAGACCATATAATAGCCATCAGCGAGAGCACAAAGGCGGACATAATGCGTTTCTTTCGTGTGGACGAAAGGAAAATATCCGTACTCTACCAACCGGTGCAGACCCATTTCTACCGACGCATGGACAAAGAGAAAGCCAGGACGACGGTGAGACATATCTCCGCTAATATCCCATCCGACTTCCTGCTGAGCGTTGGCACCGTCAACAGCCGCAAGAACCTCTTGGGCACACTTAAAGCCTTGGCGAGCATCCCCAGCGGAGAAAGGCCTCCGTTGGTGGTGGTGGGCAACGGCAAGGGCTACAGACGCAAGTGCATGGAGTTTGCGGCAAAAGAACTGGGGAAGAACGAGGTGATATGGTTGGACAACGTGAGTGACAACGTTGACCTGCAGGCCCTGTACACACGTGCTACGGCACTGCTCTACCCTTCCATGTACGAAGGGTTCGGCCTGCCTGTAGTGGAGGCACTGCTGCAAGGCTGTCCTGTGCTGACAAGTGCCGTTTCATCGCTCCCCGAGGCGGCAGGCCCCGGTGCGCTGCTGGTAGACCCTTCCGACCAGGAAGAGATATCCGAAGCGCTGAGAAGGCTGGTGGATGACTGTCCGCTGAGAAGGAAGCTAGCCACGGAAGGGGAAAATTATTGCCGCCGGATGTTTGACCCGGACACACAAGCCCGACAGCTGATGAAGATATACAAGGGGGAATAAGCAATGAGGCATATAAGGACTTTCTTCATACACTTGCTTCTGTGGACCTTGGCAGGCACGTTGGGCAGAGGTTGCTTCATGATAGCCTTCCGCAGCCTCATCGACGATGAAACTGGAGGTTTTCTGCAAGCCTTGGCACACGGCATAAGGCTGGACGTGGCCATAGGGGCGTACGTGACCACCGTAGCCGCACTGCTCCTGATGGCAGGCGTATGGTGCAGGGGCAAGTTGATGTGCGCCGTCTGGCGCACCTACGAAGCCATAGCGGCGGCACTGGTCTCTTTGGCGTTCGTCGCCAACATAGGACTGTACGGCTATTGGGGATTTCCTCTGGACTCCACACCTCTTCTGTACATACGCACGTCGCCGGCTGACGCCGCAGCGAGCCTCACGTTTGGCGAAGCGGCACTTGCAGTGTCCGCATGGGTCATAAGCGCCATACTGCTATATATAGCGGCGGAGAAAACGATGAAACCGTCAGTTTTGTTCTCCCGGGAGTACAAAACGAAGCATCGCACAGGCGTTTTCTCCGCACTCTTCGTCATGGCAGCCGCCTTGATACTGCCTATACGCGGAGGGTTGGACACTGGCACCAACCATGTGGGCAGCGTGTACTTCTCCACCAACATGAGACTCAACCACGCAGCTGTGAACCCCGTATTCAGCTTTGTGGAGTCCGCACTCAACCAAAAGGAGATAGGAACAAGGTATAGATTCATGGACAACGCGGCGGCGGACAGCATATTCTCCGGCGTGACGTACACCGCACTGCGCAACGACAACGCCGTTTACCTGAAAGACACGTCAGCACAGCCCGACATAATTCTGATAATACTGGAGAGCTTCTCCAAATATATAATGTCCGAGGGCGGCAACGTGAAAGGCGTGACACCGCATCTCGACAAACTGACGCACGAAGGACTGTACTTCCGCAACTTCTACGCCAACGGCGTAAGGACGGACAAGGCTCTTGTGTCCATACTGAGCGGACTGCCCACGCAACCTACCATGAGCATAATGTCTATGCCGCACAAGAGCGCACACCTGCCATCACTGGCTTCCTCCCTCGCCTCACACGGTTACGAGACCACATTCTACTACGGCGGAGACCTCAGCTACAGCAATATGAACTCGTACTTCATGGGTACCGGATTCCAGCGGACGGTAAGCGACTCCGACTTCCCTCGCAAGCAGCAGACAGGGAAATGGGGAGTGCCCGACGAATACCTGTTCGCCAAGCTCCTGGACGATGTAATGGGAGAAAAAGACAGGAAAGCACCGCAGTTCCGTACCATAATGACAGGCAGCAGTCACGAGCCTTTCGACGTGCCATACCAGAGCACACACAAGGAGAAAGAACTTAACGCCTTCGCATACGCCGACAGTTGCTTCGGACATTTCATCTCCTCGCTAAAAGCCTCCCCTACGTGGGACAACACGCTGGTGGCTATAGTGCCCGACCATCTGGGCGCATGGCCACGGCAGATAGACAACTACGCCCTGTGGCGTTACCAGATACCCTTCATCATCACAGGTGGCGCGCTGGCGGCGAGCGGACAGATAAACACCATAGGCGTGCAGACCGACATACCCGCCACCCTGCTCGGCATGCTGGGCATCGAGCACGACGGTTTCCTGTTCTCGAGAGACATACTCGACAAGGACATCCCGCACTTCGCCTTCTTCGCACTGGACGACGGCATGGGAGTGGCCACGGACTCCTGCCGCGTGATATACGACAACACGTCGGCACGCGTCATGCTGGAGGAAGGGGACGCGACATCCGCCCTCGCACTCGCCAAGGCGTACCTCCAGAAACTGTACGACTACATAGACTCCCTATAAGGAAACAAGGATATAAAAGCTGAACACGAAACAAGAACGAAATGAGAATATTCCCCAAGTCGAAAAGAGGTTACGACCTCTCGTTCACGAACAAAGTCATGTACCTGCTGTGCCTTTCACTGGCATGGTTTCTCTCAAGGCTTCCGCTCCGTGTCCTCTACGCTTTGGGCGATGTCGTCTACCTGATAATGTACAGAGCGATTGGGTACAGGAAAAGGATAGTGAGGAAGAACCTGTCCGCATCGTTCCCCTCGGCGAGCAAGGCTGAGCTGAGACGCATGGAGAGGGATTTCTACCACTGGCTGTGCGATGAAATCATGGAAACCATAAAGCAACTGTCCTTCTCGGAGGAGGACATGAAGGAGCATGTCACCTACCACGGCATAGGACATGTGGTGCACCTCCTGAACCAAGGAAGGAACGTGGTACTGTACCTCGGGCACTACGCCAACTGGGAATGGATGACAGGCATAGGGCTGCACCTGACCAAGGATATCTGCCAGTGCCAGGTCTACCACGAGCTGGAGAACCACACCATAGACTCTCTGATGCTGAGGGTGCGCGAGAGCATGGGAACGGAGAACATAAGCATGGCCAACATACTGAGACGCGTGATACAGTGCCGCAAGGAGAACAAGCTGATGGTATGCGGATTCATCTCGGACCAGACACCCATCTACC
Organism: Bacteroidaceae bacterium; assembly: GCA_963637205.1. GTDB lineage: Bacteria > Bacteroidota > Bacteroidia > Bacteroidales > Bacteroidaceae > Physcousia. The sequence continues at coordinate 3,440 of CAVHNA010000203.1, forward strand.
CCAACACGCACTACTGCACCGACTTCCTCAACCACAAGGACACGCTGGTGATAACGGGTACGGAACGTCTCGCCAAGCAGTGCAACTTCGGATGCCTCTATCTGGACGTGAAACGTACGAGACGCGGATATTACGACGTGGACATAATACCGCTGTCGGAAGACAGCAAGGCACTCCCCGACTGGGACATCACCGAACGTTACTACAGGCTTCTGGAGAAGACCATACTGCGCGAGCCAGCCATCTGGCTATGGTCGCACAACCGATGGA
>CAVHNA010000204.1:0-3694 GCA_963637205.1 Bacteroidaceae bacterium
TAGGTGATGAGGTCGAGGTCTTCGCCCTCCTTGCGTCCGAGCAGACGGTCCACGGTCTTGATGACGGTCTTGACGATGTCTATGTTCTTCCACTCGTTGAAGCCGCCGATGTTGTAGGTCTCAGCCACCTTGCCTTGGTGGAAGATGATGTCTATGGCGCGCGCATGGTCTTCCACGTAGAGCCAGTCGCGCACGTTCTCGCCCTTGCCGTAGACGGGCAGCGGCTTGCGGTGGCGGATGTTGTTGATGAAGAGCGGTATCAACTTCTCCGGGAACTGGTACGGCCCGTAGTTGTTGGAGCAGTTGGTGACGATAGTGGGCATGCCGTACGTGTCGTGGAAGGCACGCACGAAATGGTCGCTGCTCGCCTTGGAAGCGGAATAGGGGCTGTGCGGATTGTACTTGGTGGTCTCCACGAAGAACTCCTCGCCGTATGCCTCGTGGTTGTCACCGCTCGATGCCTTGGTGGTGAACGGCGCTGGCACGCCCTCGGGGTGTGTCATCTCTAAGGCTCCGTACACCTCGTCGGTGGAGATATGGTAGAAGCGCTTGCCTTCGTATCCCTCGGGCAGGCTCTCCCAATAGAGCTTGGCGGCCTGCAGCAGCGACAGGGTTCCCATCACGTTGGTCTGGGCGAAGGTGAAGGGGTCTTTGATTGAGCGGTCCACGTGGCTCTCGGCGGCGAGGTGTATGATGCCGTCCACATGTTCGTCTTGCATTAACTGATAGAACGCCTCGAAGTCACAGATGTCCATCTTCACGAACCTGTAGTTGGGTCTGTCCTCAATGTCCTTGAGGTTGGCCAGGTTGCCGGCGTATGTCAGCTTGTCCAGGTTGATGATGCGGTACTCGGGGTATTTGTTCACGAACAGGCGGACGACGTGACTGCCTATGAAGCCGGCTCCTCCGGTGATGACTATGTTTCTCTTTTCGTTCATGACTTGTCGTTTTTCAGGTTGGCGACGCATTTCCTGAGCGATGCGGTCCAGTACGGCACTTCCACGCCGAACGTCTCCTTTATCTTCGTCTTGTCCAGCACGGAGTACGAGGGTCGCGTCACGGGACTAGGGAACTCGCTGGAGTGGCACGGCACCACTTCGCACTCCGTCTGTCCGCTGTACTCCTGTATCATCTTGGTGAAGTCGTACCACGAGCACACGCCCTCGTTGGAGAAGTTGTAGACGCCGGACTTCGGGTTCTCCAGTATCTTGCGTATGGCCTTGGCCAGATCCAGCGCGTAGGTGGGTGTGCCGCACTGGTCGAACACCACCTTCAGGCTCGGCTTGGAGGCGGTGAGGGCGAGCATCGTCTTGCAGAAGTTCTTGCCGAACTCGCTGTAGAGCCACGCCGTGCGCAGTATTACGTACTTGCACCCCGTGGCCATTATCTTGCGCTCGCCGTGCAGCTTCGTCAGGCCGTACACTCCGGCGGGCGTGCCCTCGCGCTCCTCGGTGCACGGCGTGTTGTAGGGTTCCTTGCCGAAGACGTAGTCGGTGGAGATGTGCACCAGCCATCCGCCGGTCTCCTTCATGGCTATGGCCAGGTTCTCCGGAGCGTCGGCGTTGAGCCTCTCCGCCGTGTCGGCGTGGCTCTCCGCCGCGTCCACGTTGGTGTAGGCGGCGCAGTTCACTATGGCGTCCACGCGTTCTTCCTTCACCATCTTCCTCACGGCTTCCAAGTCCGTGATGTCCAGCGGCGCCGTCACCAGCCCTTCGTGCGCCGTCACGTCGGTGAAGATGTACCTGTCGGCGGAAGCCGCCGCCACTATCCGCATCTCGTTGCCGAGCTGTCCGTTGGCACCTGTCACCAGTATGTTCATCTGAGTGCCTCCCTTCCGAAACGTTTCACGTCGTCTATCACCTTCAGCAGGTACTGCCCGTACTGGTTCTTCAGCATGGGTTGCGCCAGCCGTCTCATGGTGTCTTCGTCTATCCATCCCTGGCGGTAGGCTATGCTCTCCAGACATCCCACCTTCAGTCCCTGCCTCTTCTCCAGCACCTCTATGTATGTGGAGGCCTCGGAGAGGGAGTCGTGTGTGCCGGTGTCGAGCCACGCGAAGCCGTGCCCCAGTGTCTGCACCTTCAGCTCGCCGTCCTCAAGGAACCGCTGGTTCACCGACGTTATCTCGTACTCCCCACGTGCCGAGGGCTTGACGCCGCGTGCCACGGAGACCACCTTGTTGGGGTAGAAGTAGAGTCCCACCACGGCGTAGTTACTCTTGGGCGCCTCCGGCTTCTCCTCTATGGACAGGCAGTTGCCGTCTCTGTCGAACTCCGCCACGCCGTAGCGTTCCGGGTCGTTCACCCTATAGCCGAAGATGGTGGCCTTGCCGTCCTCATCGGCGGTGCGCACGGCCTCACGGAGCAGCTGCCCGAAGCCGGCCCCGTGGAAGATGTTGTCGCCCAGCACCAGGCAGACGCTGTCAGAGCCGATGAAGTCGGCACCGATGGTGAAGGCCTGCGCCAGTCCGTCGGGACTGGGCTGCTCGGCGTACACGAAGCGCACCCCGTAGTCGGAGCCGTCGCCCAGCAGACGGCGGAACGAGGGCAGGTCCGTCGGGGTGGAGATGACCATGATGTCCCTTATTCCGGCCTGCATGAGTACGCTGATGGGATAGTAGACCATGGGCTTGTCGTAGATGGGCATCAGCTGTTTGCTTATACCTTTGGTGATGGGGTACAGGCGTGTGCCGCTGCCCCCTGCCAGCACTATTCCTTTCATATCTCCTCCTTGTCTTGCGGGTAGTAATCGTCGTGGTAGCCAAAGCATGGCTCCGTGTCGGCCAGCATGCGCTGCCGCGTGTCCTTGTCGCTCAGCGTGGCGTTGGCGGCGGGCACGAGCCAGTCTATGCCGAGCGTGCCGTCCTGTATGCTGATTCCTCCCTCAGCCTCGGGGCGGTAGAACTCGTCGCACTTGTACTGGAACACCGCCGTCTCGCTCAGCACGGAGAAGCCGTGGGCGAATCCGCGCGGCACGAAGAGCTGCAGTCCCGTGGGGTACGCCGTGCAGTCCAGTCCATCGGGCATCATGTCCGCCAGCCGAGGGGCGTACGTGTCCGCCAGTCGGCGGCCTTCCTCGTCGTTGGAACACAGCAGGCACGCCGTGTGCTGTCCGTAGGTGGGACTTCCCCGGCGTATGTCCACCGCCACGTCCAGCACGGCACCTCTCACGCACCGCACCAGCTTGCTCTGTGCGTAGGGCGGCTTCTGGTAGTGCAGTCCGCGTATCACGCCATACGAGCTCATGCTCTCGTTGTCCTGCACGAAGCGCACGTGCCCCACTTTCTCGTCGAACTCCCTCTGCGAGTAGCTCTCGAAGAAATAGCCGCGCGAGTCACGGAACATCTTGGGTTTCACTATTGTCACGCCCTCCAGCCGGGTCTTTATCGTTTCCATATTGTCTGTGTTGTTTGTAGTTCGGGAGCCGCCGGCCAATCCGCCTGCGTCCGCCCTCCGGTTTGTTGCCATCGCAAAGTTATGACATTTTCTCCGAAATCACGTCCGGCGGCGCGAAAAATACGGCGGCGGAGCGGAAGAAGCCCGTGAGCGTCATCCTTTTCACTGCGTTTATGCCTCCGATGCGTGATTCTAGCTCCACGCGGAGCCGCATGAAGCCAAGAAACGGCGTTTCCTGCGTCCCGGAGAACAAAATGGAGCTTTCGACGCGCGTTTCCTGCTTCACGGAAACAAAAATG
>CAVHNA010000205.1:0-3687 GCA_963637205.1 Bacteroidaceae bacterium
TACGTACCCTGTCAGACGACGGAAAGACTGAGACTGGGTACAATGCCTTGTGGAACAGAAGACAGAGCACCAAATTCAACGGCACGTCGTATATCACCCAACGTGCAGCCGAAGCCATATACACTCCGCAGGGGAAACAACAGGTAAAGGACACTATACATTATTATATGTATAACGCTGCGCTCATGCGACAGAGACTGTCCGACCTCGGGTATGAAGTACACGGAGGAGAGGACGCTCCATACATCTGGCTCAAGACACCTGAAGGTACAGACAGCTGGTGTTTCTTCGACACCTTGCTGCGTCAGCTGAGTATCGTCACGACCCCTGGAGTCGGATTCGGCCCTACTGGCGAAGGATACGTCAGACTTACTGCCTTCGGCAGACGCGAACACTGCATAGAAGCCATGGACAGAATGGCAAGACTATAACACACACATAGACAAAGCATGGAACCTCTGAAACACAACTGCGGAGTGGCACTAGTGAGACTGCTACGTCCGATGGAGTACTACGAAAAGAAATACGGAACCGCATACTATGGACTGGACAAGTTGTATCTGCTGATGGAAAAGCAGCACAACCGCGGACAGGAAGGAGCCGGAGTGGCTTGTGTGAAACTGCACGCATCGCCAGGAGAAGAATATATGTTCCGAGAAAGAGCCGTTGGACCGTCAGCCATAGGAGAAATCTTCAGTACCATAGGCGAGAAAACACGCAGCAAGCACTTCATGGGAGAGCTCTACATGGGACACCTGAGATATTCCACCACCGGACGAAGCGGACTTGATTACATACACCCTTTCCTGAGGCGTAACAATTGGAGAGCCAAGAACCTCGCTTTGTGCGGTAACTTCAACCTCACCAATGTGGATGAAGTGTTCCAGCACATCGTAGCCAACGGGCAGCATCCTAGAAAGTACGCCGACACACACATCATGTTGGAACAAGTGGGACATCGGCTCGACCGTGAAGCGGAGCGTGTGTACAACGAATGCAAAGCCGAAGGCATGGAAGGCACGGAACTTACTTATGCCATAGAAGACCGCATGGACATCGGCAGGGTGCTGAGCACTTCCAGTCCACTGTGGGACGGTGGATATGTGATGTGCGGCATAACCGGGAGCGGAGAGATGTTCGCCATACGCGACTCTTGGGGAATACGCACGGCGTTCTGGTACCAGGACGACGAGGTGATGGTGCTGGCCAGCGAACGCCCCGTGATAGAGACCACTCTGAACGTGACGGCCGAACACATACACGAGTTGGAACCCGGACAGACCATCATAGTACGCAAGTCGGGAGAAATATCGTTGAGACAGACCAACGAACCACAGGAAAAAAGAGCCTGTTCCTTTGAACGCATCTACTTCAGTAGAGGAAGCGACATGGACATCTACAGGGAGCGCAAGGAGTTGGGAAGAAGACTCGTCTCCCAGATACTGCCTGCCATAGACTACGATATCGAGCACTCCGTGATTTCGTACATCCCCAACACGGCAGAGGTGGCGTACTACGGACTCTTGGAAGGTCTGGACTTCTATCTTAATGACTTGAAGGCAAAAGGGAAAGTGCCCATGCACACACGCATACGCAGTGAGAAAGTGGCCATCAAAGACATTAAACTACGCACTTTCATAGCGGAGGGCACCAGTCGCAACGACCTTGCGGCGCACGTCTACGATATCACCTACGGCAGTCTGAAGCCATATTCCGACAACCTCGTTATCATAGACGACAGCATAGTACGAGGCACCACGCTCAAACAAAGTATCATCCGCATACTGGACAGGCTACACCCCGTACGCACCATCATAGTATCCTCAGCCCCGCAAATACGATATCCCGACTACTACGGCATAGACATGTCCAGTCTTGACCAGTTCGTGGCATTCAAAGCCGCCATATCACTGCTGCACGAGAGGCACATGGACAACGTGATAGAGGATGTCTACATACGGTGCAACGACATGGATTCCCCAGAGAACCCTGTGAAGGACATATATGCGCCGTTCTCCGACGAAGAGATATCCAAAAAGATTGCCTCGCTGCTCACCCCAACGGACGTGGGCACGAAGGTGAAAATAATCTTCCAGACCATAGACGGACTGCATCACGCATGCCCCAATCACCGTGGCGACTGGTATTTCACAGGCGACTATCCTACCGCCGGCGGTCTGAAGATGCTGAAAAAGACTTTCAGAGAATACTACGAGAGTACAGAAAGACAGCAATCGGCCACCGAAGCGTGACATACACGGCTGCAACAACAATAGAGAAGTGACATATTTCCATCAAAACACGGCAAAAAGTGTACAATAGTCAACCATTACACCGTTTATAGATACAAAAAGATATACATATAACGATTTTGCTTAAAATTTTCTTCTCTTTTGTTTGTAGAACAAACATTTTGTCATACCTTTGCAAAAGAAATAAGACAAAGTGATAAAACAAGAGGTTAAGCAATACCAACACATTAATATTATAACATTATGTCAAGTACGCTGAGATTCCAAGTGGTAGGCGAGGCTTTCAAGAAGAAGCCCGTAGAAGTGCCCAACCCCGAAACACGCCCAAGCGAGTTCTTCGGGAAGTACGTGTTCACAAGACAAAAGATGTTCAAATACCTTCCAGCCAAGGTATACAAGAAGATGTGCGACACGATAGACAACGGCAAGACGTTGGACATGGCCACTGCCAACGAGGTGGCGGAAGGAATGAAGAAATGGGCTATGGAGCTGGGAGCCACGCACTGCACGCACTGGTTCCAGCCGCTCACCGAAGGAACAGCCGAGAAGCACGACGGATTCGTGGAACACGACTGGAAAGGCGGTATGGTGGAAGAGTTCACCGGCAAGGAGCTGATACAGCAGGAGCCGGACGCCAGCAGCTTCCCCAGTGGAGGTATCCGTTCCACATTTGAGGCAAGAGGATATTCCGCATGGGATCCCGCAAGCCCCGTGTTCGTGATAGGCGACACGCTGATGATACCCACCGTGTTCATCTCATATACAGGCGAGGCTCTCGACTACAAGGCTCCGCTGAAGAAGGCACTGAAGGCTGTTGACAAGGCGGCTACGGACGTTGCCAAGTTCTTCTACCCCGATGTCAAGAAGGTGGTCAGCAACCTCGGTTGGGAGCAGGAATACTTCCTCGTAGACGAAGGTCTGTACGCCGCACGCCCCGATCTGCTGATGACTGGACGTACGCTGATGGGACACGACAGCGCGAAGAACCAGCAGATGGACGACCACTACTTCGGTTCTATACCCGGACGTGTGGCTGCATTCATGAAGGATTTGGAGATACAGGCACTGGAACTTGGCATTCCTTGCAAGACAAGGCACAACGAAGTGGCTCCTAACCAGTTTGAGTTGGCCCCCATCTTCGAGGAGACGAATCTGGCAGTAGACCACAACATGCTGATAATGTCGCTTATGAGGAAAGTCGCCCGTAAGCACGGATTCAGGTGTCTGCTGCACGAGAAGCCCTTTGCAGGCATAAACGGTAGCGGAAAGCATAACAACTGGTCACTGGCTACAAACACCGGCGTGCTGCTGCACGCCCCCGGCAAGACTCCAGTGGACAACCTCAGGTTCGTGACGTTCATAGTAGAGACATTGATGGCCGTGTACAAGCACAACGGATTGCTTAAGGCCAGCATCATATCAGCCACCAACGCTC
>CAVHNA010000206.1:0-3675 GCA_963637205.1 Bacteroidaceae bacterium
CGCCTACAGATAGAGCAAGGCGAGCAGGACGGATATACCACACGTATCTACGAATTCTCTGTATTCGGTGAAACTGAAGAAGAATATGAGACAGACATTGTTTCCGTAAAAGAGAATCCTTCTTCAGAGTCTCCTGTCTACGACCTTATGGGAAGGAAAGTGAGTCATCCGTCCAAAGGGATATACATCAAGGACGGCAAAAAGATACTTGAAGAATAAGAATCAAAAAGTGACTCCGGAGGGATTCTAACCCTCGACCTTCAGAACCGGAATCTGACGCTCTATACAACTAAGCTACGGAGCCATTTTTCAAACGCAAAGGTACATCTTTTTCGTGAAAGCAGAAAGGAAAAGCCCGAAAAAAGCTCTACTCGTACACGGCTTCTGGCCATAACGGTTTCTGCCGCCCTGAAACAAGGCGGCAGAAATCATTTTACGCAGTATGGGGCAAAGCGTGCTTTACGCTCCTCCGCTTTTCTCACACTACTGGAGATACTCCAGAAAATGCTGCGTTATCTGTCTGAACAAATGATACCTCGTGTTACCACCACTTATGCCGTGGTTGCGATTAGTATATGTCAGTTGTCTGAAGTCCTTGTCGGCCTGCACAAGAGCCTCTGTATATTCCGCTACGTTGCGGAAATGCACGTTGTCGTCAGCGAGCCCATGGCAGAGGAGCAGGTGTCCGCTAAGCTGCGAAGCCAGACCTATCGGTGAAACGTCGTATCCTGCGCCATTCTCCCCCGGAGTACGCATGAAACGTTCGGTATAAACGCTGTCGTAGTATTTCCAGCTGGTAGGAGGGGCTACGGCTACGCCTGCATAGAATACCGGCCTACCCTCGCTCATGCTCATCAATGTATTGAAGCCGCCATAGCTCCAACCCCAAATGCCTATATGGTCTTTGTCCACATACGGCAGTGAACCGAGGTAAACGGCCGCCTCCACCTGGTCGTGGCTCTCCAGCTGTCCAAGGCGGAGATAAGTGGACTGCTCAAACTCGCGTCCCCTACCACCTGTGCCTCTTCCGTCCACACAGACACAGACGAAGCCCTTTTGACAAAGATAATGTTCGTAGAGCGTTCCTCCCATGTTGCCCGTATACCAACTGTCCAAAACTTGCTGGCTGCCAGGACCGGCATACTGGAACATCACGACGGGATATCGGTGCGAAGCGTTGAAATTAGCAGGTTTTACCATGTAACCGTTAAGCTCCACGCCGTCTTGCGTCTTGAAAGTAAAGAACTCCCTGCTACCAAGCCCCTTGTCAGAGAGTTTTTCCTTAAGAGTCTGGTTGTCCTCCAGCACCTTCAATGTCTTGCCGTTAGCGTCGCAGAGGGATGTGACAGGAGGGGTGTTGATAGAACTGTACACATTCATGAAGTATTTCAGGTTACGGCTCCAGACGGCGTTGTTGGTTCCTGCATTCGCACTCAATTTTGTCACCTTACCCTTGATGTCACTCTTATATACTGCACGGCGCAGGGGACTTTCCTGGTTGCTGCCATAGTAGACAGTGCCTGTCGCAGGGTCGTATCCGTAATAGTCCGTCACCACGAAATTGCCTTTCGTCAACTGACGTTTCATCGTCCCGTTGAAATCATACAGATAAAGATGGTTGTAACCGTCACGCTCGCTCATAAGCACGAAACCGCCGGCATGCAGCGAGAGGTTCTTGTACGGCTCTTCAGTGATATAGCGTTCCGTCTCGTCACGTACTATCAAGCGACACTCCGAGCTTCTCGGGTTGGCGATATATATATCCAACCTATTCTGATGCCTGTTCTGCGTAAGCACCAGCAGCTTCTCGGGGTTATCGGTAAAGTGTATGCGAGGTACGTATCCGTCTTTGTCCAGAGGGAGCTGCATCTTGCGTATCACCCTGCTTTTTATGTCGAAGCTGTGTACGGTAACGGTACTGTTGGTGGCACCGGCTATGGGATACTTGTAGCTATATTCTCCAGGATAGGCGGCATAAGCGTCCTTCTCAGGTTCCATGCCTTTGTACAGTGGAAACGAAAATAGAGGCACCGCCGTCTCGTCGTACCTTACCCATGCCAACATGGTGTTGTCCTCGTTGAAGTCAAAGGAACGGTCCGTCGAGAACTCCTCCTCGTTCACCCAGTCCGGCTTGCCGTTGATTACCTCGTTGAACTTGCCATCCTTGGTAATCTGGCTCTCGCTGTTGTTAAAGAGCAGCTTCACAAGGAAAAGATTGCCGTCGCGCACGAAAGCCACCATGTTGCCGTCCCTACTCCAGAGGGGCACTTCCTGAGGTCCTCCGTCACTAAGAGGCGCCAAAGTGCGGTTCTTTACATTATATATATAATATACCGCCGTGCGACTGTGTCTGTATATGCTGTGCGTCTCGGTCTGTATGAGCATGTGCGACTCGTCAGGACTCATGATATAACCGTCGATGGAAGGCAAATCAATATGGCCTTTCACGTTGGCCACATCAAAAAGGACACCTGTCTGCCCACCTGTGCGGAAACTGTACTTAAGCACTTGCCGTCTGTCTTTACTGAGCTGGCTGTAACTCTCACCGTCCTGCAACGGCGTGACACCATAGACACGGTTGGCGTTGTACACTCCGTTGCACAAGTCTTTCAACGAGAGTCCGTCGGCGACACAGGAAAACGTCATGCCGCAAAAAAAGGACAGTAAGGCGATAAAACGATTCATCATATTAACTGCGTTTATATATGTGTATTTGAGGACAAAGTTACGACATTATGCCAAAAGCGGAAAACAAATATCTGTTTGTTTGCCTATTTTTTGTAAATTTGCAGCATGGAATGAGGGGGCGCACTACTACCTCACACAGCGAGAACAACAAATGGCATTCAGGGACTTCGGAACATGGCTTCAAGGCGAGATTGGCTGCAAGGTGCAGAAGATAAGCGTCAACGCAGGGCTTACCTGCCCGAACAGGGACGGGACACTCGGTGTTGGCGGATGTACGTTCTGCAACAACCAGACATTCAGCCCCGCCTATTGCCAACCGAACAAATCTGTGACCGCACAGTTGCAAGAGGGCAAAACGTTCTTCGCACGCAAGTATCCGCACATGAAATATCTGGCGTACTTTCAGGCGTACACTGGCACATACGGCGATATCGACTTGCTGAAGTCTTTATATGAGGAGGCTCTGTCCGTAGACGGCGTGGTAGGGCTTGTGATAGGAACGCGCCCCGACTGCATGCCCGACGACCTGCTCGGCTATCTGGAACGGCTCAACCGAAGGACTTTCTTGATAGTGGAATACGGCGTCGAGAGCACTTCCGACTATACTCTCCGGCGAATAAACAGAGGGCATAACTTCGCGGCGTCGCAGAACGCCATACGCACAACGGCAGAGCGAGGCATCAGGGTAGGCGCACACGTGATACTCGGGTTCCCATGGGAAAATAGGCAGGAACTGGCGAACCAAGCCGAGGAGATAGGACGACTGCCAATCACTACACTGAAACTCCATCAACTACAGATTATAAAAGGCACGCGCATGGCGCAGGAATACGCCGCACACCCATGGCAGATGCCCACGGCAGAGGAGTACGCTGAGATGGTAATGGAGTACGTCTCGCATCTTCCCCACTCCATCGTGTTGGAGCGTTTCGTAAGCCAAAGCCCACCAGAGCTGGTGATAGCGCCCAAATGGGGAATGAAGAATCA
>CAVHNA010000207.1:0-3665 GCA_963637205.1 Bacteroidaceae bacterium
CCTTGACTACGCCCACGCGTATGTCCATCTTCTCGAAGAGCTCAAACGGTATGTTCTCCTTCACCGGCTGCGCACGGTAGGCCGCCTCCTCGTTGGCGCGTATGGTGTCCTCCAGCTTCTTCACCTGAGCGGCTATCACGTCGTCCTCTATCTTGGTGAAAAGCAGTTGCGGCTTGGGCAACTTCCTGCCCGCCGGCAGCAAGTCCATGCCGCCCAGCTTCTCCCACAGCTTGCCCTCCTCGCCCTTGGCGGGCACCATATCCAGCATGGTGAAGAGACGCTGGCTGCTGAACGGCAGGAAGGGAAGGAACGCTATGGCCAGATTGGCGGTAATCTGCAGAGACACGTTGATGACGGTCTTCACCCTCTCGGGGTCTTCCTTTATCACCTTCCACGGTTCGCAGTCGGCTATGTACTTGTTGCCTATGCGCGCCAGGTTCATGGCCTCCTTCTGTGCGTCGCGGAACTTGAAGCCCTCCAGCAGTTCCTCCAGACGTGCCTTCACGCCGCGAAACTCCTCCAGGGTCTGCCTGTCGTATTCGTTAAGCTCGCCGCAGGCAGGCACCTCGCCGCCGTAGTACTTCTGCGTCAGCTGCAGGGCGCGGTTCACGAAGTTGCCGTAGACAGCCACCAACTCATTGTTGCAGCGCGCCTGGTAGTCGGCCCACGTGAAGTCGTTGTCCTTGGTCTCGGGAGCGTTGGCGGTGAGCACGTATCTCAGCTCGTCCTGTCTGCCCGGCAGCTCGTCGAGGTATTCGTTGAGCCATACGGCGTAGTTCTTCGACGTGGATATCTTGTTGCCCTCCAGGTTGAGGAACTCGTTGCTCGGCACGTTGTCGGGCAGTATGTAGCCGCCGTGAGCCTTCAGCATGGAAGGGAAGACGATGCAGTGGAAAACGATGTTGTCCTTGCCTATGAAGTGCACGAGACGCGTCTCGGGGTCTTTCCACCAAGTCTCCCAACTGCCAAGCTCGGGACGCGCGTCGCACAGCTCCTTGGTATTGGAGATGTATCCTATCGGGGCGTCGAACCACACGTAGAGCACCTTGCCCTCCGCACCGGGTACAGGCACGGGGATGCCCCAGTCCAGGTCGCGGGTCACGGCACGCGGACGCAGTCCGCCGTCCAGCCAACTCTTGCACTGTCCATAGACATTGCTTCTCCACTCCTTGTGCTCCTCCAGTATCCACTTCTCCAGCCATCCCTGATACTGGTCCAGCGGCAGGTACCAGTGTTTGGTAGCCCTGCGCACGAGAGGGTTGCCCGTCTCGGCGTTGTAAGGATTTATCAGTTCCTCAGGCGACAGCGTGGCGCCGCACTTCTCGCACTGGTCGCCGTACGCCTCGGAGGCATGGCATCTGGGGCACTCACCGCGTATGTTGCGGTCGGTGAGGAAATGTCCAGTCTGCTCGTCGTAGAACTGTTCGCTCACCTGCTCTATGAACTTGCTCTCGTCGTAGAGCTTGCGGAAGAAGTCACTGGCGAAACGGTGGTGCGTTTCGCTGGTGGTGCGGCTGTAGATGTCGAACGAGATGCCGAACCTCTCGAAGGAGTCCTTGATGAGATAGTGATACCTGTCCACCACCTCCTGCACGGAGATGCCCTCCTTGCGCGCCCTGATGGTGACGGGCACACCGTGCTCGTCGGAGCCACCTATGAAGAGTACCTGCCGTCCCTTGAGACGAAGGTAGCGCACATATATGTCGGCAGGGACGTAGACCCCCGCCAGATGACCTATGTGAACAGGTCCGTTAGCGTACGGCAGAGCCGCCGTAACCGTAGTCCTTTTGAATTGCTTACTCATACTTGATTGTTCCAAATTGGCGCAAATTTACAAAGAATTCAGCTAAAGGGCAAAGGTTTTCCAAAAAGAATGGGTATATTTGCACAACGAACAGCAAAAAGCTCAAAGCGAAAAAACATAAAGACACAGCCTATGACATTTACGCAACTGGCTAATTCCATCTTCGACAAGACGATAGCCGACTACCACCTCACCGACGACGTGGACGCTCCCATGCGCTCACCGTACGACAGAGGCTCCATAGAATACGACCTGTATCTGAAGAACTGGATAGACACCGTACAGTGGCATCTGGAAGACATAATACGCGACCCGTCCATAGAGCCCCTGGACGCTCTGGCACTGAAGAGGCGCATAGACCGCAGCAACCAGGAGAGGACAGACCTGGTGGAGCAGATAGACAGCCGCTTCCTCACCCAATACAGCGACGTGAAGGCACTGCCCGAGGCCACCATCAACACCGAGAGCCCGGCATGGGCGGTGGACAGGCTGAGCATACTCGCCCTGAAGATATACCACATGAGGGAACAGACGCGGCGCACCGACACCGACGCGGCGCACCTGCAGACATGCCAAGGCAAGCTGGACATACTGCTGCAGCAGAGAGAAGACCTCAGCACGGCCATTGACCGGTTGCTGGACGACTTCGCCCACGGCAGGAAATACATGAAGGTGTACCGGCAGATGAAGATGTACAACGACCCGAGCACCAACCCAATACTCTACGGCAAGAAGTGACAGACGGCAAGGAACATCTGATGCTTATACGCCTCTCGGCACTGGGGGACATACTGATGACGGTGCCGGTAGTGGACGCACTGGCGAGGCAGTACCCCGACACCAAGATAACGATGGTGAGCCGACCGTCGGTGGCTTCCGTCTTCGCCCTGCTCCCCGACAACGTGCGCTTCGTAGGCGTAGACACCAAGGAATACAGAGGTCTGGCAGGCGTACACCGACTCGCCGCTTCGCTCAAGGACATGCGCCCCACCACGCTGTGCGACCTGCACGACGTGCTGAGGACGAAGTTCATAAGGATGGAGTTCCACCTGTCGGGAATACCGGTAGTGCGTATACACAAAGACCGTAAGGCGAGGGCCGAGTTTATACGGCAACAGCCGAAGCGCCAGCAGGTGACCTCCATGGAACGCTACGCCGAAGCACTGAAGGAGGCGGGATACCCCATAGACACACGTCAGATGAGACGCCTGTTCACGGCGGACAGGAAGAGAGATGGCGTGGGCATAGCGCCGTTCGCCACGCACCAAGGCAAGATATACCCCCTTGACAAGATGGAGAAGGTGGTGGAGACGCTTGTCGCCAAAGGCATACCGGTCTACATCTTCGGTGGAGGCGCATACGAGAAGGAGACGGCCATGCAGTGGGAAGAGAAGCATCCGGGCGTGAAGAGCGTGGTGGGAACTTTCCCCGACATAGCCTCGGAAGCCGACTTCATGCAGGGCCTGCACGTCATGGTGACCATGGACAGCGGCAACATGCACCTGGCGTCGCTCACCGAGACGCCCGTGGTAAGCGTGTGGGGAGCCACACATCCCTTGGGAGGTTTCCTCGGATGGAGACAAAGTATGGACAACGTGATACAGGATGCCTCACTGACATGCCGTCCGTGCAGTACATACGGCAACAAGCCGTGCATGACAGGCGACTTCAGGTGCATGCTTAACATCACTCCAGAGACCATAACGGACAAGGTTCTGAGCCTATGCAGATAGGATTTGACGCAAGAAGGTATTTCCACAACAGGACGGGACTCGGCAACTACTCACGCAACATCGTGGACGGGCTCGCCAAGGCTTATCCTGGACAGGCGTTTTCCCTTTACGACGAGAAAGATTATGAC
>CAVHNA010000208.1:0-3644 GCA_963637205.1 Bacteroidaceae bacterium
TTATTTCCACAAAGCACAAACATTCTATGTCTTGCCTGTGCAAAGATAATATTTATCTTTTATTTGAACAACACTTTCCCTCCGTTTGCGAAAAGTTTGACATTTTATCATTACCTTCGTCGTTCATTATCATTGCACCACGGCATCACGACACAAAAAGGTACACTTATGGCTAAAGACAGCGACAAGAAGGACAGCGACAAAAAGAAGAAAAACAACAAGGCGAAAAAGCAAAAGGTCTCATATATAGGAAAACCGGAAGGCATGACATTGCAAGAGTGGCAGGTGAGACTGCGTCAGCAAACAGCTGAAACGGAACACTACAACATCCATTGCGTGGACGACGACCTTTATCCCGGCGAATACCTCGTAAAGAACCCACAGACCGCCAACACGTATAAAGTGGTGTATCGTGGCGCAAGGAGCGAATGGAACTATTGCGCATGCATGGACTTCAAGACATCCCGACTGGGCACTTGCAAGCACATAGAAGCCGTGAAGAAATGGCTCAGCGGCAAGTCGTCGTTGCATGTTCACCGCCAAACGCCGCCCTACACTTCTGTCTACCTCTCATATCGCGGTGACCGCTGCGTGAAGATACGCATAGGCACGGACAACCAAGAGGAGTACAAGACACTGTCGGAGAAATATTTCAACAGTGACAACACGTTGAAAGCCTCGGCCTTCAGCAAGTTCGGCGCGTTTCTGAAAGAAGCGCAGCAGATAAGCGACACATTCAGGTGCTACCAAGACGCCATCGACTTCGTGGTAGAGACGAGAGAGAAAGTCAACCGCAAGGCGCTGCTACGCAAGTATGACGATACGGCACTTGACAGCCTGCTAAAAGTAAAGCTCTATCCATACCAGAAGGAAGGCATACGTTTCGCCGCCCAAGCCGGGAAAGCCATCATAGCCGACGAAATGGGTTTGGGAAAGACCATACAAGCCATAGGCACGGCAGAGCTGCTCAGGAAAGAAGGTCTGATAAGTTCGGTGTTGGTGATATGCCCCACCTCGCTCAAGTACCAGTGGCGAAGCGAGATAATGAAATTCACAGGAGCCAAAGTGCATGTCATAGAGGGAAACCACCTCAAGAGGAAGGAAGCATACCTTAGGACTGAGCCATACAAGATAGTGTCGTACAACAGTGCCTGCAACGACATAAAAATAATGGGAAGCCTCCAGACAGATATGCTCATCATGGACGAAGTGCAACGCCTCAAGAACTGGAACACACAAATCTCACGAGCCACAAGGAAAATAAGGTCGGACTACTCCATCATTCTCTCCGGCACTCCGCTGGAGAACAAGTTGGACGAGCTGTATTCCATAGTTGAGTTTGTGGACAACTTCCGTCTCTCGCCATATTACCTATTCCGGGAAAAGCACATCCTGGCAGACGAGACAGGACAGGTGATGGGCTATCAGAGACTCAACGAGATAGGGGAAAAACTCAGCGACATACTGATACGCCGACGCAAGAAGGACGTAAAGCTGCAAATGCCGGAACGTACAGACAAGAATCTCTTCATCCCCATGACCAAGGAACAAAAAGGGATGCACGACGAATGGCAAGAGTACGTGAGACGCATTGTCAGCAAATGGAAGACGAAACACTTCATCTCCGAAACCGAACGCAACAGACTGATGCTCCTCCTTTCACAAATGCGCATGGTGTGCGACAGCAGCTACATCCTAGACCAAAAGACACGATACGACACAAAGGTAAACGAATGCGTAAACATCATCTCGGACATCGTCAGCGAAGAGGGAGACAAAGTGGTGGTGTTCAGCCAATGGGAACGCATGACACGGCTCATTGCCAAAGAGCTGAAAGAAAAAGGCATAAGATACGAATATCTGCACGGCGGCGTGCCGGCGGCGAAGCGCAAGGACTTGGTGGACAACTTCAACAATCTGCCAGACAGCAGGGTGTTCCTCTCCACAGACGCCGGAAGTACGGGCCTCAACCTTCAGGCGGCAGCCACTGTCATCAACATTGACCTACCGTGGAATCCTGCCGTGTTGGAACAGCGCATAGGAAGGATCTACCGTCTCGGCCAACGTAACAGCATACAAGTAATCAACCTTGTGACGCCACACTCCATAGAAGAACAGATGCTCGGCAAACTGCGTTTCAAGACCTCCTTGTTCGAAGGAGTCCTTGACGACGGCGAAGACTCCGTATTCGTTGGCGGCAACAAGTTCGAAAAGATAATGGAAGCTGTAAGCGAATTCGTGGACGAAGAGCATAGCTCCGCAGGCGAGACATCCACAATAGAGCAAGAAACGACGGACAACCCGATGTCACCCCAGGACGAGACTGCCGAACAAGAGAAGGAGGAAACTGATAATACGGTAATCAGCACGGACGATACGGAAGAAGAGAAGCGTACGCCCGAAGACACGCAAGCAGAAGGTCTGTACGAAGACGACGATAGAGGGTCTGCTCAACGGACGCCCCAGCCGAAAGACCTTGTCGCACAAGGAGTATCGTTCCTGTCGGGATTGGCAGAGACTCTGAAGTCACCGGAAGCCACAGCGCAACTTGTAGACTCCATAGTGGAACGAGACGAGCGGACAGGACGGACTTCCATCAAGATACCGGTGGAGAGCAAAGAAACAGTCAGCAATCTGCTCAGCATTCTCGGCAAGCTCTTCTCCAACAAATAAAAACAGTCACAAACGTACAGTAGTCGCATGAATTTTTGTTAAACTAGAGTTATCTTGGACTTTACACTAATTTATTTGAAAAATTTGTGTTACATTTGCAAGGAATTAGGTAATATCACAAAATAATTGTTATGACACGGAAAGATTTGTTAACTCCTGCCGAACACCAGATAATGGTGTACCTGTGGCAGATTCAGAAGCGCAACCCCAAGTTTATACTCGTACGCAACATACTGGAGTGCTATCCAGAAGACAAACGGCCGGCGTACACCACGCTTGCCACTTTCGTGAAAATCCTTACCAACAAGAAGTTTATCGATAGCAAGAAAATCGGCAACCTGCTAACGATAAGGGCTACCGTTTCACAAGACGCTTACGCCAAGAAGCTGATGAAATACAACATAGCCGACTTCTTCGACGACGATTCGTTCAAGATGCTGGAGTTCCTGCTGAAGAACAACACACTGACGGACGAACAGAAGGAAGCCCTGAAGAAAATGTTATAAACAACGCATAAACCTATACAACAATGAAAAAGAATCTCATTATCGCATCTCTGGTAATAACTGCCACAATGGCCATCTCTTGCCAGCAAAAAGTCGAGACCTACGACATAAAAGCCGACACCGAGGCTATGGAAAAGGAGATAGACTCCCTGATGAACATCCCCGACATAAGTGAAGAGGCCGGGATGGAAGGCTACAAACAGATTCTGAACAAGTACTACTGCCGTCACAAAGCCGACAGCATGGGTCTGCAGATATTCGGCAGCCTGGCCGCTTTTAGCTGGGACGAGGCCACTCTCAAGGATGAGTATTCAAAGGCGGACACTCTGATCCAGAACAACGAACGCATAAAGAAATACATCACTTTGGCGGAAAACAAGAGCAAGACTGCTGTGGGCTGCAAGTACATAGACATCAAAGGACCTGAAGCAAAGACTGGCGAAGAGATATCCATCAGCCAGAAGC
>CAVHNA010000209.1:0-3625 GCA_963637205.1 Bacteroidaceae bacterium
TCGGCCCCGTTTGCGGTTGCAAAGGTACGCCGACTCAGCGAAACAGCAAAGAAACTAACCAAATTTTACACAAAAAAATGCAAAATTATATCGTACACATTATATATTATATATAGCGCACGGACTGAAGGGTGGTCAAAACAGAAAAAACGTCACTCAGCCACTACAGCAACAAGGCCGGAAGTGTCCACGGCAACGACACGTGAGGAGGCGTTTATTATCTTCTTGACGCACGAGCCAGTAAGAGTCAAGTCGCCAACTCCACTTATCTCAGCCTTTACTTTCTTGCAATGCACGTCGGCCTTAATGTTTCCTGCGCCGCTTAACTCTATTTTCACGTCCCCCCGTGACGTTATTTTATTCGCACAGAAAGAACCGGCTCCACTGACATCTGCCGTGAAGGACGGCACTATGAGGCTGTCAACGGAGATGTTGCCAGCTCCGCTCAACTCCAAGGAAAGCGGCATATCGTTAACAAAGTTTCCTGCGAACTCGATATTTCCCGCGCCACTAACCTCCACCTCACTTATTGAGGGAGTTTTCACATTGACGGTTATGTGCGGCGTATGTTTAGAAACCTTACCGGAGAATGACCGCAATTTCACCTCCAGCTCATTGTCAACGACCTCAACGCTATACATGTCCAGACATTTCTCGTTGCCTGTGACACTTACCCCACAGACAGAATCCTGCCTAATCACCACCTGCACGGCTCCGCTTGCGTCTATCTCGGAGAAAGGCGACAGCGCCAATTCCCTTGTCACTATTTCTCCCAATGATTCGGAGTCCTCGTAGTCGAAATTCGTGGCCTCGCTTATACTTTTCTCCAATATTTTTTTTGTCAACTCATTCATGATGTCGATGCATGACGAAAAGGTCAAAGACGCTAAAGCTAATGACGTAATAGCCAACTTGTTCTTCATAAATGTTTCTTTTTGATTGGTGTCACGACAGTGTACCCTAATCACTCTGCCAGATATCCGCCGTTCTCAAACTCCTGCTTTACCTCTTCGTAGAAGTTGGCGAGGGTAGAGTAGAAATATGGAAGAAGCCAAAAATAACCGATGCCCAGAGTCAAAATGGAGAGAATAGCCCATCCGATGAAGGTGAGGCACAGCACGAAATAGTCCAGCTTGTGCCCCTGCATCATGGCCATGGAGAGCTCTATAGCCTCGTTGCGGGCAAGGTCGGGACGATCCTTCAGTATATAAGGGGTCATGGCATAAGAGCATGACTTGATGATGCCCGGGATGATAAGGAGCAAAGTCCACAAATAGACGTACACCTGACACAACAGGTACGTGGAGAAGATACGCCAAAAATCACGGTAGCCCTCGATAAGGCAAGAAATGTCAAACGGGTCGCGGCTACCTCCGCGATGATTGACAAGGAAGCTGGTGACGAACCCCCAGCTCATTGGCATTAGGAGCAGAGTCAGGATAGTTCCACTCCCGGCAGTGACCGCATCTGTCAAGGAAATGGCTACGCAGCACCCACCGGCCACAATGGAATACACAAACGTAAGCATAGCGGCTTCCGACCAATGTCCACACATGTCCTGCCGTCCTGCGGCTCGGTAAAAAGAATACGGTTTCATAATGTTTTTTGTTTTTATTGTTTTGAAATTTAAATGTTTGATTACTTGTTATATCCTCCTGTTCAAGACAAGACTCTCCATCTGGCCTGCACCTCCTCGAAGGGGATGTCCAAAGTGCGAATAGTACGGAAGAACTCCGGCAACTGCTCCTCAAAGAACTCTTTACGCCTTATAGCCTCCACTTTTCCCTTCGCCCCTATGTTCACGTAATTGCCTAAGCCGCGCTTGGTGACCACTACGTCGTGGTTCTGCAACCACTCAAACGCCCGCGCCACAGTATTCACGTTCACCTCCACGTCGGCGGCATACTCTCTCACGGACGGCAACTTACTGTCTTCAGCATACTTGCCAGAGAGTATACTGTCGCAAATATTTTCCGCTATCTGTAGATATATCGCTTTTGTATTCTTGAAATCCATAACTCATTGAATTGTTTGGTTATTCCGTTAATTCTGTTGCGCATGCCACCTGACATTTCCCTGCATTTCAGGGATTCCGCTTGGTAGTAATCTGCCCATGGCAATAAAGGCGAAAGGCGGCAGTCCAGATGAGAGACAAGGCAACCACAGCGAAGAGGAGCAACAGCGACACTTTTACCATATTGTCGGCCTCAAACATGAACCTAATCATTTCCCATCCCATATTCCTAAAGGCTATGCCTATCAACAGAGCTGAAGCGAAGAAGAAAATCAGCAGATACAACATCATGTACGCCAGGGTGTGTCTATATCTCCATGCACTCATCAAGACGAAAAGACTAAAGTTGCACAGCACCAACAGACACATTGCATTCAGGAATATCACACCGACAGCGGAGTCCGGTATCGCACTCAGGATGGCCTTCCAGCTAAACGCACCCTCCAGTGCGACGGCGGTAAGCGAGATGAAACCCGTATGCCTCAGCAGCAGAGCCCTTACTATCACGTTCACCACATCCGCAACCAACAGCGATACAAGAAATGTGGCTATAGAGCCTAACACCGTGATAACGATGTGCGCGACGAATTTCTCCATGTTGCTTGCTGGCAACGTGAACTCGCTGACACGCCCCTGCCTATCCACCAGCGAATGGAAGGAATAACACAGTATCACCATGAGTGCAGGCCCAGAGAAGCACGAGAGGAACTGTACCACATCCACCAGCGCGTAGTCCGGTTCACCTTCAGGATGGATGCCGTAGCCTAACATCATGACGGACAGATACTGATAGAGGACGGGCAACATCACGAACCCGAATATAAGCAACGCCGTGCGTGTATAGAACTTGCTATTGACGGCGAGCATCCAGCGCGTCACATTCAAGAATCTCCTAAAATCAAAGTCAACCATAATATATTACCCTTTTATACCCTTAAACATGTTTTGCGTTTTCTCTTTCTCGGTCGTGATTCGTTAGCGTGTCTATGAACAGCTTCTCCAAATCCAAGACGTCATCCTGCCCGGAAAGCTGCATGCTGAGGAGTAGCTTGTTGCGGTCTATGATGTTGACATAGTCAAGCATGCGCTCCACATCGTGCACCTGATGTGTGGAGACGATCACGGTCTTGTCGTCGGTCATGGAGGAAATCACCGCCTTGCGGAACTGGCTTTTCGAGAGTATGTCCATGCCATTGGTAGGCTCGTCCAACAGCAGGTGACGTGTGTTGGCGGCGAGGGCGATACACATATACACCTTCTTCTTCTGCCCCATGGAAAGTCCTCCCAAATACAAGTCCGTAGTAAGCTCGAACTTGTCAAGGTTTTCGTGCAACATCTCGTCCGAGAAACGTGGATAAAAAGGCCTGAGTGCCTTTACATACTGTAGCAGTTCAATGTCCGGCAACTTGTACTCCTCCGGGACGATAAACATTTCCTGCAACGTAGACGGCAGTCTCCGCTCCACCAAGGCTCCGTCCACTCTCACCTCTCCAGATGACGGGCGTAGCAGTCCGGACATAAGATAAAGGAGAGTGCTCTTGCCTGTCCCATTCTTGCCGAGCAACCCATACACACCGCATTTCCTGAACTCCATGCTGAAGTCCTTCAGTA
>CAVHNA010000210.1:0-3511 GCA_963637205.1 Bacteroidaceae bacterium
GAATGCAGATGCATCCAAATCAAAATCATACCCAGTCCCCTCGTTGGGATCCCAACCTAGACCGACCCCAATCAAGGTCAGCTCTTTTTCCATGCTAATGCGCTGCCACTTTTCAAGATTAATTGGTTTTCTTTCTTCCATAGTCGTAAACTTTGTTGTCAATATTGTTTCTTGTTGGTGTAAAATTGCTTTGCCCCCATCGTCAACTTATGGCTTCGCAAATGTTACAGTGTACCCACACATAGGCCGTTGTTTACTTAAAGTTCTGCATGTTCCCCTAATGCATGTAATCATTTAGGTTGAGCTTACGTACACAAAAAAGCGTGGAGAACTTACCTGTTGTCTGTCCCACGAGTCGAGGCTCTTGCATTGCCCATCTAAGTTGAACAGACAACGTCAGAGCCCACGCCGATATGAAATATACGATATTCCAAATGGTGCACCTATACACCCTACCAAGTAAGGTCTAACAGGATACACCACTGGCTGCGATATTATCACACCCGGGTCATCTACCGTTGCAGAGTTCAAGACTTAGATTTTGAATTTGCAAGATTCGACTCGTCTCAAACAGAGCGTCTAGTAAACGCCTTCATTATGTCGTGCCTCTTTACCCACTCTACCTCCTTGTTCGCAGACTTTTGGTCTTGGAAAAGGAACGGCGTGCGCTGAGGCCTGAAAGGAATTGGTTCTTCGTATTTTCATGCGTTTACCCAACCCTTCCGATTGCAAATGTAGGACTTTTTCTCAACAGCAAAAAGAAAAAAGGAGAAAAATCATCAATCATCCATGCAAAAACATGGAACTTAAACAAAAATTCAACCACAGGTTTATAACACTCGCCACTAAGTTCGGTGCAACCTTCAAAGCTGTGTTCTCAATTCGACGGAATGTAAGAGAGTCGTTATCACGAGGTTATCAAGTTGTACAACATGAGGTTGTATGAATGTACAACATGAGGCACTATAGTTGTACAACATGAGAGCCTATGGTTGTACAACGTGAGAGGCTATAGTTGTACAACGTGAGAAAGCGCATATACTGACAGGTTGACTATACCGAGATACAGTCTATTCTGAGGTTCAGTATTCCTGCCGGCACGTGTACCTCCACCACATCGCCTGCCTTCTTGCCCACGAGAGCATCGGCGATAGGCGACTTGATGGAAATCTTCGCCTCCTTCAGATTGGCCTCGTGAGGGTTCACTATCGTGTACGTCATCTTAGCGCCGTTTGCCATATTGGTAATCTCTACCTTGCGGAACAGTCCCACAGTATCGTTTCCGAGAGCCGACGTGTCCATCACTCTGGCATACCTGAGCACTCTTTGCTTGAACCTTATCCTGCCCAAGAGCTTGCCCTGCGCACGCTTCGCGGCATGGTATTCGAAGTTCTCGCTGAGGTCACCCTTGTCACGCGCCTCCGATATCTCGTTCTTCACCTTAGGCAGCTCCACGTTTATCAGCTCGCTCAGTTCCGCCACCAGCGCGTCATAACATTCCTTTGACAGATATTCCATAATCAATCAGAATATTTCGTTATTCTTTTATGTAGAGGCGAACTGCCGTTCAGAAGTCGGTGGTGAAACGTATACCGTCCGTCTCCTTCACATGTTCGGGACACACCTCCACCCATTTGTCGCCGACACGCCGCATCAGCGAACCGCTTACATCCAGCTCCACCCCGTCTATACGGTAATGCGACCGGCGGCTGAGCCATTTGCCGCTTTCCGGTTGTATGTCGTGTATGCGGTACTGTGCCAACAGGTGCTCCAGCATAACGGCTCCGTCGTGGCTCACCATGATGTCCACGTCGTGCGGCACCACGTTCTCACCGTCCAGAGCCTTGGCAGCCGAACCGAAGACACACCACGAAGGGTCTGCCTTTCGCAGGACAGGCAGCAGGGCGGACAAAGCTCCCACCAACGTCATACCTTCCTTACAGGGTCGCAGGTGAGGTCAATACCCAGCTTGCGGAAAATCTTGCGGTCCACCTCACCAAGCATCACGGTGGAGTGAGCCTGACATCCGTGCAGACGCGGCAACTGCGCCAAGGCACGCGCACAGTTCTCGTCCTGACGGCTCAGCACTGACAGTGCCACCAGCACCTCGTCGGTATGCAGGCGCGGGTTGTGTCCGCTAAGATATTCTATCTTGGTACGTTGTATGGGTTCTATGAAGTCCTGCGAGATGAGTTTCAGTTTATGGTCTATGCCGGCCAGATGCTTAGTGGCGTTGAGCAGCAGTGACGAAGCCGTGCCAAGCAAAGGACTGGACGCGGCGGTGACGATGGTGCCGTCCTCCAGTTGTATGGCGGACGAAGGCACGCCGGACTCCTCCTTCCTCATCTTGGCTTCCACCGTTACGCGACGGTCGTCTGTGGTCACCTTAGCCTGCTTCAGCAGCAGGGCTATCTTGTTCACCTCAGACTCGTTGCACGCACCGTCCGCCATCTTGTTGAGAGCGGTGTAGTAGCGTCTTATCGTCTCGTCCTTGGCAGCCTGACGGCAGACCTCGTCGTCGGAGATACAGAAGCCCACCATGTTCACTCCCATGTCAGTGGGCGACTTGTAAGGGCACTCTCCGTAGATACCTTCGAAAAGAGCATTCAGCACGGGGAATATCTCCACGTCGCGGTTGTAGTTGATAGCCATCTTGCCGTACGCCTCCAGATGGAACGGGTCTATCATGTTCACGTCGTTGAGGTCTGCGGTAGCGGCTTCGTACGCAATGTTTATAGGATGGTTGAGGGGCAAGTTCCACACGGGGAACGTCTCGAACTTGGCGTATCCAGCCTCCACGCCTAAACGGTGCTCCTGGTATAGTTGCGAGAGGCAGACAGCCATCTTGCCGCTGCCAGGACCCGGCGCCGTCACTATCACCAGAGGTCTGGTAGTCTCCACGTAGTCATTCTTGCCGAATCCCTCGTCAGAGTCTATCAGCTGCACGTTGTTGGGATACCCCTCTATGGTGTAATGGTAGTAAGCCTTTATGCCGAGGCTCTCCAGACGCTTGCGGTACGCCGTGGCCGAGCTTTGTCCGTTGTAGTGCGTTATCACCACGCTTCCCACATAGAAGCCGCGGTTCTGGAACTCCGTGCGCAGACGCAGCACATCCTCGTCGTAGGTTATTCCGAGGTCGTTCCTCACCTTGTTCTTCTCTATGTCCTTGGCACTGATTACAATCACAATCTCTATGGACGGGCACAGTTTCTGCAACATGTGCAACTTGCTGTCCGGTTTGAATCCTGGCAGAATCCTGCTTGCGTGGTGGTCGTCGAACAGCTTGCCTCCAAGCTCCAAATAAAGTTTACCCGAGAATTTCGCTATTCGCTCCTCAATGTGTTTTGACTGAATGGCGATGTACTTGTCGTTGTCAAATCCGTATTTCATAATCTATGCCTAATGATAGGTGGTTTATTCGTGAAAACACCCTCCTCGCATCAAGAGAAGGGTGTCTGTGGAGAATATCGGGTTCGAACCGATGACCTCTTGCATGCCATGCAAGCGCTCT
>CAVHNA010000211.1:0-3500 GCA_963637205.1 Bacteroidaceae bacterium
AGCTGTCTCACGCTCCGCAGACACTACGACGAAGTCGCACTGTATACCGACTCCGTAGGCAAGCACGTCCTCATAGACCTCCTTCACCTCCCTTACACCGAAGTGAACGTGGCATTTGACGACTTCAAATGCCTTCCGCACCACTGGGCTCTCGCCAAAGTCTATACCTATTCCTTGCAGGAGAGGCCGTTCATACATGTAGACGGGGACGTGTATTTGCCCAATGGGATACCTGAAGTGACCGCAAATATGCCCGTTATCATTCAAAACAGGGAAATAGGCACGAAGTACTACAGGGGAATGATGAAGCAATTGTACAGGTACAAGGATATCATATTTCCCCAATACATAGACCGAGGTTTTCGCGAAGGGACGCTTTCGTCATACAACATGGGAGTATTCGGGGGCAATGACATCGACTTTATCCATAACTACTGCGACGAGGTGTTTGACTTCATGCGTATAAACGACATGAACAATCCGGAATGCAAACACTCGGGCGCATGGTGCAACATTTTCTTTGAACAGATGATTCTGGCGTCACTCGTAGAACGTGAGGGGATTGAAATGGGTACCGTGTTTGGCAGGGACGTGGAAGACGAAGGATACTCACGGTTGGAGTTCTGCTTTTTCGAGGGATTTGAGAAGATGCCCATTTTCCATGTTCTGGGAGGACACAAACGGAATCCTGTAAACACGGAGCTGTTGGGGAAGACATTGCTCAGACTTCACGAGGAATACTACTTCCGGATATTCCGCCTTTATCCCGAAAGGCATTTCCGCTTGACAGGCATTCTCAATAACGAAGACTTCCTCAGCCGAGAGCTGACCATAGCCCAATACGAGGACGGAATAACGAGAATAGCGGACGGGTGGAAGAACGTCCCACTGTCCGACATCACGAATTTGGAAAGACGTATAGCCAAAAGCGTCAGGCTCCTGTCAATGGAAGTAAACGAACGCAACGCAGTCAAAATTGCGGCTCATCCGTTGGCGACAGTGTACCGTCTGCCAGAAAGGAGCAACCCGGAAGCGTTGAAGTTGATTAAAGACAAGCTCGGCGTGGAAGAACAATATCCATTGGATTACATTTGCGTGATTCCCATATTGGAAGGAAAGGGATATAAGGAGATTCCCGTAGTTGAAATACAGCAAAAGATTATAAATCTGCTGCGGGAAGAAGCCGTCACCTATGGGGAACTGGAACGCCGACTACTGTCGTCATTCAGGCTGGACGACGAAGAGTCCGTGAGTGGTGCCAAGAGACTGGTATTTGACGAGACTGCGAATATTCTACGCCAAGGCGTATTGCTTACGACAAATTATTAACCCCCAAAATATTATGACTATGACAGAAGAAGAGAAAGGGTCAAAGACAAACCCCTACACAATGTCCGAGTATGAGGATTTGGACGACAAAGGCCAATGGAAAGGCGGTTACGTAAAGGATTCCGCCGGAACTGTTTCGTACATGATGTCCGAAGTTCTCGTCAACGGATATTCGGGCTCTGGCTCTGGTAGCCACGGGTCGGATTTCCAGTTCGGCTCGTACAAGAGTTTATCTGGAGACAACATGGATGACGACGATAATGACAAGGACTGTGATGAGTATGAGGGAATTCCTTCGGTCAACGGAAGTGCCAACACAGGCACTGATAACGATACGGACGTAGGGGGCGGAGGGGGCTCTCATTTTTCCGTTTCCAATGTCAACGATGGGAATAACGGCACGTTTCTCAATGGAGCCGCTTACTTTACTGAAAAAGAATATAGCCAAATGTGTGAGAACGGAACATGGATTGGCGGAAACATCTATACACTCGGTTATGTGGGAAAGGACTGTGTTATCAATCCTTGCCTAACCTCCATTGATAGCGACGACTACTGGCTGACCTTGTTCAAAAACAAAGCTTCCGCTGT
Organism: Bacteroidaceae bacterium; assembly: GCA_963637205.1. Classification (GTDB taxonomy): domain Bacteria; phylum Bacteroidota; class Bacteroidia; order Bacteroidales; family Bacteroidaceae; genus Physcousia. The sequence continues at coordinate 1,921 of CAVHNA010000211.1, forward strand.
CCGCAACGGTATGAAGGAACTTGGCAACAAGATAATGTCTTTACCTTATATACAGGCCATCAGCCGTTATAATGCCGCAACGAGCAGTCCATTGTATTTTGACACGAAATCTCTGGGGTTAGAAGATCTGCGCGGATACATTTACAAACATAATAAAGAAGGAAAGATAACAGGCATAAATCTGTTGGATGTACAAAATCTTCAAAAACTGCTGAAAGGCAAATCGCTCTACGAACAAGCCGTAGTCCTTAGCACGGCATTGACTTTGGGCAACATTACACTCATTCGCACTTCCGACGGAGTATATACAGTGCAAAAAGACGAATACAACTTTGACATGCATAACTCAAAAGACGAATCAATAAGAAACGTTTCAACAGTAATAGGATTCTCTGTAAGCGAGGGGTTAAGTATAATGATTGACACTGCAACTGCCAATGTTTTCGGGTCTGTGGCGTTCAGGTTCTTTGATATTTCCTCAGGGCTTATTCGACGCCACATACTTGGCAAGACATCTTTTTACATCTATATATCTGGAACAGTCAAAGTGGAAGAGATAAAAGATGAAGAGTAAAAATGGAGCACTTCTTTTAGCGGCCAGCATAATCTCCGTGCTGCTATTCGTTTCCTGCGATTTTGAGCCTACTGACGTGACGTTCTATGTATGGGAGGAGGAGGAATGGACTGATGGCAGACACGTGATGTGTCACTGCGACGACTCTCTTGCTACTTTTGGATTGCCAGATTCTACGAGATGCTTTCCTTACACAATGCACAACCTGTTCTGTAGGGAAGAAAGCAAACTGCTAAGCGATACGGTGCCCGAAGAAAAAGAGTTGAAGAAATGGCATAAATTGTTTTTTGTCCATAGAGCATCGGGTAGAACAGACACGCTCTATAACACTTTCTATAAAAATTGCAGTTCCTCTATCGTGGGACTTGGATATGTCAGTGGCTGGAAAATAAACGGAAAATGGCTTGTGCTGGAATGTAAGCTCCCAGGCAAGATTGTCGGACGCGAAAACTTGTGCAACGTGAAGCCCCTTGAAGAGCGTGGCCCACTTTACGTGGACATGAGAGATTGCACCTACGAAGGACAGGAGAAAGTGTTTGAAAGCGACATCGTTGACTATTGGATTGCCAGCCAGCATACGTTAGACCTGTATGGTCCCCTTACCAAAGACGAGCTGAAGGAGTATATGACGAAGTTGGGTATACCGCGTCCCATGAAATTGTACGCAGGTTATGACAGGTATACTTATACCAGTGACGGCATCGGAGACTCCTTCCCGGAGCCCGAACCCAAGGCTTTCCGTTGGCCTCACTTTCGCAACAGGGACGGAGCCGTGATAGAGTGAATGCTTTAGTTATTATATTGTTGTTATCGGTTGTCCCACACCCCCTACTTGGTTAAACTACGTTAATAATAGTGTATTCGTTTGGAACGTATAATGCGAATCCCTATCTTTGTCATGGAATTACCTTACAAAAGACTTAAAAACAGACCGGCCATGAGGATAGTGCGGACTTTCTGGACAGCAGGACAAGACCCTCTGAAGTGCTCCTTCGGATGGCTCCAT
>CAVHNA010000212.1:0-3475 GCA_963637205.1 Bacteroidaceae bacterium
AGCTTACTATCATCGGCGTGGACGTATGGGAAAAGAAACGCGAGGACTTGGATGCCGTAATGCCGACCCTTCCTATCACATGGCCTGTGATATATACAGGAGACAGGGATGAGTCGCCTGCCGACCTCTATGGAGTAAGCAGCATACCTACTCTCGTCCTGCTTTCGCCTGACGGCACGATACTCGCACGCGGCCAGATGGACGACATATCCAAGATACTGGAGAAATAACGGAAAAGTGCCCTTCCGGAGCAGTATTACCGATTTTGGAAAGCAGTACTACCGATTTTGGAAAGCAGTACTACCGATATTAGAAAGCAGTACTACTGCTCTGAGCGGGCACATTTCTGACTCTGACAAAGCCTAACTTTATTTGTCAAACAAAACATACAATCATCAGCCCCACAAACTTCGTGAAGTGTTTGTGGGGCTGGTTTATGTCAATACGCAACGTACAGGCAGAACGTCATCTAACTTCCACCTTGGCGGCAAGTCCGCGACATTTCTCCCTCAGTTGCTCTTGCGAAGCATCTTTACTGTCGTAACATACCACCACGCCCATACGTCTGCCCACATGGGCCTCGGGTTTTCCGAAGATGCGCAGGTACGTCCGGTTTGCCTTGCAAACCTCCTCCATCCCTTCGTATTGTGGTGATGTCGTTTCAACTCCGGACAGTATCACAGCCGAAGCGCCCTGCTTCTCCAACGTAATCTCGGGTATAGGAAGGCCCAAAACCGCACGGCAATGGAGTTCAAACTCGCTGAGGTTCTGAGTCCCCGCCAATGTCACCATACCGGTATCGTGCGGACGCGGGCTCAGCTCGCTGAATATGACACCATGCTTTTCGCTTACGAAAAACTCCACTCCCCATATACCGTATCCTGTGAGAGCTGCTGTCACCTCGTCGGCCATACGTTGTGCATCGGCAAGGAACTCAGGCTTCATGACTTTCGGCTGAAAACTCTCACGATAGTCGCCGCCCTTCTGCACATGGCCTATGGGTGGACAGAAAAGAGTGGGACCGCTCTTCTGTGTGACGGTAAGCAACGTTATTTCGTAGTCAAAAGGAATAAACTGCTCCACTATCACCTCCATGATATCACCTCTGGCACCTCCGCATGCACACTTCCAGGCATCAGCCAACTCTTCAGGGTTGTTCACTTTGCTCTGTCCGTGACCGCTACTGCTCATCAGAGGCTTAACGATGCATGGGAAACCTACCGCATTAGCCGCAGTCACCAGCTCGTCGTAGTTGACGGCATAACGGTAATTGGCTGTGACAAGCCCCAGCTTGGTGTGCGCCAACTCCCGTATCGCCTTGCGATTCATCGTGTAGTTGACAGCCTTCGCACTTGGTACCACCTGAATGCCTTCCGCCTCATAGTCGTATAGCTTCTCCGTACGGATGGCCTCTATTTCCGGTACTATGATATCCGGCTTGATCTCGTTTACCACCCGGTCAAGCGCATCGCCGTCGAGCATGCTGAAAACTCTGCGTTCGTCAGCCACCTGCATGGCAGGGGCGTTGTCGTACTTGTCGCATGCAACCACGTACTGTCCCTTACGCTTGCAGGCTATCACGAACTCCTTGCCCAATTCTCCTGAACCTAAAAGCAATATTTTCTTCATATCTTCGCTGGTTTTATGTTTGTTCTCTTCTTATGACATCCACTTACGTATTATCTCTCTCTTTACTGTCACCCCACAGCCTTTCCATCCGTTCTTTCATCTTGTCCTCCGCCGCATTGGGCTGCGCATGCCAGAAGCGCATGCCCGAAAGTTCCTCTGGCAGATACTGTTGCTTCACGAAATGGCCTTCGTAATCGTGCGAATACTTGTAACCTTCATGGTAGCCCAACTGTCGCATCAGTTTCGTGGGAGCGTTCCTCAGATGTAGTGGAACGGGCAAATTGCCAGTCTGACTGACGTTGGCCAAGGCGTCATTGATGGCGCAATAGGACGAATTACTTTTGGGACTTGCGGCGAGATAAACCGTGGCCTCCGCCAAAGGAATACGTCCTTCGGGCCATCCTATCTTCATCACGGCGTCAAAACACGCGTTTGCCAACAACAGAGCGTTCGGGTTCGCCAGTCCGATATCCTCACTAGCCGATATCACAAGGCGTCGTGCAATGAAAGCTGGATCCTCTCCGCCCTCTATCATTCTCGCAAGCCAATATACGGCAGCGTCGGGGTCGCTTCCGCGTATGCTCTTGATGAAGGCTGAGATGATGTCGTAGTGCATCTCACCGTCTTTGTCATAGGCAAGCGGATTTTGCTGAAGACAGTCGGAGACGACCTCGTCGTTGATGACTATCACATCATCTCCCGACTTTGTTTCGTATATCAGCTCCAATATATTGAGCAACTTACGTGCGTCTCCTCCACTATATCTCAGGAGCGCCGTCGTTTGCTGTATGTCGTATTTACGGTTGCTGAGAACCGTGTCTTTGGCCAGCACACGATTCATCAAATCCAAGAGGTCGTCTTTCTCAAGAGGATTCAACACATACACCTGGCATCGGGAAAGCAAAGGACGTATCACTTCGAAAGAGGGATTCTCCGTGGTAGCGCCTATGAGCGTTACCACTCCCTGCTCCACCGCTCCGAGCAGGCTGTCCTGTTGCGACTTGCTGAACCTGTGTATCTCGTCTATGAACAATATGGGGCTTGCCTGAGAGAAGAACTTGTTCCCCGAGGCTTTGTCTATTACAGCCCTTACGTCCTTGACACCGCTCGTCACCGCACTGAGCGTATAGAACGGAGTCTTCAACTGATGTGCAATAATGGTGGCGAGAGTGGTCTTGCCAACTCCCGGCGGTCCCCAGAGGATGAAGCTGCTTACCCTGCCGCTCTCTATCATGTTGCGCAGCACAGCTCCTTTCCCCACCAAGTGCCGCTGTCCGATATATTCGTCCAACGTCCGAGGACGCATTCGTTCCGCTAATGGTTGCATTCCAGTGAGACGTTTTACTACCTTGTCAATTTTATACCTTCGGGAACAATCTCTATGAGATGCCGACGGTAGAGGTCACCGACAGCTTTCTTGAACACTTTCTTGCTGACTCCGAAAGCAGAGTATATCTCGTCCGCAGGACTCTTGTCGCCCAAAGGCGAGAAGCCATCGTTATTCTGCAGATGGTTCAGGAGCACGTCGCTGAAGTCTGCAACGGCATCCATGCCTTCACGCTGAATCATGAGGTCTATCTTACCGTCGGGGCGTACCTGACGCACATACCCTTTGACTCTGTCGCCTGTGCGTATGTCACGGAAAAGTTGCGTGTCATAGAGAAGTCCGCCATACATGTTGTCCACTATGGCTTTCAGACCGAGGTCTGTTTTCTGCCAGATAAGCAGGTCCACCTCGTCTCCATGCCTGTAAGGAGGGAAGTCCTGCGAGAGATACCTATCAACCTTGGCGCTTGCCATGATACGGTGGGACTCCTCGTCAAGGTGTATATAGACTATATAGCTC
>CAVHNA010000213.1:0-3427 GCA_963637205.1 Bacteroidaceae bacterium
CTCAACATGGTGATGTAAGGGTTGGCGCGCATATATCCGAGTGTGACTGACAGTGCGCTGCCGAGGAAGGGTAGGAAGCAGAAGAAACCCATCCAAGCCCCTTTGCCTCCGAGCCATGCCTTGGTCTTCTCCACCTTGTCTTCGCTGACATGAAGGTATTTTTCTATCCACTCCAACCGTCCGAAGGTGCCTACCCAGTAGTTGAACGCACTGCCGAGTATGTTGCCGACTGACGCCGCTACCAAGAGAGGGAAAGGACGCAGGCCAGCCAACAGAAGTCCTGCCAGCACCGTCTCGCTGCTGAAGGGGAACACGCTGCCGGCTATGAACGCCGCTGCGGCCATGCCGCCGTAGCCGAACGACATGATGAAGTCTACGATGGCATCCACAGGCAAACGTATGAGACAGTGATAACAGACAACGCCACCACAGCGAGCATGACACCGGCGAACCTGCCGCCGCCAAGGGTGAACCAGTGAGCGGCGAGAGGAGAGGCGCAGACGAGAAGCATGGCGAGAACCGTGGTTAGGGATGACGGGAAGAAGGGAGAGACAAGCAGAAGAGCCAAAGTCTGCGAGACGAAGACGTACATGAACATACGTACACGTATCTTGTCGTTATACGCATTGCGAAGAAAATGCGCGACGCTGACGAGCGACAACACCGCCAGATACGCCCACGACACTTTAAGGACAAGCGGCAGAGCAACACACTCCGACACAAGCGACGTGACAAACGCATGAACAGGGTTCTCGTCCGTAGCGAGTGAGACGAGAGGGCGTACCTCATCTCGGAAATGACCGATGAAAACGCCTATCTTGTCCGTCAGCAGGCAGTAGGCGAACCAGCACCAATATGGAGTGGCAAAACCCAGGACACCTGCCCAGAATCCTTTCCATGTGAGAGACCTGAGGAATACAGCGAGGTAAACGTAAAACAGCAACGCCATGGGAATCACGGCCAGCGAGCAGACATCGCCCAGAGAAAGGAAGAGGAAGCTGTGGTACACGTAAAACTGTGGGTTGCGCAACTGATAGCACTTCATCAGCAGCAGAAGGCTCACAGCCAGACACAGGGCACAGACGACAGGCTTGCCAAGAGGGTGCATGAAAGGCAGGGCCGCCGCAAGCAACATCCATACACATGATACCATGCGAGTGCGGACACGTATCAGTCCCAATGAGGAGTTGGCTTCCATGAGTACGTATGCGGTAAGTATGCACAGCACCCATCCGAGGACTGTCTCAACGGTGATGTCACGCAAGGGGAATAGCCAGAGAGCGGTGGCGGCAGCAGCACATACGGGGAGCAAAAAAATGCTCCCCGATATCTTTTCCTGTATCCTGTTGCGGCGTATCACAGGTCAGCCCCTATGTCTCTGCGGAAATAGCTGTTCTTGAACTGTATCTTGCGAGCTTCGCTGAAGCTATTCTGGAGGGCCTCAGCCTTGTCCTTGCCAAAACTGCTGACGGCTATCACGCGTCCTCCGTTGGTGACCACATCCCCGTCTTTTAGCGCAGTGCCTGCATGGAAGACCACACTGCCTTCCACTTTGTCGAGGCCGCTGATGGGATAGCCCTTGGCGTAGCTGCCGGGATAACCTCCGCTGACGAGCATCACGCAGACTGCGCTGCGGCTGTCTATCTCCACCTTGCGGCTACCAAGTGTGCCGGTGGCGACACCTTCGAAGAGGTCTACTATGTCGCTCTTGAGACGAAGCATCACCGTCTCAGTCTCGGGGTCGCCCATACGTACGTTGTACTCTATCACCTTGGGACTGCCGTCCACGTTGATAAGCCCGAAGAAGATAAAGCCTTTGTAGTCGATGCCTTCCTCGGCCAGACCCTCCACGGTGGGACGTATGATGGTGTCTTCCACCTTGCCCATCCACTCTGTGGTGACGAAAGGCACAGGGCTGACGCTGCCCATACCTCCCGTGTTCAGACCTGTGTCGCCCTCGCCGATGCGCTTGTAGTCTTTGGCCTCGGGCAGTATCTTGTAGTCCTTGCCGTCGGTAAGGACGAACACGGAGCACTCTATGCCGCTCATGAACTCTTCTATCACCACCCTGCTGCTGGCATCGCCGAACATGCCGCCGAGCATCTCTTCCAGTTGCATCTCAGCCTCTTCCAGAGTGGGAAGGATAAGCACGCCCTTGCCGGCGCAGAGTCCGTCGGCCTTGAGCACGTAAGGAGGACGCAGCGTGCGGAGGAACGCTTTGCCCTCGGCCAGTGTGTCGCCGTTGAACGTGCGGTATGCTGCCGTGGGTATTCCGTGTCTCTGCATGAAGCCCTTGGCGAAGTCCTTGCTCCCTTCCAGTTCCGCTCCGGCCTTGCTCGGACCTATCACGGGGACATCCTTCAGCTGGGTGTCGGCGGCGAAATAGTCGTAGATGCCTTTTACCAGTGGGTCTTCGGGACCCACCACTACCATATTTATATTATGACCTATGACAAACTCTTTGATAGACGCAAAGTCGTCGGCCTTGATGGCTACGTTCTCGCCTACCGTAGACGTTCCTGCGTTGCCCGGAGCGATATACAGCTTGTCGCATTTCTCACTCTGACTTATCTTCCAGGCGAGTGCGTGTTCGCGTCCGCCTGAACCCAATAACAAGATGTTCATATTGTATGTGTTCTTAATCATTTGAGGTAGTCCTCGAAATACTGTGTGATTCTCTCGTGCAGGTGTACGCTCTTGTGCCCTGCCATGTTGTGTCCCTCTCCCGGGTAGACGAAGAAGTCGGGCTGCGTGCCAGCTTCCGTGCAGGCGTTGAGGAACTGCAGCGCATGCTGCGGTACTACGGTGGGGTCGTTCATACCTATGATAATCTGCAGCTTGCCTTTAAGGTCCTTGGCCTTGCCGATGAGGCTGGTCTGCTCGTATCCTTCGGGGTTGGCTTCCGGCGTGTCCATATAACGCTCGCCGTACATCACTTCGTACCATTTCCAGTCTATCACGGGTCCGCCAGCCACTCCCACCTTGAAGACGTCTGGGTAGGTGGTCATCAGCGACGTGGTCATGAAGCCGCCGAAGCTCCATCCGTGTACGCCCAGTCTGTCGGCATCGATGTACGGCAAGGACTTCAGGTAGTCTACTCCGCACATCTGGTCTTTCATCTCCTCCTGCCCGAGGTGGCGGAAGGTAGCCTGCTCGAAGTCGCGCCCGCGGTCTTCGCTGCCCCTGTTGTCAAGGATGAAGAGTATGTAGCCCTTCTGCGCCATGTACGTCTCCCACGACCGGCTGCCCCAGTGCCATGAAGCCTCCACGTTGTGGGCGTGCGGTCCTCCGTACACATATATTACCGTAGGATACTTCTTCGCAGGGTCGAAGTCGGCTGGCTTCACCATACGCCAGTATAGCGTGGTCTGTCCGTCGTCGGCCTTTATGGTGCCGTTCTCGAAGATGGGCTTGTACCATCCGTCCC
>CAVHNA010000214.1:0-3419 GCA_963637205.1 Bacteroidaceae bacterium
CTCTTCGTCGCTATGTGTCGTTGGTGAACGGTAACGTTTCAGACCTTGACGACAGGTGCGCACGTCTGGTGGAAGCCCTGAACCTGACCAACGATAACAACATCAAGAAAGAAATCATCAGCACGTTGAGCGCTACGCCTACCATGCCCGCATTCATCAACGTTTCCAAGTACCTTAAGGACAAAGAGCTCGGACTCACCGCGGCCTTGGCTGTGAAAGACATCGCCAGCAAGTGCGTGGAAGAGCTCGACTACAACCAGCTCAACGAGTCGCTGACACTCGCCATGGACAATCTAAAGGCTGCCGGAGGCGCTGACAACACGTACGCTATAGAGGAGATAAAGGAGATGCTGGCCAAGGCTGAGCCTTCACCCGTGTACGTCCTTTCCGACGAAGAGAAGAAAGAGGGTTTTGAGTTGTTGTTCGACGGAACCAACCTCGATCAGTGGACCGGCAACAAGGTGGGATATGTACCTGTCAACGGTACTATCTACGTCACCGCCAACTACGGCAACGAGAGCAACCTCTACACCGTGAAGGAGTATAAGGACTTCGTGTTCCGCTTTGAGTTCTGCTTCCTCCGTCCGGGTGTCAACAACGGTGTGGGCATACGCACTCCCATGGGTGTGGACGCAGCCTACGACGGCATGTGCGAGGTACAGATTCTTGACCACGACGACCCCATCTACGCCGACCTGCGCGAGTATCAGGTACACGGTTCCGTGTATGGCGTTATCCCTGCCAAGCGCATCAAACACAAGGCTTTGGGCGAATGGAGCACCGAGGAGATACGCGTTCAGGGCAACCACATCAAAGTGACCGTGAACGGCGAGGTGATAGTGGACGGCGACATCAAAGAAGCCTGCAAGGGACACAACGTAGCACCTGACGGCAGCAACACCAATCCCTATACCGTAGACCACCGCAATCATCCGGGTTTGTTCAACAAGACCGGTCATATAGGATTCCTCGGACATGGCGCAGGACTCAAGTTCCGCAACGTCCGCGTCCTTGACCTCTCCAAGAGCACAACTTCCAAGACCAAGGCAAAGGGGAAGAAGTAAAAGACTTCCGCATATACTTAACGAGAAGACAGGCTTGGCGTTTCGGCGCAAGCCTGTCTTCTCGTTTTTACGTCTGCCGGTTACGTGTCTTCGTTACGACAAGGCACATCCGGCCACAACTGCGGGCGTGCCGTTACTCACTGAAAGCTGATAAGCCCGAAGCAGTCGGGACGGTGGAAGTTGGGAGTCGCGCAATCTATGTCGTTCCAACTGAGGAAATGAGGGGAAGGCAGCATGTCGCCGCATTTGTAGAAGTTGGCGCGCATGGCAGTGCCCGCCAAGGTCTTGACATCATGAAGGAAGAACGTGGACAGAGGAATCCTCAGAGCCACCTCCCATGCGGTCTGTCCCTCCCGGGTGTCAAAAGGAGTCCTGCCCAGCGACGCCCACCTGTCTATAGCGTGCATCACGGACAGGGACGAACGCCGACGGTCGGGTTTCACGTTGCCTCCGCCCACCAGAAGTTGCCCGGCACAGTTGCACTCTATATTATAATATGTATTGTCGTCCACCGGACTAACGAAGAACTCCACACACGAGTCCTCCCAGATATTCTCGTCGTCCGCCTTCGCCACGGCGCGTACCGCCTTCTCCGCCACACGGAAGTGCAGCAATATCGCCTCGTCCACGTATGCTATGGCAAATTCTGCATGCGGACAATACGGGTAGTCCTTTGCCCATGGCGCATGTCCCAGCTTCTGGTACGCTATGCCGTCAAGTCTCATCTGTGCCGGTATGTCTGCCGCACGGACGTCCTTCACGCTCAGTCTTTTTACATTCAGTGTATTCATTGTGCATTCGAGTTATATGTTGAACAGTGCAAATATACGTACAAATTTTCAATTTAATACGTTTGCCTTTGGCGCAAAGCGATGTTTTCATTAAATTTGCATACCGAAAACGTGAGCCGTACCGGGCGAACGTACCTTCAACACGACAAAGCATCTGCATGGGCAAAAACAAGAAATCTTCCGCACCGTCACACGGAGAAGACACCAACGTGCCTTCCGCTTTGCCCGTGTCTTTTGTGGAACTGATGCACCGTCACTATGCCCCGGACACGGCGGGCTCTTTGTGCGAAGCCCTCACCCATACGCAACCCGAGGTCTCCGTCAGGCTCAACCCTCACAAATGGTCTTTCGGGTCTCTTCCCCTCACTCCAGTGCCTTGGTGTCCGGATGCGTATTATATGAAGGAGCGACCGCCCTTCACCTTCGACCCACTGCTGCATGCCGGAGCATACTATGTGCAGGAGGCTTCCTCCATGTACGTCTCGCAGATCTTGCGCACCCATTGCGCCGAGGTCGGGACACAAGGCCGCGCCGTCAACGCCCTTGACCTGTGCGCGGCTCCGGGCGGCAAGTCCACACTTCTCGCCTCGCTCCTGCCGGAGGAATCTACACTGCTGAGCAACGAGCCGATACCGAAACGTGCGCAGGTTCTCTCGGAGAACATGCAGAAGTGGACCCGTATGCCACACAGCAAATACCCAGTACGCAGCGTCGTCACCAACAACTACCCCGACGACTTCGCCGCTTTCGCATCGTCGTTCGACATCGTCGTCACCGACGTGCCTTGCTCAGGCGAGGGCATGTTCCGCAAGGATGCCCAAGCCGTGGCGGAGTGGTCCGTGGAGAATGTCATGATGTGCGCCCGTAGGCAGAGGGAGATACTGTCGTCCGTCTGGCACACGCTCCGCGACGGAGGCCTGCTCATATACTCCACGTGTACGTTCAACCGCTTCGAGGACGAGGACAATGCACGTTGGATATGCGGTGCTCTGGGCGGCACGCTGTTAGAGGAACGTCACTTCCTTCCTGGCAGAGACACCGGAGAGGGCTTCTATGTGGCCGCCATCCGCAAAGACGGCTTCAGGTGTCCGTCAGCGAAGGACGTCACGCGTTTGGCCGATACACTGCGTGTCATGCCTCCCTCGTTCACCGTCACTGAGGGTACGCCGCTCGTCCCGCTCTCCTACGACGAGGCGGTACAGTATCTGCGGCGCGAGACCATAAGGAAGGAAGCTCCACTCGGCGGTGTGTTCCTCACGTACGAAGGGCTCTTACTCGGTCCGGGTAAGAGCGTGGCGGGACGCATCAACAACCTCTACCCTGCCGAATGGCGCATACGCAGCGGATACACGCAGAGATTTACTCTCGGCGAGGTCGCCGCTGCGACACTCTCGTCCGGGCAAGAACGATAGGACAACATATATCACAAAACATAAACACAAGAGAATGTATAGCAAATCACGTATGAGACGCCTGCTTGTCGTCACCTCGCTGTTCCTTTCCTCCGCCCTGTGCGCACATGCCGGGGACTGGAAAGGCCAATACCTGACATTGGAACACACAC
>CAVHNA010000215.1:0-3407 GCA_963637205.1 Bacteroidaceae bacterium
CATCTATGCCCAATGCCCTGATGCGTTCCGCTATGGAGTTCATGACTTCGGGTGAGGCTTTGGCGATGGTGGTTATGGGAGTCTCGCGGTCTATGGTATAAATCATTACTTTGGACGGACGTATACGTTTGAGAGCTTCTATGTAAGGCTGTACGTAATGGTCGGCTGTATTGTCTACGCTCTCGCCCTCGTAGGTTCCGGTCATGAACATGGTCTGTATTATAAGCTTGCCGTGGAAGAGACACATGTTGTCTATCAGAGCCTCCACGTCCATAGGTCTGGCTGGACGGTCTACCTTATTTATGTAGTCAGCCGACACGGTGTCAAGCTTGAGAATGTTGTTGTCGAAGAGCATAAGTGCGTCTCTTACTTCTTGGCGGTATATCTGCGTGGAATTACTGAGGACGCTGATTTTAGCCGACGGGCAGTATTTGTCGCGAACCTTTATCACCTCTTTCACTATATCGCCGAAGCGGGGATGCAGAGTCGGTTCGCCGTTTCCTGCAAATGTGAGTACATCCGGGACGACACCTTCAGCTGACATGGAGACCAGTTTCTCCTTCAGCGTGCCCACCACCTTTTCCAAAGTAGGCAGTGGGTTGTGGGTGCGTCGGTCTTTGTTGAGACCGCACTCGCAATATATGCAGTCGAAACTACAGAATTTGCCTCCCTCGGGCAGAAGGTTTATCCCAAGCGATACGCCCAGTCTTCTGCTGTGTATGGGGCCGAAAATGGGTGAAGGGTATATGACAGTACTCATGGAGCTTCTCGTTATTTTCGGCAAAGATACGTTATTTTATATTAATATGACATCTCACATGCAATATAATTAGTATTTTTGCACCCGAAAATGAAAGGTGCTTTTATCATAGCATGTGTGATGTCGTGCGCGGCTCTTGAATGCTACGCACAGGGCGAGGATGTAGACGACTATACGATACCCGCTGAAGCGCGCGAATATCAGTTGAAACTCCAATTTTACAGGTACAAGAATCCTACGATAGAGGACGGAGACACTATATGGGAATACCTGATGCCAACTCTGTGGGTGTATCCACCACTTAAATTCAAGAACGAAAGACAGAGAAGGGCTTACAACAAGCTGGTGTATAATGTAAAGAAGGTTCTGCCCATAGCGCAAAGGGTGAACGGACTGATAGCCGAAACGTATGAGGTGTTGGAGATGTTGCCCGATGACAAGGCCAAAGACGCTCACATAAAGGCGGTGGAGGCGGACATAAAGAAACAATACACCCCGGAGATGAAGAAACTCACTTATTCACAGGGAAAGCTGCTGATAAAACTTGTGGACAGAGAGTGCAACCAGAGTTCTTATGAAATAGTGAAAGCGTTTTTCGGTCCCGCCAAGGCCACCTTCTACCAGATATTCGCCTGGACTTTCCGTGCCAGCCTGAAAAAGGAATACCAGCCTGAAACGGACGACAAACTCATAGAGAGAGTGGTGAGGCAGGTGGAGACAGGCCAGCTGTAACGCTGACCTATCTTGTTAATTGGTATACAGGAATCTCTTGATGCTCTTCTTGGGCGTTTTTTCGAACTCTTCTTTCATGATACGCACGCTGCTAATCTGAGAGTACACGGGGAGATGTGGGTTCACTTCCTTGCGATTTTTCTCCATCAAAGCCGCTATCTCTTCTTCAGTCATACCTTTCGTGCCTTCGGGGTCGGGGTAGATGAGAGCTTCCAGCTTTTCGCCTTTCTGCACTACAAGACATTCAGCCACCATGGGGAGATTGGACACTTTGTCCTCTATCTCTTCGGGATATATATTCTGGCCGTTGGCTCCAAGCAACATGTTTTTGCTGCGTCCCTTTATGAACACGTGTCCTTGCTTGTCTATTACACCAAGGTCACCCGTATGGTACCATCCTTCAGAATCTATGGTGTTACGCGTGGCCTCTTCGTTCTTGTAGTAGCCAAGCATCACGTTAAGGCCTCTGGTGAGTATCTCGCCCGGAACGTTCTCGGGGTCGCTGCTGTCAATGCGCAATTCCTGGTTCACCACGTTAAAGCCGCACGAACCAGGGGCGTGGTCTTTCCAATGGTCGTAGGCGATGATGGGAGCGCACTCCGTGGCTCCATATCCCACGGTATAGCGAAACTTGATGTCGTGAAGCAGAGTTTCCACCTCGTGGTTAAGGGCTGCGCCTCCTATAATTACTTCGTAGAAGTTTCCTCCGAGGGCTTGGGTAAGAGCTTCGCATATCTTCTTCTTGACGATACGGTTCACCAATGGGGTCTTCAGCAAAACCTGCATCATGGGTGTCTGTATCTTGGGCATGACGGCTTTGCGCACTATCTTCTCTATTATTAACGGTACTACGATGAGAAGGCAGGGCTTGACCTCCTTTAATGCCTTCAGCAGTATAGTGGGAGACGCTATCTTGGTTAGGAAGAAGACATGGATTCCAATGGTGAACTCGTATATGAACTCAAAGGACATGCCGTACATGTGCGCCATTGGCAGCATGGAAAGCATGTTCTGGCCGGCTTTGAGCACATGCGAGAGAACGTTGGTAGCGAAGTCGCAGTTGCTCCAGATGGCACGATATGGAATCATCACGCCTTTGCTGTTGCTGGTGGTGCCGCTGGTATAGTTGATGATGGCGAGTTCTTCCGCTTCGTCTTTGTGATAGTTGAGGTCTTTTTCGCTTAGTCCATTGGGGAATTTCTCGGCAACCAGCGAGTCAAGCTTTCCGTGTATCTCGGCAACCGTTTCGTCGTTGCTGTGGAGAAGTCCGAAGTCGGCCAGCGACACTATACCTTTCAAGTCGGGCATTTCTTCCGCTTTGAGTGAGGGCCATACCTTGTCGCCTACAAACAGCAGTTTGGATTCGCTGTGGTTTACAATGTCATGTACCTGCGAGGGATGAAACTCATGAAGGATAGGCACCGCCACGGCACCGTATGTGATTATACTAAAAAACGTGGCACCCCATCTGCTGAGGTTGCGCCCGCAGAGTGCTATCTTGTCGCCTTTCTGTATCCCGACTTTCTCAAACAGGATGTGGTTTTTTTCTATTATGGCTGCCACGTCGCTGTATTTGAAAGAGTCTTGACCGAGGTCGGTCATAGAGTCAAGCGTCCAGTATTTCTGGATGCTCTCTTGTATCATGAGATTGAATGAAGGTACTTGTTTTGTAACCATGTTGTTGCACAATTTTGCTGATTGCGTGCAAAATTATTACATTTTTTAATACTAAACAAGCATGTAGAGCTCTTTTTTGCACAAAAGACAAAAAAATGAGAAATAACCGTTCTGGCAGTACGAATTCAATGAACCGACGAAGTCCATTTCATGAAAAATGGCTAATCACGGGTCCCGTAATTAGGGGTCAGCGGATTTTCCCGGTGGGCAGCTGGATGGTTCAAGCGTAAAGTGGTAC
>CAVHNA010000216.1:0-3353 GCA_963637205.1 Bacteroidaceae bacterium
TCATATATCATTAAAAAAATTTGCGACGCCATGAATGTAACGTCAGTGTTACGGAACGGCGTGCCGCAACCGTGGTTTTTATCTTGACCGGCCACCCGGCCTGAGGGGCCGCGGCGACTTCGGAGCCGCGGAACTCGCCCGACGTGAGCGTCGGGGGATTCCTTTTTTCCGCGGGTCGGAAAAAAGCAAGATGGAAAAAGGGCTGACGCCAGTCAGACACTTTTTGCAAATGCACGCCACCGATTCGGGTTGGCTGCCATTTGCACATCTTGCCATAGCAAGATTTGGGAGATAGTTTTTACAAAGATAGCTTTTTACTTTTTTTAAATCAAGTAATTTGAAAAATTATTTAAACGGAAATGCAAAATTGCGATTGGATTTTACATTAACCACTATCCTTCAGCTATCTACGCAATTCTCTTGAATTGATGCTGCAGATAGTGAGGATGTGGCTCCGCTGTCGCCCACAGAACAATATCTGATGTAACGGATTAGTTTTCAGTATTTTTGGGCATCTGAAAATATAGAAGCACAAATGGTTGTAAATCAGAAGAATAACATTCGGCAACATATTGATTGCTTTAGGTGTGTTTGCCGGAGTTACGTGATTCCGGTTTGTCGAAAAAGCTCATTTCGAAAAAGCTCATTTCGGAATTCCGAATGCCGAAAAAGCTCATCGTGCAAAAGTTCTTTGCACAAAAGCTCTTTTTACAATCAAGTAAAACAAAAGTTAATATCTTTGCATTACCCATGAAAAAATGAGAGTGAATTATGCGGTTTGACAATGAGATGAAGAGCATCAGCAAGGCTTTGCTGAACAGGGCGCTCGGCGCCGAAAATGAGAAGAGCGTACGTCGCCTTTCGCTGTATATACCCGAATCGCTGATGCCGGCGGTGGTGTTTCTTAGGGCGAACATGGGCGTGGCTTTTCAGGCCGCGCTGCGACGCGCCGCTGTTGAGTGCATCAGGGAGAACCTGTACATGTTTGCACAGGATGACGGAGAGGAGGTAGTCGGCGATGGACGTGATTAAGTCAGCGATGGACTACCTTGTTGACGAGGACATCCCCCGCGATACCCCTCTTGAGTCTCAGATGGGTGAGATGGAGCGGCTGCGCCGCCAGTGGGAGAAGATGTGCTCGTCGGCGGACGATGGCGAATCCGGCAGCGGCGGTGCCTGCGGCGATGTCTTTCGTTTTGAGATACGCGTCCCCGCGGAATGGCGGTGGAAGGCGGCGCTGCTGCGCAGCCTTGACCGCAAGGCGTTTGCCGACGGGGTGCGCAGCGCGGTCACGGCGTACATAGATGAATCTTTCGCGGAGAAGGCCGGCGTGATCAGGAACAAACTGGGCGCCGGGTGACGCCGCACTTGTGAGTTTTGGTGTCAGGGGGACGCGCATGCGGACTCCCTTTTGTCTGTCCGGCGGTCAAAAAAAGAGGGCCCCTGCTGCGGCAGGAGCCCATATTTCAACCTAACTGTCTCTGATGAATTCAAGACAATCACGAAGTTAAGGCATTTTTTTGTTTTGCCCAAATCAGAATGTCTGTGCCAGTGCGCGTGCGAGCGACGCCGTCTCCCGTACCTTGCGCAGCGCCTCTTCCTCCGTCACGCGGTCCAGACCCCATGCCGCCACGGTGATGACTTCGCCGAGGCCCCACAGCCCTGCAAGGGCCTGCAGATACGAGCTGCCCTGGTCCTGCGGCGAGTGCGTCTTGATGTTCATGCCGCGTGTTGTGATATACATCACTTTCTTGCAGTTGCATAGCCCTCTGCTGCTTTCTCCGTCGTCGCCGAATGTCGCGCCGGGCAGCGACACGTTCTCAAGGAAGGCTTTCAGCGCTCCTGGAAGCCCCATGTCCCAGAACGGTGCTGCGATGACGATTCTGTCGGCCTCAGCGATGCGGCGTGAGGCATCGGCGGCGGCTGCGGGTATGTCGCCGGCATTGCGTCGCTCCAGCGTCTGCGGCGTCAGCGGCGGCAGCGCAAGGGCGTTGACGTCGATGACGGACGTGTCGTACTTCTTTGAGAGGACGTCCATGACGGCCGTGTATATCTCTCTCGTGCGCGACGCCTCACGCATGCACGAGTCTATTGCCACCAGTTTCTGCATTGATTCTTCTTTTTTGCAAATATACGCTTTTGATCGCCCGGCGGTGCTTCCGCAGGCAATCTTTTTCATGGCGTCAACAGGTTTATCCATTCCTGGGAACGGCGTACGATGCCGTATGGCAATCCGTGGACAGATTAAAGGCAAATTCCCAAGATTTTCAATTTTGACTATCAAGTTGCCGTCAGGTAGCAGTGCAGTTCAGGTGGGGGCGTCAACAAAAAAAGGGAGTGCCGCAGCGCGACACCCCCTGTTGAAAAAATTGTTTTTGGCCAGGCTATGCCTGTTTTGCTGCAGCTTCAAGCGATTTCTTGCGGAATTCTTTGAGGTCTTTCTCCAGCGCCAGCGAGGCCTTGCGTGCCCTTGTGCCTGCTGCCTTGTTGCCTTTTTCCACCTGCTGCTCCGCATCCTTGCGGAAAGCTTCGACCGTCGCGTTGATTTTTTCAAGAAGTTCTTTCATTATTCATACCGCAAGGAAACCCACGGATTCATCCGTGGGAGGAATTGCGGCTTGCCTTTTTTTGTTGTTAAACATCAGTATTCTCTTGGATTCCTCTGCGAACCCTTTTGTTTTCAATCTGCCGTCGCGGGAACGTGCCGAGGCGGCCTTCAAATGACGGCTGTGGGACCGTAATGGCCGCAACACTGCGCCTGCATCTCAGCGCTGTTTTATCACGGCCCGGAGTGCCTATGTATTCTCCCCTAAAGTAGCGCCTTCCGGCGCTCAGGCTAATCAGTGGGTCACTGACTGACGATTTCCTTTTTAGCAAAGGTAGGAAATTTGTTTATTATGTTTAATGTATTGAATAAAATGTGTATTTTTTATTCAATACAAGTGTTAAACTTTCATTTCACTCGGCGAAGGTGAATTTTTCGGCCACGATTTCTGTGGCGAGAAGTGGGTTGCCCTGCTGGTCCATGTATCGTACCTGTCGCAGCCAGCCGATGATGCCTATGTTGTCGCCGTCCCTGATGCTTGTCTCGCCGTAGTACACCACGCTCAGGACGGTGTCGCGGAAGTCGACGCTGCCGTCGGGATAGTCCTCGTGGGCCTTGGTGTTGATGAGGAAGCGCACGGCGACGGCGGTGCGCAGCGTGCGTGACACGATGCCGGTGATGTTCACGTAGTTGGCATATTTCAGCCCGTCATGGATACAAAAGCTTCCCGTCATCGCGCTCTCACCAAATAGCCTTCGCCGCGGTGGCGTGCGAGGAAGTTCCTGTCGGCGTTGTCGTACACCGTCCC
>CAVHNA010000217.1:0-3288 GCA_963637205.1 Bacteroidaceae bacterium
GTCTCGGACAGTATAACAAGGTGGACTCTTACGAAGCCAAGGACATGGTGAAGGGCCACATGGCGGAACTGGACGCTGACGGCAATGTGAAGGAAGGCGGCATAGAAGTGGAGAACGCTGTGATGCTGCCCGACTACATGAAGAACGAGGACGAGAAGGCCAAGTTCAACGGAGCGAAGGTGAACGACGTGATGACGTTCAACCCCTTCACCGCCTACGACGGAAGCGACGTGGAGCTCTCAAGCCTGCTGAAGATAACCAAGGAGGAAGCCGCCGAGATGAAGTCGGACTTCAGACTGCAGATTACAGAAATCACCCGTTACGAGCCCTCTCCCCTGAATCAGGAACTCTTCGACCGCGTGCTCGGCGAAGGCGCCGTAAGTTCGGAGGAGGAGTTCCGCAAGCATGTAGCTGGTGACATAAAGGAGAGACTCAAGTCAGAAAGCGACGCCAGGTTCGCATATGACCTCCGCAAGTACCTCGTCGGAAGAGTTGGCGAGGTTCAGTTCCCCGAGGACATGCTGAAGCGCATCCTGAAGCTCAACAACCCCGACAAGAGCGACGAGGATATAGAGAAGAACATGAAGCCCAGCCTGGACGAGCTGCTGTGGCGTCTGATAAAGGAACAGCTGGCCGATCAGATGGAGATAAAGGTGGAGCAGGACGACGTGACTGAAACCGCCAGACGCGTGACGCGCATCAAGTTCGCACAATACGGAATGACCAATCTGACCGACGAGGTAGTGGACAAATTCACCGCCGGCGTGATGAAGGACAAGGCGCAAGTGGAGCAGTTGGTAGCCGTCACGGAAGAGACCAAGATAGCCGCCAAGGCCAAGGAAATCGTTTCTCTGGAGGAAAAGCCCATCAGCATAGAGGAGTTCGACAAGCTCTTTGAAGAGGAAAACAAGTAAAGCCGCGCCGACATGGACTCTGGCCCATGCACGCAGACACATTACATTATACAGTATATGAACAAAGGGATGGCCGCCGAGGCGACCATCCCTGTTTAAATATTTTGAACATGAAACACATGACCGACGATTTCAAGAAATTCGCCACACGCCACCAGGGCATCAACAGCATGGTGCTGGATGATGTGATAAGCGTGCAAAACCAATACCTCAACCCTTACATACTGGAAGAGAGACAGCTCAACGTGACGCAGATGGATGTCTTCAGCCGCCTGATGATGGACCGCATCATCTTCCTGGGCACGCAGATAGACGAGTACACAGCCAACACGCTGCAGGCGCAGCTGCTCTATCTGGACAGCGTAGACCCCAGCAAGGACATCAGCATCTACGTCAACAGCCCTGGCGGTAGCGTTTACGCCGGATTGGGAATATACGACACCATGCAGTTCGTCAGCAGCGACGTGGCTACCATCTGCACTGGCATGGCGGCCAGCATGGCGGCCGTTCTTCTGGTGGCGGGCACCGAAGGCAAACGCAGTGCGCTCACACATAGCCGCGTGATGATACACCAGCCGATGGGAGGCGCACAGGGCCAGGCCAGCGACATAGAAATCACCGCACGCGAGATACAGAAACTAAAGAACGAACTGTACACCATCATAGCCAACCACTCGCATACCGACTTTGACAAGGTATGGGCCGACAGCGACCGCGACTACTGGATGACGGCGCAGGAAGCACAGGAATACGGCATGGTGGACAAGGTACTGACCAGAATGAAGGAATAAGCTATGCCGACGAAGAAGACCAACAAATGCAGCTTCTGCGGACGCAGCGCCAAGGAGGTGGCTCTGATGTTGACTGGGCAGGACGCTTTTATATGCAACGAATGTGTGGAGCGCGCCCACGAGATAATATCCGAGACTATGAAGACGAGCGCGGAGAAGTCGGACATCAGCATGGATGACGTGCCCACCCCACAGGCCATCAAGGAGTATCTTGACCAGTACGTCATCGGACAAGATGACGCTAAGAAGTATCTTGCGGTATCGGTGTACAACCACTACAAGCGTCTTTCGCAACCCGTCGGAGACGATGGCGTGGAGATAGAGAAGAGCAACATAGTGATGGTAGGATCCACCGGCACTGGCAAGACACTGCTGGCGAGAACCATCGCCAAGTTGCTCAACGTGCCGTTCACCATCGTCGACGCCACGGTCTTCACAGAGGCCGGGTATGTGGGAGAAGACGTGGAGAGTATACTCAGCCGTCTGCTTCAAGTGGCGGACTACGACGTGGACATGGCGCAGAAAGGCATAGTGTTCATAGACGAGATAGACAAGATAGCACGCAAGAGCGACAACCCCAGCATCACGCGTGACGTGAGCGGCGAGGGTGTGCAGCAGGGACTGTTGAAACTACTGGAAGGTTCCATAGTGAACGTGCCCCCTAAAGGCGGACGTAAACATCCCGACCAGGCGTACATACAGGTGGACACGCACAACATATTGTTCATCTGTGGCGGTGCGTTTGACGGCATAGAAAACAAGATTGCGCAAAGGCTCAATACCCACGTGGTGGGCTACAACAGCGTGCAGAACGTGCAGAAGATAGACACCAAAGACCTGATGAAGTACATAGTGCCGCAAGACCTCAAGAGCTTCGGTCTCATTCCCGAGATTATAGGCCGTCTGCCGGTGCTCACATATCTCAACCCTCTGGACAGGGCTGCCCTGCACAAGATTCTCACCGAGCCGAAGAACTCCATCGTGAAACAGCAGATTAAGCTGTTCGCCATAGACGGCATAAAGCTGAACTACACTCCCGAGGCGCTTGACTACATAGTGGACAAGGCCGTGGAGTACAAACTGGGGGCGCGCGGCCTCAGAAGCATCATGGAGGCCATCATGATAGATGCGCAGTTCGAGGCTCCGTCAAAGGGCGAAAAGGAAATCACCATCACGGCAGACTACGCCAAGACGCAGGTGGAGAAGTCGCACCATCTGGCATCCTGACAAACCGTCAACTCTCTGTAGACACCAGAGGAGGTGGGCTTCGGCCTTACCTCCTTTTTCTCATTTCCGTCTCATTTTGGCAAACAAAAATTTGCGCGTTCACGAAATATATTATAATTTTGTGAGGAAGAAATACCAAGCGACGCCAAAATGAGGGAGATAAACTTGACAGAGCAACTGAAACACTTCTTCGGCTTTGACACGTTCAAAGGTGACCAGGAGAAGATTATACGCAACGTCCTCAACGGCAGAGACACCTTCGTGCTCATGCCCACAGGCGGCGGCAAGTCTCTGTGCTACCAGTTGCCGGCACTGATAATGGAGGGCACGGCCATCGTCATATCCCCCCTCATAGC
>CAVHNA010000218.1:0-3253 GCA_963637205.1 Bacteroidaceae bacterium
GAAGAATCATGAGTTCGCCCATCTGGTGAGAAAAGTGTTTGAAACTTGATACTTCTTCGCACTGCGTTATTTTTTTTCGCCGCAAACACAAATTCCTTCCATGGTGCGACACGTTTTGTCGCACCGCTGCACTGCCTTTGCACTTGAAATCAAAAGCGACGCACATGAATGTAGTAAAAAAATACATTTGGCTCTTGCTGCTCCTTAATCATACAGGCGGACTGACCCTGCCGGAGATAGAGCGCAAGTGGGAAGAGAGCCACATCAGTGATGGCGCTAAACTCAACCGTCATACTTTCTTGAGATGGAAGAATACTTCCCTGTATGATTCTTTATCCTTCCGCAAACGGCGTTGACAATTTCACACAACAGATGTTGCTTGACGAGACATGCAGCGAAGTTGAAACTTATCTGAAATTCTATAAGCTTGGCATCAAACTACCGATACATCATCTCATCTAATGAACTTTTTCAGAGCTCTGAAAAAGACAAGAGATAACGAAGCCTGTAAACAGACGTTCAGATTTCAGCCAATGTTCTGTACCAGCCACGCCATACACTCCTGTAGACACAGTAGCGGCGCATGCCTTTACAGAAGACACCCTTGCTAATCAGACCGGGATTGACGGCGCAAAGGGTACGCTCGCATAGCCGACGGCTGCGGTAATGGGAAAACACGCCGACGAACGAACTTACCGCCGACCGCACGTAGGGCGGCTTGTCGTGTTCAACGTCCATTGTCTTCACCTTACGCATTATCCGGCGGGACGTGCAACTGTCTACATATATGCGCCAAGGCTTGACGTATGCACCGAGAAATCCCACACCGCGCATGCAGTCGTCTATCCTTGTCTTATTAGGATGAAGCTCCAGTCCCAACTCGCTAAGCAGGAACTGTCGCATTTGCGGCACAAGGCTCCGCAGCCATTCTCTGTCCGTACTGACCACATAGGCATCGTCAACATATCGACCGTAGCGGCGGCAACGCAGATCGCGCTTGCAATACTGGTCAAAACGGTTCATGTATACGTTGCTGAAAAGTTGCGACGTGAGGTTGCCTATGGGCAGCCCGCACCCTGCGGGACTGAAGAAAAGGCTTCTGGACGGCGGCAGACCGTCCCAGTCGTCGGCGTTGCCTCTGCGACGGCAGTTCTCCAAAGGGTTCTGAAGCGTGAAGACGTGTGTCAGCCATCGTACCAGATCGTAGTCGTGTACGGTGTCCCACGGCCTTCCGTCCTCCTTCATGCTATGTCTCCTCTTGTCGAGTGTGTCCAGACAGATGGCGAGCAAGCGTCGTCGGTCTATGTGCATGAAGTATCCCTTCACGTCCACCTTCAGTATGTAACAGGGCTGGCGGTAGTTGTCGCTCTCGCCCCTGATATGGTGGACGAGGCGGCTGATGCCGTAGTGCGTACCGCGGCCCTCTATACAACTGTAGGTGTCGGCTATGAAGGTGCTCTCAAAAAGCCGGTGGGTATATTCATAGTATAGGTGGTGCACCACACGGTCGCGGAAACTGGCGGCGAACACCTCGCGTTGCTTAGGGTCGCGTATTACGAAGCACACGCTCGGGCTTGGCCTATAGCTGTGCGTGTAGAGGACGTCGGCCAAACCGACGAGTTCCTCCTCCATGTTCAGTTCGAACTCTTGCTGGTCCGCCGTGCACGCCTTGTGTTGCCGGGCTTTTATGTAGGCACGGTAGAGGTCGGAGAGCAGCCGCTCACGGGTTATACGGTAAAGAGTATGCGGCATGGCAAGCGTACGTGTACTTTCTGATTATGTTTGTCAGGCGGCGAGTCGTGTGTCGCCATTGTTTCCCATTCCCCGGGGAAAGGTGAGTGCTGCGACGGGACGGACGGGGAAACCATAGTAGCGATTGTTGTTGTTGTTCACGTTGTGGTTGCCACTGTTGAAGTTGAGGTTGTACGCGTTGCTGACATCGTTGCTGTTGAGCGTACTGGACCAGTAGTTACCGTTCGAGCCGCGATTGTTGAGGTTGTCTCCGTTGCGGTTGCCCGAAGCGGGGAGAACGCTTCCGACAGTTCCTGATTTAGGCTGTAGCGCCGGTCGCTTTTGCCGTCCGCCTTGCACGGAGCGACGTGGAGAGGCGCTCTCAGCTGCAGCACGCCTGCTGCCCTTTTCCTCACGCCTGTCAGCATAAGGCGACTGTCTGAACTTCACCCGGCGCACTGCGGACAAACGTGCATGTTCATCCGCATTCTGGCCGTGCCGGCACTCGTGTTCCGCCGCATACAGCGTTCGCTCCATAATCCGCATACTCTCCTGTTTTGTCTTTACCCTTGCGTGTCCGTCCGGCTGTTTCTGCTGGCGTATCTGGCCCACGAGCTGAGCTGCACCGTTATATCCGCCGTTATGGGCAGCGTGTGCAGGAAGAACTTCGTGGAGATGGCTCCCACGTCCTTCAGCAGACGTAGCATCACCTTTGTCTCCTCCAGATGCGCCGCGGCATCCCCGATAAGAGACTCCTTGCCCTTGGTGGCCTTGAACGCCAGCGCCACGCTCATCACCTCGTCGGTCATGGCGTTGAGCATACGTGCTCCCAGTGTGTACCTTATGTCGCGCGGTATGCGGCCGTAGCAGACGGTGAGTTCCTTCAGCAGCGTATAGGACTTCACGTAGACTGGCTGCTCCGTGTAGAGCTTACGCCGCTTTTCTTCCCTGTCGGGTGCGGACGCGGTCTTGTATTCCGTCATCTCGCAGGTTGACCCTCCTGAAGCATGCGCTTCAGGTCGGCTATGAAGTTCATGCAGTCCATCGGGGTGGAACGTTCAAGCGGAAACGCACGGAGACGCATCACGGCGTTGGCCGCGTCGCCTGCCTGCGCCCCTATGGTGGTGAAGGTCTGCCTGCCGCTCCCTTCGTCGCAGGCGGGAAAGCTGCCTGCGGACATGGCGGCGGACACATGCTGTTCCTTCCATTCTCCGAAGGATGCGTCGACGTGCGACCATTCCTCGTCCGACAGAGTGAGACTCAAGCACGCCGCATCAAGGCGTTCGGGCTTCCTGTCCTCCGTCCATCTCTCCAGAGAGCTGTCTGGAAATCCCACGCTGCATATCCATTGGCTTACTGCCTTGCAGTAGCGCGTGGAGACCTTGAACGGATGCACGTATTCGCACAGAGCTATGGCTCCGCGCTCATACGCTCTCCAGAACATGCCCTCGCGGAAGAGGAGAACGCCGTTCTCCTCTTCCGCCACAGACATGCGCTGCAATATTTCTGCTATCTTCATTTT
>CAVHNA010000219.1:0-3219 GCA_963637205.1 Bacteroidaceae bacterium
GACTACAAGGATCCTGAGTTCCTGAAGAAGTTTCTTAACGAGCAGGGCAAGATACTTCCCCGTCGTATCACCGGTACTTCCCTTAAGTACCAGCGTCGTGTGGCACAGGCAGTGAAGCGTGCGCGTCACTTGGCACTTCTGCCTTTCGTAACTGATATGATGAAGTAATAAAGGAGGAATACAGATATGGAAATTATACTGAAAGAAGACGTCATCGGCTTGGGTTACAAGAATGACATTGTAAACGTGAAGAGCGGTTACGGCCGTAATTATCTTATTCCTTTTGGCAAGGGTGTCATAGCAAGCGACAGCGCCAAGAAGCAGCTGGCTGAAGAGCTGAAGCAGAAAGCTGTCAAGCTCGCCAAGATCAAGGCTGAGGCTGAGGCTCTGGCAGAGAAGCTGAACGCAGTATCTCTTACTATCAGTGCCAAGGTCAGTGCTGCTGGTGTCATCTATGGTAGCGTAGGTAGCCTGCAGATAGCCGCAGAGCTTCAGAAACTGGGTTATGACATAGACCGTAAGATTATCAACGTCAAGGACGTTAAGGCTACAGGTGAGTATGTAGCTGTAGTAAAGCTCCACAAGGAAGTAACGGCTCAGGTTCATTTCGCAGTAGTTGCGGAGAATGCACCTGCAACAGAGACAGATGCTCCCACTGCTCCGGCAGCAGAGTAATATAAGGTTGTTGCATAGATAGTGAAAGGGCGCATACCAAAAAGGTGTGCGCCCTTTCACTATCTATGCTGATGTCTGCCGACTCAGTGGAAGGCACAAAAAAAAGCGGCATCTATTGATGTCGCCTTGTAGACTGTTCCTGTTAAGGAATTACTCTGCAGCGGGAGCCTCAGCACAAGCTGAATCAGCAGTGCAAGAATCTGCACAGCAAGCAGTGGTATCATCAACTTCTTCTGCTACCTCTACAGCCTCTGTGTCAGCGCAGCAAGAATCTGCGTCTGCACCCTTCTGAGTACCGTTGCCACAAGATGCGAAAGAAACAGCTACAACAGCTGCGAACAAAAATGCTAACTTTTTCATTTTTTTTGCTTTTTTAAAACTGTATAACAATCATTTGCTTTTTAAAACGGCACAAAGGTACGGACTTTTTGAATACGATGAACAAATTTTGAGTGTTTTTTTTGCTTAAATTTGATAGATATATTGCAAATGTCTGTAAATCAGAGTGACGTATTTACTGAAAAAGTGATATTGTTTGGCGATTTCAAGGAAATTATATACTTTTGCAAATATGTATGATTTGAGAGGAAAGAAAGCCGCTTACTTCACTTTGGGGTGTAAGCTTAATTTCTCAGAGACAGGTACGGTCGGAAAACAACTGAAGGAGGCCGGGGTGGAGACTGCCGTCAACGGTGAGGTGGCTGATATATGCGTGGTAAATACATGCAGTGTCACCGAGGTGGCGGATGCCAAGTGCCGTCAGGCCATCAGCAAGATGGTGCGTCGTCACCCGGGTGCTTTGGTAGTGGTTACCGGTTGTTATGCGCAACTGAAGCCAGAGACCGTGGCCTCGCTTGACGGAGTGGACCTCGTGCTAGGCTCTGAACAGAAGGGACAGATAGTACAGAGGATAGCCGAACGTATAGACATGATGCCGGAGGAACGCCTTCTGCATTCGCACGAATATGAAACTGTACGTACGGCGGACATACGTACCTTTGTCCCAAGTTGCAGCCATGGAGACCGTACGCGATATTTCCTGAAGGTGCAGGATGGGTGCGATTACTATTGTACCTATTGCACCATACCGTTCGCGCGCGGCAGGAGTAGGAACGGAAGTGTGGAGGAGCTCGTCAGTCAGGCCAGGGAGGTGGCCGCTATGGGTGGAAAAGAGATAGTGATAACGGGAGTGAACATTGGCGACTACGGAAAGAGTACAGGCGAGAAGTTTATAGACTTGCTTAAAGGGCTGGATTCTGTGGAAGGTATCCAGCGTTACCGTATCAGCAGCATAGAGCCCGACCTTCTTACTGATGAGGTGATAGAATGGTGTGCCGGCAGCAGGTCCTTCATGCCGCATTTCCATATCCCGTTGCAGAGTGGCAGCGACGAAGTGCTAAAGCTGATGCACCGTAGGTACGGCACTTCCCTTTTTGCGGACAAGGTGAAGACTATACGCGACGTCATGCCGGATGCGTTCATTGGCGTGGACGTGATAGTGGGTATGAGAGGCGAGACAGAGGAACTCTTCCGTGCGTCGAAGTCTTTCATGGAAAGTGTTGACGTGAGCCAGTATCACGTGTTCACTTACAGCGAGAGACGAGGTACCAAGGCGTTGCAGATTCCCCACGTGGTATCTCCGGATGAAAAACACAGGCGAAGTCAGGAGATATTGCAGTTGAGTGAGGGCAAGTTGCATGCGTTCTACAACAAATATATAGGTGCTGGACGTCCAGTGCTGTTGGAACACAGTAAACAGCAAGGCCTGATACACGGTTTCACCGATAATTATATTAAGGTAGAACTGCATATTGACACGGACGTGTCGCTTCTTGACAACCGTATCGTAAGCGTTCGTCTTGGCGGATGGAACAAAGAAGGGGATGCTCTGACAGCATTCGAAATTTGAGAAACGTGGAAAAGACAGCGATAGTTATACTCAATTGGAATGGCGAGCGTATGCTCGACCGTTTCCTTCCGTCTGTGCTGCTGCACAGCGGTGAAGCGAGTGTGGTGGTGGCGGACAATGCCAGTACGGACGGCTCGCTTGCGCTTATGGCTGAGAAGTTCCCTAATGTCCGTACTATAGAGCTTGACCGCAACTACGGTTTTGCCGAAGGGTACAACAAGGCGCTGTCGCAAGTGGAGGCGGAATACTATCTGCTTCTCAACAGTGATGTGGAGGTAAGGGCGGGTTGGCTTGACGCAATGTTGACGTATATGGACTCGCATCCTGAAGCGACTGCATGTCAACCCAAGATGCTGAGCCAGGCAAATCCGTGTATGCTGGAGTATGCCGGGGCTTGTGGGGGCTACATAGATAAGTTGGGCTATCCTTTTTGCCGAGGACGTATATTGGGGACTGTGGAAGCGGACTGTGGGCTGTACGACACGGTGGCGCATGTTGTGTGGGCTTCAGGTGCCGCACTGCTGATACGCAGTCGGGTGTATTGGGAGGTGGGCGGCCTTGACGGGAGCTTCTTCGCCCATCAGGAAGAGATAGACCTTTGTTGGCGTATGCGTAGCCGCGGCTATGATATAGTT
>CAVHNA010000220.1:0-3132 GCA_963637205.1 Bacteroidaceae bacterium
AGCGCGTAGAAGATTGTCTGTTTTCATTCTACAAAGGTACCACTTTACGCTTGAATCGTCCAGCTGCCCACCGGGAAAATCCGCTGACCCCAAATATTAGATGCCTTTTTTGAGGAATTGGCCGAACAAAAAGAAAAATCCACATTATATGTTATACAATGTGGACTGCTTGGTCACCCCTGAGCCGATAGGGGGACTCGAACCCCCGACCCACGCATTACGAATGCGTTGCTCTACCAACTGAGCCATATCGGCGAAACCGTTTGCAAAGGTAGTGCTTTTTATTTTAACAGGGAAATAATCCGCAAGTTTTTTGCCTCAATGAGTATATTTGAGTAATTTTGTATCAGTAAAAGCTACCGCAAAATATGGAAAAAAGACAAGTCGCGCTGATGTCAGCTGCCTTGACGTGTGTTATGGCATGCACAGCGTACGCCATATTCTTCGCAAAAATGTGTACATGTTCACACAAGAGCGAACTACATTGTATATATATAGACAAAGACGACAACGCCGACTCCGTATGCGCCAAGTCCTCCATCGGATGGAGATGGAAGGTGTATGCAGCCGCCTTGCCATACAAAGTGAGGAAGGGATGCTACCTCATCAGTCCAGAGACAAGCGCGCTGGCGACCTACCGCATGCTGCGCAACGGACACCAAGCTCCAGTGCGCCTGACCATACCAAGCACAAGAACTATGGAAAGGCTCGCGGGCAAGCTGGCGCATAAGTTGGAACTGGACTCCACCGCATTAGCCGACGCCCTTACTGACAGCGCTTTCTGCGCTAAATACGGCTACGACACCGCCACCATTCCGTCGCTGTTCGTGCCCAACACCTACGAGGTGTATTGGGATATCACTCTGGACAACTTCATGAAAAGGATGCAAAAAGAACACAAGGCTTTCTGGAACAAGGAACGGAAGCTATTGGCTAAAAGTATGGACATGACCCCCGAAGAGATATCCACGTTGGCAAGCATCGTGGACGAGGAAACCGCCAACGACGGAGAGAAACCCATGGTGGCAGGCATGTACCTCAACAGGCTACGCATAGACATGCCACTGCAAGCAGACCCGACGGTGCGCTTCGCCTTGGGCGACTTCAGCATCAGACGCGTACGCCACGAACACCTGAAGGTGGAGAACCCATACAACACATACGTCAACACGGGACTTCCACCAGGCCCTATCTGCATTCCCAGCATAGCCGGCATTGACGCAGTGCTTCACCACAAGGAGCACCCTTACCTCTACATGTGCGCCAAGGAGGACTTCTCAGGCACACATAACTTCGCCGTCACCTACTCCGAGCATCTGAAAAACGCACGTCTTTACGCAAAGGCTTTGGACGAGAAGAACATTCACTGACCCTCCCCTGCCCTATCTTCCCGAATGGGCTATCATACTTCTTATCTTCCCGTTCAGCTGCTCCTCCAGCATCAACCTGCCTATACTGATGTGCATCCTGTACCTCCAGTAATGATGCGGATCTGACGGAACATTGATTCTCTCTCCTTCCGGATGAGGAAAACGCAAGGCCGTGTCTATGGACATCCAGTCCTGCCAACTGATAATGCAAAGCATGGAAGGCGAAGCGAGATGGGCAGCCACCACTTCCTCGCACAGGCTCGCCGTCATGACGGAAGGCGCTACCCCACCGTGCCCGAGAACCTGGTTATAGAAACGCTGCGCTCTGCCGTAGTCCTCTTCCCACCAGTCACGTAGTGTGGGCATGTCGTGCGTGAAGACTGTAGACACGCTTCTGTACGGATTGTCTTGCAGACGTGCGAACATCAGCCCTGGAGTCTTCGGCATGGCCTGTATCTCCAATGAAAGCATACGCAGACGTTCCATACACGGCTGCACACAAGCAGGCACCATGCCAAGGTCTTCGGCACATACCAGCATACGGGTACACTGCACCAGAACAGGGAGTTTCGCCACCGCCTCCGTATACCAAAATTCGTTATGGCGATGCTAGTAATACTGCTCATGTATGCGTCTGAAAGCATCTTGTTCCTCAGCGGAGAGAGACAAGAACACATAGTCGTCCATGGCGGCTATCCTCGGATGGTAAGTTCCGGGCATATCCTCGTCTTCCACGAAGAGCACGTCGCTTATCAGCCTGTAAAGGCCTTCTCGGATGCCCACATCCAGCTTGTCCTGCTTCTTTCCGAAGTACTCCTTCACCTGCCTTTGTGTGGCGAAGTCCTTCTTCATGTCGTAGCGTCCGTCGTCCATTCTGTCGAGGAACTTGTACCTCACATACTCTGCACCGCTGCCGAAGATGTCCGCCACCATGCAGTCAGTGATGTACGGACGAGTCCACTCCTCTTTGCGGAACTTCATCCCATAGCTTTCTATCTCCTCCACGCTCATCGGCAGCGACGGGGAGAAATGTCCGAGCAAGGCGTGCACACTGTTCAGCGGTATCTGCCAGATACGGAAGAATCCGAGGACATGGTCAATGCGGAAAGCGTCGAAATATTCTCCCATCTTGCGCAGACGTTTCACCCACCACGAATAGCCGTCCTCCGCCATGCGTCGCCAGTTGTAGGTGGGAAATCCCCAGTTCTGTCCGTTTGCGCTGAAAGCGTCGGGCGGTGCGCCAGCCTGTCCGTTCATGTTGAAGTAGCAAGGCTCAGTCCACGCCTCCACGCTGTACCGGCTGATGCCGATAGGTATGTCGCCTTTCAGGAACAACCCCAAAGACCGTGCGTGGAGTGTGGCGGAAGTCAGCTGCCTGTCCAGCAGGAACTGGACGTAAGCGTAATACAGAGTTTCCTTCTTGTTCGCTCTGGCGAACTGTTCCACCTTCTCCCTTTCATATACACTGTACTTGGGCCAGACACTGTAGTCGCACGTCCCGTAAGTGTCTCTCAGCAGGCAAAAGGCTGAATACGGGAGCAGCCACTCTTCGTTGCGGTTGTAGAACGCCTTGAACTCGTCCCCGGCAAGCACCGCATCACCTTCCTGCATATACAGCCTACGCAAATACTCGTCCTTGAGCGAACACACGGCCTCGTAGTCCACCTGTGGCAAAGCGTTCAGTTCTGTCCTCTTCTTCCCGTACTTCTTCATAAAGTTGGCATCCTTTATCGGAGGCAGACTGCTTATATCGGTGTACATA
>CAVHNA010000221.1:0-3094 GCA_963637205.1 Bacteroidaceae bacterium
CTTGGGTCGCGTTTGGCGCAAACGCTCCTCCTGGGGGCGTCTGCAGGGATATGTCGAAAAACGTTACGATAGTATTATTTATCTTGATGTATATTGTTTGACTAGCATGTATGTTGTCTAATGGGTGCAAGTCCCTAACGAGCCCTGGTAGTGGGAATCGTCCAGTCAGAGAGACAAGGGTGTCCATCGCAAGGTGGAATCTGAAAGAAGTCAGCGACAAACATCTGGCCCAACGTACAGAAACTTGATATAAGGCTACATATAGGGATAAGACTGCAAAAAGAGCCGAAGTCCAATAACTACTCGGAACTATATGAAGTAAATCAAGTGGGTATAAGATGGAAAGACACCTGTTTTCGTCACTTTTTATGGTCTTCACATTCAAATCACTTATAATCAGTATTTAAAGGCTCGAAAATTTGCATATTTGGGTGTCCCAGCCTAAATTTGCACCATGTTTATACGTAAGAAACCCAACAAGTCAGGCAAGGTAAGCGTCCAGGTGGTACGCAAGTCCAGTGACCGACGTCAGCAGTTAGTGAAGACCATCGGCTGCAGTTATGATGCGGAGACGCCCGCCTTGCCTATCCAACGAGCAAGGCTGCCACGGTGGAATACCTGAAAAATCATTTCGACGAGGATGTGGACCTCTCAAAAATATACCGCTACCTTGACAAGCTGAGCAGCCATCGGCACGAGATAGTGCAGGACATAAGCGTGCTCCACACCGCCAAATTGTTTGGCGGCAACATCGGGGTGCTGTTCTACGATGTCACCACGCTTTACTTCGAGGCTGATTACGAGGACGAACTGCGCAAGACAGGCTTCTCGAAGGAAGGGCGCCACAGCAATCCCCAAATCATACTTGGCCTGCTCGTCAGTCTTGGCGGCTATCCACTTGCATATTGCATTCACGAGGGCAACAAGTATGAGGGCCATACGATGTTGCCGACGATAAACGAGTTTGTCGGCAAATACGGATTGGAGGACTTTGTGGTGGTGGCCGACTCAGGCCTGATGAACAACGCCAACATAGAAGAGCTTGAGGCGCCCGGCTACAAGTATATAATTGGGGCCAAGATAAAGAATGAAAGCCAGGAAGTGAGAGAATGGATACTGAGCCAGCCCAAGCATGACTGCCAAATGGTGGAATATGAAAAGGGTGGAGGCCGCCGCCTTTTGGTTGGCAATACAGTTGACCGTGCCAAGAAAGATGCGTACAACAGGGAGAAAGGGATACGAAGGCTGGAAAAGGCTTACAGGCATGGCTCTCTCACCAAAAACAACATCAACAAAAGGGGATACAACAAATTCCTGTCCATGGATGGCGAGGTGAGAGTAGCCATCAACTATGACCGCATCGCCGATGACTCCCAGTGGGCCGGCCTTAAGGGCTACCTTACTAATACTGACATACCTGTTCAGGACGTTTACACGGCCTACCACAACCTTTGGCATGTGGAGCGTGCCTTCCGTATCGCAAAGTCAAAGATAGAGATACGTCCCATGTTCCATTTCACCCGCAAACGGATAGAGGCACATATATGCATATGCTTTGTGGCATTGAAAGTGTACAAGGAGCTGGAGCGGATGCTGAAACTCTCGGATATAAAGATGAGTGTGGACAAGGTGCTTGCACTGGCAAAGACCATCACCACAATACAAATCAAGCTACCCCTAAACAGGGAAGTTTACACACAAACCATGTTAATGGCAAGACATCAGAAAATCGCCAAACTCTTCGACGAAGATTTTTGGGTGACGCAATGACGAAGTCAGGAAATAAGCCGGCCACGGCAGGCTGACACCGCCTGACGAGTCCGGCAGGAGCACATCTCCAAGGAAAGCACCCAGGACGTAGGAGGTTTCTCGCTTCATGCGGAGCCGCGTGAAGCCTTCAACGCGTGATTCTGGCCACACGCGGAGTCACGTGAAGGTTTCGCATGTGAAACCTTCACAAGGATGGAGTAGGAGGCGCATTTGCGGCAAATGCGCCCTGCAAAGAGAGAGAGAGATTAGCCTTGAGTGCAGTGGGTCGCATTTGACGCAAACGCTCCTCCTATGTTGGTGTGGCATGTCAGGCTCACAGAGGGGCAAGAATCAGGGTGCGAAGGCTTCAACAAGAACAAAAAGTGACTGTCGGCTGCAATCAAAGCATTCAAAAAAATTTTTTTGAACCCGGATACTGCAATCAACGGCTCCAGGGCGAGGAAAAAGCTCTGGTCTTAACCGAAAGCCTCCACCTCGGCGGAGTAGTGACCGTAGATGTACTCCACTATCAGTCTGCCGTACTTGCCCTGCGCCGCCAAGCGGTTGGCCACCATGCCCATGGTCTGCCGCCAGTTGATTTCGATGCAGGGGCACACGCCGTCGCGGCACACCATCATGTCCACGCCCACTGGACCGCGGTAGCTGAAACGGCTCAGATAGCTCTCCCACCAGTGGCGTATCTCCACCAGGGCGGACAGCGGCACGTACTGGAGCAGCCACTGCATCTTCTCGCCCTCGGGAGCCACCCAGTTGCCAGTGTACGACCCCACCTTGCCGGTGTAGAAGAGGCTGAGCCCCTGATACTGCACTCCGCCGCGGCCGTCGAGCCAGAACTCGAGGGCGAAATCGGCGAACTTCTCCAGCGCGTCCTCCACCACCACGGAGCCTTGCCGCCCTATCGCCTTCTGGCACCACTGCCGTATGCCGGGCGACGCGGACAGCGCCACGCCCTTGCCGCTGCTGCTCCACGGGGTCTTCAGCACGCGCGGATGGCCGTCGGAGAGCAAGCGTTCCACCTCCTCCCACGAGTGGCAGAGCTCCGAGCTGCCGCGCATCCGTGCGCCCAGCAGTCCGTCGGCGCGCTGCCGCGCCAGAGCCTCCACCGCCGTGGTGCGGTGCGAGAGGGAGCGTATGGAGCGCATCTCCTTTTCGTCGGGCATGAACTCGGGCGCCACGCCGGCCTGCCGCAGCCGGTGTATGAGGGCGGGGCTCCATCCCCACGGACTTATCTCGTCGCCGGGCGACAGCGTGACGGGGCTCTCGCCGTCCCACACTTCGTCGCCCTCCGCGGCCCACCACGAGGGCAGCCAGCAGAGCTCGCGCC
>CAVHNA010000222.1:0-3019 GCA_963637205.1 Bacteroidaceae bacterium
CTGCACGAGTGGCGCAAAGACCCAGCACACTGGAACGGATAAGCGGAACACTAAATTTTCACCGAGATGACCGAATACAAAAGTGAAGTTAAGAAAATATACTATCCTCAGGAGAATGTGTACGGCATGCTCTCCGATCTGCGCAACCTGTCTGTCATAAGGGAAAAACTGGACGACCCGCAAATACGACAAGCGGTACTGATGCAGGCTGGCGACAAGATAACACTGGAACAAATGGACTCCATGGCTGAAAAGATTAAGGCTCTTCAGTTTGAAACGGACTTTGTTTCCAGCGATACCCCTGTCGGCCATATCACGCTGCGCATCGTTGAGCGAGAGGAGCCCAAGACCATAAAGTACGCTCTTGAAGGTGCTCCCATACAGGCCAACATGTGGATACAGCTCCTCCCGTCCACCCCCACCGAGTGCGCCTTGAGGGTGACGCTGAAAGCCGAGCTGAACTTTTTCGTCAGACAGATGATTGGCAGTAAACTTCAAAATGGCGTAGACGGACTTGCCACCATGTTGGCAGGTTTTCCTTACAACATGTAATCGCAGAAACACCATGGCAAAACTTTGGGACAAAGGATTTGAGATGACAGCCGAGATAGAGAAGTTCACCGTAGGCCGCGACCGCGAGATGGACATGTATCTGGCAGAGGCTGACGTGTTGGGCAGCATGGCGCACATCACCATGCTGCAGAGTATCGGTCTGCTCACGGCAGACGAACTGGCAAAGCTGCTTTCCGCTCTCAGGGACATTCTGGCAAGCATACGCAAGGGGGATTTCCACATTGAAGACGGCGTGGAGGACATTCATTCTCAGGTGGAACTCATGCTCACTCGCTCATTGGGTGACATCGGCAAAAAGATCCACTCCGGAAGAAGCCGCAACGACCAGGTGCTGGTAGACCTGAAGCTATTCACCCGTAGACAGCTGAAGGCGATAGCCGAAGACACGAAGGAGCTCTTCAACGGACTGCAGGCGCAAAGCGAAAGATACAAGGACGTGCTTATGCCCGGCTACACACACTTGCAGGTGGCCATGCCCAGCAGCTTCGGACTATGGTTCGGAGCCTATGCCGAGAGCCTTGTAGACGACATGATGTTCCTGCAAGCCGCCTTCAGGATTACCAACCGCAACCCTCTGGGCTCTGCGGCGGGATATGGCAGCAGTTTCCCTCTTGACAGACAGATGACCACAGACCTGCTCGGCTTCGACTCCATGGACTACAACGTGGTTTACGCACAGATGGGACGTGGCAAGATGGAGCGCAACGTGGCGTTCGCCATGGCAAGCCTGGCAGGCACCATAGCGAAGTTGGCGTTCGACGCTTGCATGTTCAGCAGCCAGAATTTCGCTTTCGTGAAGCTGCCAGACGAGTGCACCACAGGTTCCAGCATCATGCCGCACAAGAAGAACCCAGACGTATTTGAGCTCACGCGAGCCAAATGCAACAAGATACAGGCTCTTCCGCAACAGATAATGATGATAATGAACAACCTTCCAAGCGGCTATTTCCGCGACTTGCAGATTATCAAGGAAGTGTTCTTGCCGGCTTTCCGGGAACTCATAGACTGCCTGCAGATGACATCATACATCATCAGCAGGATAAAAGTAAACGAGCATATCCTCGACGACCCACGCTACGACCTTATGTTCAGCGTTGAAGAAGTCAACCGCCTTGCTACCGAAGGGATGCCTTTCCGCGACGCATACAAGAAAGTCGGCATGGACATCGCCGCCGGACAGTTCAAGCCTTGCAAAGAGGTTCACCACACACACGCAGGCAGCATAGGCAACCTCTGCAACAAGGAGATAGCGGCCCTGATGGATGAGGTATGGAAAGGATTTAACTTCCAGCGCATGGAAGAAGCCGAACAGAAATTGGCACAGGGATGAATCTCATGAACACACACTACGACACACATTTCTTGCGGCGATGGTGCGGACACGTCTGCGCCATCGCCATCCTCACCTTGCTGAACGCATGCGAAAACGGGGAGACCAACAACAAGTACTGTTCGCTGCCGGCACGTTTCACCATGCAGAACACCATGCAGGCACCAGCGCTGCACACGGCATGCAACAACATGGGTGAGTTCTGCACCATAACGGCGTCAAAAGACGGCAAGTACTTCGTGTGCCAAGGAAGCACCAAAGAGGCATCCCAAGTTCCCATTGTAGCGGAGACAAGCTACAGTGGGTATTACCTGGGGCTAAGCGGGCTTATCGTAGGTCTGCCTAACATCCCCGAGATGGGAATGGACGCACCAGCAGTAGTTTGTTTCGACCTTGCATGTCCCAACTGCTACGAACGCTACCACTTCACGAAACCGCTAAGCATGAAAGAATCCGGATACGCTCTTTGCAATTCATGTAACCGCACCTACAACCTCAACGATTGCGGCATAGTGTCAGACGGAGAGACTGGACGCCAACTCTACAGATACCTCACTAGCTACATATCCACCACATTGGTGGTAAACAACAGATAGGGCAATCCGTAACGGCGAAAACATCATTTTTTCCAATATTGTTTTCCCCTTTCATTCAAAAGTGCTACCTTTGCACTCATAAAGGCTGCCCAGATGGTGGAATTGGTAGACACGAGGGACTTAAAATCCCTTGACCATTGCGGTCGTACGGGTTCGAGTCCCGTTCCGGGCACTGAAAGTTTTGCTCTTCGTAAGACTGCTCCCTAACATATTGCTCAACCTTTTTTATGTTTGATTCTAATTACAACACTGTAGATGGAATTAATAATTACTATATCGGCACTACCCCATTCAAATACAAGGCAAAAGGAGCTCCAGAGGCTTTTGCTTTTGTAAAGGATGGTTATTATACAGAGATTGTAAAGCCAGAACGTAAAGTCAGAATAGCTCAATATATCCTTGGAAATTTATTATAGATGCCTTATGGTTATATTTTTGACCTTAATAAGATAAGCACATATAAGCAAACTAAAGAGGTCTTCGTGTGAAGGCATATGAAGACCGAGTTGTACGGACACGG
>CAVHNA010000223.1:0-3019 GCA_963637205.1 Bacteroidaceae bacterium
TTATCACCCTGCACGCCTCCTTGAGCTCGGTGAGGGTCTTCAGTCCAAGGAAGTCCATCTTGATGAGGCCGGTGCTCTCTATCACGTGTCCGTCGTACTGCGTGACGATGGTCTTGCGGTCGGGGAAGTCTGGGTCGTCGGCCGTACTCACCGGCACGTGCGCCGAGATGGGGTCGCGACAGATGATGAAGCCGCAGGCATGTATGCCAGTGCCGCGGATTTGTCCCTCCAGCATGCGTGCGTACTTGATGGTGTTGACCTCCTTCACGTTGCTTGAGACTTCGGCTTCCTGCAATGCCGGCGTTACCTTTATGGCGTTGGGGAGGTTCATCTTCAGTCCGTCGGGCAGCCTGTCGGGTATGGCCTTGCACAGGGCGTTGCTGATGTCCAGCGGCAGGTCCTCCACGCGTGCCACGTCCTTGATGGCGTTTTTGGTGGCCATGGTGCCGTACGTGATGATGTGGGCGCAGTTCTCGTGCCCGTACTTGTCCATTACCCACTGCAACACCTTGCCGCGTCCGCAGTCCTCGAAGTCGGTGTCTATATCCGGCAGCGAGACGCGGTCGGGGTTGAGGAAACGCTCGAACAGCAGGTCGTACTTCAGAGGGTCGAGCTTGGTGATGCCCAGACAGTACGCCACCACTGAGCCGGCCGCCGAACCGCGCCCAGGGCCTACCCACACGTCGAGGTTCTTTCTGGCAGAGTTTATGAAGTCCTGCACTATGAGGAAGTAGCCTGGGAATCCCATCGTTTTCATGATGTGCAGCTCGAAGCGTATGCGGTCGTCCACCTCTTTGCTCAGCGGAGTCCCGTATATGCGCCACGCTCCTTCGTACGCCAGTTTGGCCAGGTAGTCGGCCTCGAACTTTATGCGGTATATCTTGTCGTACCCGCCCAGCTTCTTTATTTTCTTCTCGCCTTCCTCGACGGGCATGGGGTTCTCGCCGTTCTCGTCGCTGGTGAACTCGCGGAAGAGGTCTTCCTCGGTGAACTTCTCGCGCCACTTCTCTTCCGTGCCGAACTCCTCGGGTATGGGGAAGAAGGGCATTATGGGATCCGACTCCAGCGAGTACATCTCCACCTTGTCGAGTATCTCCAGTGTGTTGGACAGAGCCTCGGGGATGTCGGCGAACACCTCGTTCATCTCCTCCTGCGTCTTGAACCACTCCTGCTTGGTGTAGAGCATGTGCTCCTCGAATATCTTCTTGCCAGTGGAGAGGCACAGCAGGCGTTCGTGCGCGTCGGCATCCTCCTCGTTCACGAAGTGGCTGTCGTTGCTGCATATCACCTTTATGCCCAGCTCGGCGGCTATCTTCAACAGTTCGGCGTTGGCTTGTTGCTGCAAGGGGTACGTCTCCCTGTTGGCGTTGATGTTGGGGTTGGTCACCTCGTGCCTCTGCAGCTCCAGGTAGTAGTCGTCGCCGAATATCCCCTTGTACCACGCCGCCGTCTGCCGCGCGCCCGTCAGGTCTCCCTTCAGTATCTTAGAAGGCACTTCGCCGGCTATGCACGCCGAGCAGCAGATGATGCCCTCGTGGAAACGCTCCAGGTCCGCATGGTCGGTACGGGCGCATCCGTAGAAGCCGTCCACCCAGGCGCGGCTCACAAGCTGTATCAGGTTGTGGTATCCGTCGAGGTTCTTGGCCAGCAGTATGAGGTGGTTTCCGCGACGGTCCAATTTGGGGTCTGTCTTGTCCTCCTTGGTTCTTCTGGCCACGTACACTTCGCACCCGAAGATGGGCTTGAAGGGCTCCTTGCCCTCCTTCTTCCTTCCTTTGTTCACTTTGGTGCAGTAGTCGAAGAGGTCCTTCACCCCGAACATGTTTCCGTGGTCTGTCAGTGCCATGCCTCTCATGCCGTCGGCTATGGCTTTGTCCACCATTTTGCCTATGGCGGCCTGTCCGTCAAGGAGGGAATACTGCGAGTGAACGTGCAGGTGTACGTAGCTTTCCATTGTCTTTTGTGTGCTTGTCAGGGCATAAAGGTACACATTTTATATGTAGTGGCCAACTTTTGCTTTCATTTGTATCGTCGGAACACTAAAATTACGCAATTTCTTTTGCCGTTAGGAGAAAAACCTTTAACTTTGTCTTCGGTAGCGTATTCCATGCCTGCCGACGGAAATCGTACGGCCAAGGAAAAACATAAGGAATAGCGAACAGAAAATGGGAAAACGACTGAGAAAACTGAAAAAGATAAGACTTCACCATGAAGGAACCGTCACTCTGATATGGGGAGCTGTGGGACTGGTTGCGCTCAACCTCTCCC
Organism: Bacteroidaceae bacterium; assembly: GCA_963637205.1. Taxonomy (GTDB): domain Bacteria; phylum Bacteroidota; class Bacteroidia; order Bacteroidales; family Bacteroidaceae; genus Physcousia. The sequence continues at coordinate 2,269 of CAVHNA010000223.1, forward strand.
TTTATCTGCTTCTCGACGAGAAGGTCGTGTCCCACGTGGTACTGTTTCTCAGCACACTGGTTTACCTCGTCCTTGTCAACTTCTTCCAGTGCCCGGTGCGCCTGTTCTCGGGCGACACGGATGGCATAGTGGTCGCGCCAGCCGACGGCAGGGTGGTGGTGGTGGAAGAAACGGAAGAGAACGAGTATTTCCACGACCGGAGGATAATGGTGAGCATCTTCATGAGCCTCTTCAACGTGCACGCCAACTGGATACCCACCGACGGCAAGGTGAAGCTGGTGCGCCACCACGACGGCAACTTCCACAAGGCGTGGCTGCCCAAGGCGAGCGAGGAGAACGAGCGCAGCACGGTGGTCATCACCACTCCCGACGGCACCGACATACTGGTGCGGCAGATAGCCGGAGCTATGGCGCGTCGCATAGTCACGTACGCCGGCGAGGGAGAGGAATGCTACGTGGACGAGCACCTGGGCTTCATCAAGTTCGGCTCCAGGGTGGATGTCTACCTGCCCCTGGACACTGAGGTCTGCGTGGCTCTGCACCAGAAGACCGTGGGCAACGAAACGATAATAGCAAAACTGAAATGACATGAAGAAACACCTTCCCAACACCATAACGTGCTGCAACCTCATCTGCGGGTGTATAGCCACGGGAGCGGCATTCCACGGACAGTACCTCTATGCGGTGATGATGATAGTGGCCGGAGCCGTCTTCGACTTCTTCGACGGGATGACGGCCCGCGCTCTGGGCG
>CAVHNA010000224.1:0-2929 GCA_963637205.1 Bacteroidaceae bacterium
CCGTCATCATGTACACAGTGCTCGGGCTTACCAACACACAGCTTGCGCTCTACACCAGTTGGCTTTACCTCCCATGGGTGGTAAAGCCCTTATGGAGTCCCATCGTTGACGCGCTGCGCACCAAAGTGTGGTGGGTACTTGCCATGCAGGTGCTCGTGGGAGGGTCGTTGGCAGGAGTCGCGCTGACGTTAAATACCGACTGGTGGTTGGAGGGCACTCTCGCATTCTTCTGGATAATGGCTTTCAGCAGCGCCACACACGACATAGCCGCTGACGGCTTCTATATAATAGGACTGACCGAACGGCAACAGGCTTTCTTCGTGGGGATACGTTCCACCGCATACCGCATAGGCAGCATCTTCTGCCAGGGCGGCATCGTCATGCTGGCCGGATGGTTTCAGTCCAGATACGGCATATCGTCGGCATGGACGCTCACTCTGCTGTTGTTGGCAGGCATCATGCTGCTGTTGGCAGGATGGCACAAGTGGAAGATGCCCAAGGTGGAAAACGCCGACGACAACGACGTTTCCGACTTCCACTTCTTCAGAGCCTTCAAAGAGAGCCTGACGGCCTTCTTCAGGAAACCGCACATAGTGCCTGCTCTTCTGTTCATGCTTTTCTTCCGCTTCCCCGAAGCTCAGTTGGCCAAGATGGCACAACCGTTCATGCTGCGTTCCATTGAGGAAGGTGGACTTGCGCTCAGCACAGTGTCGGTGGGCTTCACATACGGCACCATAGGTGTCATAGGCCTTCTGGGAGGAGGCATACTCGGTGGGTGGCTTGTCAGCAGAGACGGTCTGAAACGCTGGTGGTGGCCCATGATATGCGCCATCTCCATACCCGACCTCGTATATGTCTACTTAGCATGGGCGCAGCCTTCCAGCCTTCTCGTCATCAACAGTTGCGTGGCGTTGGAACAGATAGGCTACGGCATGGGATTCACCGCATACAGTCTGTTCCTCGTGTATTTCTCCAAGGGAGAGAAGAGCACATCCGTATTCAGTATCTGCACCGCCGTGCAAGCCTTGGGCATGATGATTCCCGGCATGTTCGCCGGAGCCTTGGCCGACAGCCTCGGTTTCCTGTGGTTTTTCGTCTCCGTGGTGGTATCCTGCACGGTGACGTTCCTGGTCAGTGCCGTCGCGAAGAAATGTGTGTAAATACAAGCCGCCAAACAAGATAAATTTGGCTCGCAAGATACACGTTAGGCGAAAAATGGCTAAATTTGCATCACAAATAGAAAAAACAACATAAAAATCAATATCGAAATGAGCGAAATTGACTGGAGCAACCTTTCTTTTGGTTACAGGAAGACCGACTACAACGTACGTTGCTACTACCGTAACGGTGCGTGGGGAGAGATAGAGACATGCAGCGAGGAGACCATCCCCCTGCACATGGCTGCCACTTGTCTGCACTATGGGCAGGAGGCGTTTGAAGGACTCAAGGCGTACCGTTGCCCTGACGGCAAGGTGCGTGTGTTCCGTCCCGATGAAAATGCGGCGAGGTTGCAGAGCACATGCCGCGGCATCCTGATGCCTGAGCTTCCCACAGAAAAGTTTATAGAGATGGTGGAGAAGGTGGTACGACTAAACGAGCGTTTCATCCCTCCATACGAAAGCGGAGCCACGCTTTACATACGTCCGCTGCTGATAGGAACAAGCGCACAGGTAGGCGTTCATCCTGCTGAGGAATATCTCTTCATCATCTTCGTGACGCCGGTAGGTCCTTACTTCAAGGGCGGTTTCGCCACCAACCCTTACGTCATCATAAGAGAGTACGACCGCAGTGCGCCTCTCGGCACAGGTATATACAAGGTTGGCGGCAACTATGCTGCATCCCTCCGGGCCAACAAGATGGCACACGACCTCGGGTACAGTTGTGAGTTCTACCTTGATGCCAAGGAGAAGAAATATATCGACGAGTGCGGAGCCGCCAATTTCTTCGGTATAAAGGACGGTACATACGTCACGCCCAAGAGCACGAGCATATTGCCCAGCATCACCAACAAGAGTCTGATGCAGCTCGCCATGGACATGGGACTGAAGGTGGAACGCAGACAGATACAGGAAGAGGAGCTGGACACGTTCGAAGAGGCTGGCGCATGCGGTACCGCCGCTGTCATCAGCCCCATAGAGCGCATTGACGACCTTGAGAACAAGAAGAGCTATGTGATAAGCAAGGACGGACAACCCGGCCCCATCTCCACCAAGCTGTATCACAAGCTAAGGGACATACAGTACGGCATAGAGCCCGACGTACACGGATGGACGCGTGTAGTGATAGAGTAAGCTACAGCTACAAGTTAGAAACGTAAGAGGGGAGAAAACAAGTTGTTTTCTCCCCTCCTACGTTTTAGACGACGAGCGTCTCCCAGCCTGTCAGGCCTTTGCCGTCCTTTGTCCAACTCTATCGCCAGGCCCAAGAGTTTTCTTTCCTACCTTCAAGGTACATCTGCAACGTGTCTACAAGTATGGACTTGCCAAAACGGCGCGGACGGCTCATGAAATACACTTTCCCTTCTTTAGCCAATGAATAGACCATGTCGGTCTTGTCCACATAGACAAAGCCGTCCTCAATGATGTTTGAAAGAGTCTGATTGCCGATAGGATATCTCATACGCAGCAAGTGCTTGATTTCATTGCAAAGGCAGACATTTGCATTTGAATGACAAAAATTATACCCTCAAAAACCTGAATCTGAAGCCGGTTTCTCATGTCGTACGACTATGACTCCTCATGTCGTACGATTATGCTACCTCACGTCGTACGACTATAGCATCTCATGTCGTACGACGTTAAACCGCCATGTCGTACGACTATACAACCCCATATCGTATCGTACAACATCAGAATGGCGATGAAAAAGTCCCCGATGCTCACGCACCAGGGACTCCTCAACATAAATAAAGTTTATGTTATGAAAAAAA
>CAVHNA010000225.1:0-2247 GCA_963637205.1 Bacteroidaceae bacterium
GGCCGCTGCATGGACTGCACCTATTTCGAGAGCCGCCACGAAAGCGACGGCTACGACTGGATAGACGCTTATTACCAACCCATAAAAACCAAAAAACAGCAACACAAATGAAACAGGAAGTATTAGTTATGGCAGCCCTCCTCACCGTCATGGGCTGCACGCAAGACAAACCCACCACACAGCCCATCCAAGACATCGAGGGCATCAGTTGCGAGGACACCGCAGAGTACGTCCCCACGCTGGAGGAGATTGAGGACTCCATCCTCACGGACATGGCGATGGCCTTCGCCTATGTGGAGAGCCGCTGCAACCCCGCCGCCACCAGCAAGGTCGAGGACGCGGCGGGACTCCTACAGATAAAGCCCTCTATGGTGGCGGAGTGCAACCGTCTCAGCGGCTACGAGCGTTTCTGCCTCAGCGACCGCTACGACAGCGAGCTTTCCGTCTGCATGTTCGAGATAGTCATGAGAGAGCGCAACCCGGAGCTTGACATCCACACCGCCTGCGACGTGTGGAATCCGGGGTGCGGCAAGGCATACCGGAACGCCGTGGTGGGGCAGTATATGAAAATCACGCAAAACACACCGGAGCAATGAAGAAGAAAATCACGGAAATCGCAGATGAGGCGAGGCAGTCATTCGAGCGCGGCAGGAAGCTGCGTGCCGCCATGGAGCAAGACCCCAACTTCAGGAAGTTCATCGACAGCGGGGACAGCGCCAAGGTCTCCCGCCTCGTGTCAATGGCGTACCTCATGGGGACGGTCTTTCAGGGCTACTCCGAGGATGCCATAGACATCATGGAGAAGTATAAGCTGGTACACAAGAAAATCAAGACCACGAGCAACAACCTCGTGCAGTCCTTCGATGTTTACGACAAGGCCGTCTCCGCCCTCATAAACACCCAGGATGCCAAGTTGCAGCTCTGCAACGACTGGGAGATTTTTCAGGAGACCTGCGACAAGTTCATGAACGCCGACGTGCGTGTCTCCTGTTATGACGCTTGGAACGACGACAAGCTGAGGAGGGAGGGCGAGTACCTGTGCCGTGTCGAGGGGGTCGCCAACGCCACGCACCTTGCCCTGCGGTGGCAGGACGGCAAGTGGCTGCAATACTCCCCAATCCCACCGGACGAGGGCTGGGTCGGATTCAGCGCCAAGGTGTCGGAGGTGGCGTACCGGGTGAAAGGAGGGGGCGATGACGAAGAGTGAGTTCGACAGAGACCGCTTCGGCAAATATGACGAGATAGTGGTGCGGAGCTACTTCCGCTCCGAGAGGGAGCGTGTCGAGTGGGAGGACTTCGAGGAGAGGCTCGTCAACGGCCACAAGGCCGCCAGCCTCCCCCCATGCCAGTACTGGGTACTCTACAAGCGAGGCCCGCTGTGGCTGAGGGAGAGGCCCGTGAGAACGAAAATTCCCGATCATGTCTGCGACGAGCCTGTGGCGGCGGAGGAAGGAGGCGAGCGATGAGCCACAGGTACAAGACCTCCAAGAGCAGGAAAGCGGCGCCGCAGGCCCCTGTCTCCGAGCCTCACGACATCTTCACGGTGTTCTGCAAGGCGGAGCTGGGCTACGAGCCAGTCCGCGAGTACCGCTTCCACCCTGTACGCAAGTGGCGGTTTGACTACGCCATACCCGCGCTGAAGATAGCCGTTGAGTGCGACGGCGGGGTGTGGACTCATGGCCGCCATGTGAGACCCACAGGGTACATCAAGGACATGGAGAAGTTCAACGCCGCGGCGGAGGCCGGCTGGGTGGTGCTGAAATTCACGCCACAGCAGCTCATGACCCAGGACACCGTGGCGACACTCCGCTCCACCATAGCGAGGCGCATAGGGGAACTCGCGAGACAGACAAAACCGATAACCAAAAACACATCCGAATGACAGAGAACTACAGTATCTTGGGCGAGATAGCCATGATGAAAGACCAGTACGAGGCTGAGGTCGCCGTCAACAGAGACCACAACAGAATTTTCCACCAGCGCAGGGATCTTGCCTTCGAGGAGATGATGATGCTTCGCAACATCTGCTCCTCCCAGCTCAAAAAGGAGAGTAGGATACTGGCAGTCCGCGTGGAACTCTTCGCCATGCTCTACCTCTGCGAGCCGCAGTCGCTCTTTTACAAGACGAACCGGCACTCCCAGACCGTCCGCGACTATGCGGGACACGTCATGGGCATCCGCGGCTGGAGACTCAGCAAGTACAAGCAAAACCTCGCATTTTTGTATTTCAGGGACAGGGTGTTCCGC
>CAVHNA010000225.1:2257-2927 GCA_963637205.1 Bacteroidaceae bacterium
GTACTGAAGGCCATGAATGAGCTGCCAGTAAAAAAATCCCATGCAGGAACGCGCAAGAAATCAACGAGTCAGTGGAGAAACCACAACTCCAAATAGCTCCAAGTGAAATTTTATTTTGCCAATCTAAAATAAAGTTGTATTTTTGCAATTCAAATAAGACCGTATCTATGGCAACGAAAACGAAAACAAAGTCCGTGGTTCAGGCCGCAGCCGACACGATGAGGCAGGAGGGCAAAAAGGTTCTCACGCTCATCATCCGCCAACAGCCCCTCGACGACATCCTCGCGGGGGTCAAGAAAACGGAGTACCGCGAGGTCAAGGAGACCACCTACCGCAAGCTGGTGCAGCTTGACAAGAGCGGCGAGAACATTCTTCTCGACAAGGACGAACACGCCGTGCCAGTCCACTACGACGCGTTGCTGCTGTTCGCCGGCTACAGCGCGAACCGCGACAGTGCGTTGGTGGAGGTGACAGGTGCTGCCGAGGAGTACTTCAAGGACGAGCAGGGCAACGTGGTCTCCTTCGAGGAGGAGGACGGCTCGACGTTCTATCCGTCCCAGATAGCCTACAGTCTTGGGCGTGTCATCGCCAAGGACGTGCATCCGAAGCGATAGCACACTACGGAAAAACAGCGTTACTGGCGGCATGGTCTGACTGTGCCGCCATTTTC
>CAVHNA010000226.1:0-2906 GCA_963637205.1 Bacteroidaceae bacterium
ATTTGCGTCCGCTCGGCGACGAAGGAGACGCTTGCCAGAGCAAGAAATGCGCCCTAAAAAGTCTAGAGCCCCTATCCTATCTAGAGTACGGTGCGCCAATCGGCGCACCTTCTAGAGCAGCTAGAGCTTCTAATTAGGAGGAGCGTTTGCGTGAAATGCGACCCATAGTAGGAGTACCTCTCCGAGGTGCGATCCACAACACGCAACGCAAACCACTTTCCTTGCAAAGGGTGCGCCTCGGAATATATTCCCACATTGGCCATGTGCAGGCGTACCGTGCTCATAATTCGGACTTAGGATATTATTTATGACGAATTATGAAAATTTTGGACGAAACCTTGAGCCTTTCAAATAAATTGTCTACATTTGCACTGTCAAGACTTCGCTGAAAGCCCCGAAAGAGGGTTGAGAGGTGGGGCTGACATACATTTGATAAAAGGCGTAACTGACGCTTTGGTTTTGACGTGCCGAAATCTCGCAAATTTCAAATATCTGTCAAAAACAAAGCAATGGGGACGCCTCACAAGGGTGTATTATATACATACTGTTATATACATACACATGCGTGGGGCTTTCAGCATTGCTCGTTTCGACAGATAGGGCAAATGCGAGAGCCTCGACACGTGGAACGGGCAAGGGTAAGGCTCCACGTCTTCTATTCTATGTATCCTGAACTTCAACGACAACAACAGCCGAACCTTGGAGCCATAGGGCATTTTTTATCATTAAAAACAACAAAAAATCTATGAGAAAGTCATTACTTCTGATTGCCATGGTTTTGATGGGCACGCCTTCGTGGTTGTACGCATCCAAAACCACTGGCGATGTAAGTGCCACTGCAGTAGCAGGGTACTTGGCATCAGATGCATCTGACACACAAACGGGGACGGAGACAGGAGTCTCCTTCACCATCGGCAGCAATGCGGACTGGGAGACAATGTGCGCTAATCCGGACCAGTATGCGAGTGCGTCGGTAACTTTGTCTGCCGACATCACAGTGTCCACAAGCTATCCAAGTACGTTCTGCGGAACGTTCGACGGACAGGGACACACCATCAAGTTTGATAACCTGAAGCCTACAGCCAAGTTCGCTCCCTTCACAGCTACCGGAGAAGGAGCTGTGTTGAAGAACTTCACCGTGAATGGCAGCGTCACATCGTCGTACAGTTTTGCCGCTGTAATACAGAGTGTGACTGGCACTACCACCATACAGAATGTAAAGGTGGCTGCTGACATTACAGCCTCTGGCTACCCTGTCAGCGGATTCGTGGTAAGCAACACCGCACAACTCAATGTTGTGGACTGTGAGTTCAGCGGCAAAATCAAGTGCACGGCAGTGGCCAGCGTGGATGTTGCGGGATTCATCTCCACCATGTCCGGCTCAAGCGCATTCAAGTTTAAGCGCAGTGCCTTTAGCGGCAAGCTTGAGCTCTCCAACGCATCAAGCTCAAGTGCCAAGGCAGGATGGCGCGCAGGCGGTTTCGTCAGCAGTAACACATCTACCCTGGTGGCTGACTGCGAGTTTACGGGTTGTCTGATGTCCGGCTCTATTTCGCAGTGTAACGGCTCAACACGTATCGGATGCCTGATTGGAAGCCCCAACACGGATAAAAGCTCGTATGTCATGAAGGGCTGTCTCGTCACCGGTACCAACAAGCGATGGAAGAGCGACAGCGACACCACATGGATTACGCAGCAGAACTGCATCATACTCGGCTGCGACACATGGAAGACGATGGGTTCCAACACCAAAGCTACCAACTGTTACTACACATCCTCTACAGAAGTAACACAAGAACTCACCAACGATTTCCAGCTGATTGGCGACGCTGCCATCAGCAGTGGGGCTCTCTGCTACTCTCTCAACGGCGATCAAAGCGACATTGTCTGGTATCAGAACATCGGCACAGACACAGCGCCTACCTTGGACGACACTCACGGACAGGTGTACGCCAACGGACGCAAGCACTGCGACGGTACCGACTACAACGACGTGAGCTATTCCAACACGGATGGCACAGTCAGCCAAGACGACCACACCTATGCAGACGGCATTTGCAGCTATTGCGGTGAAGTGCCCACTGAAGGCGAATACGTCATTATTGGCAGCAAGAAGGCGTGGGACGCATGGATGGCCAAACTCAACAGCGGCGCACTGAACGCAAGCGCCAAGCTGACATGCGACCTGGAGGTAACAGAAATGCTGCCCGCTGGCTACTGCGGCACGTTCGACGGACAGGGACACACCGTCAACATCAGCATAGGAGCCTCTACTGGCAAGTACTCGCTCTTCGGCAGCCCGGCGAATGCCATCATACGTAATCTTGTCATCACGGGCGACGTGACGGGAGAAAGCAACACCGCGCCATTGGCATGCTACAGCAACGGCGAACTACTCGTAGAGAATGTCATCACTAAGGTAAACGTGAAACAGACTGCAGAGAGCGACGGCAACTGCTCTGGTATGGTGGGCATGGCATGCAACACCATCACCTTCCGCAACTGCATCTCAGCCTCCACCGTCAGTGCTACCAAAGATGCCGGCGGCTTCGTGGGATGGGCAGGCGGACAGACCATCAACATGGACAACTGCGCCATGATAGGTGACGTAACGGTAACGAAGGGAGCATCTTCAGTGTTCCTGCGCATCAGACATGGCGACTGCATAGTCACCATGAACAACTGCTACTATATTCCCTGCACTCCCACCATCCTCGCAGGCAACGGCGCCAACATGGCCGTAACAGCCACAGAGATAGGCCAGGACTTCGTGAAGAGCGGTGCGCTCTGTTTCTCTCTCAACGGCGACCAGAGCAACATAGCGTTCTACCAGACGTTGACTGACGACGATATGCCTACCGTAGACCCCTCTCACGGACAGGTGTACGCAAACGGACGCAAGCACT
>CAVHNA010000227.1:0-2892 GCA_963637205.1 Bacteroidaceae bacterium
CCATATTATTCATTATTATCTTGCGGTTCTGCGACGGGACGAACAGTGTAGCCCCAGCAGCGAGAATCCATATCTGCCAAATAAAAATCGCCCTTAAGACTTAATTTAAAGTGGTATGGCATTCTACATTTGTCCATGTCGCCAGCCGTACTTGTCATGTATATACCTATTGCGCCGTAAGCTGTTGTGCCGAAGTCTTTGTAGTCATTATCGCGTCTTCCCGAAGCTGGAAGAAATATCGTATTACCATTCTTGGCGCTTCTTACTTCATAACCGCCTATGGTTGTGCTTCCGTCAGCTGTGGTTCTGGTAGTTATTGTCCAAGTGCAGTTGTCGGTGTCAACGAGTTCATTAAACTCCGAATAAGTTGGCATGCGGCAACCGCTGCCCCAATTGGCTGTAGCCGCATCGTCTTCTGCATCAAGCGTGTTCAATCCGTCAGAGTCGTTGTACTTGATAATGTCATCATCAGCAAATTCTTCACTCTCGCTTACATTCCATAAATAATTGCTCCAAGAATAGCTTTCCTTTGGCTCAGTTTCTCCCCATGCGAAGTAGTCACCATCATCGGCAGCGGTCTTTGCACCGATATTCGTTTCCGCCCAAAGCAGTCCGCTAGGCAAACCAAGGTCTACAAAGTTGTGACCATTTATGACAATAAAAGTGCTACCACCATCGTAATTAGTTGTGACCTTCAATGCCTGTAACTTTGTACGGGTTATCTCTGCTACGTCTATGGCTGTTGTTGATGTTTTGCCATTGCCTTCAACCTTCACTGTCAGGTTATATGTACCTGTAGCGACTGGAAGGTAAAACACACCGGGATTTCCTTCCGTGGCATTTGAGTAGTTAAATCTAACAGCGTTGTCCGAAGTGCTTGCAGACGTTTTGAGTTCTGGCGTATCATCCGTAACACTTGTGTTGATTCTGCCACAAAGTTGGTTGGTGGACTCCGTCACAGTCACAGTTCCGCTTGCTGCAGGCATCTTGTCTATCAGCAGGCAGATAACTCCGCCGAGGTACTTGAACGTGACCTTGCCGTCGGCAATGGTGCCGAGCATCGGCATGTTGAAAGTCTTGCCGTCCTTATCCTCAGGGAAGAAGGTCTGGTCCACAGAGTCGTAAGTGTAGCTCTCTGGCAAGTTGTAACGCAAAGTATTGCCTACAAGTCTGCACTTCAAGTTGTACGGGTAGACAGCGTATTGGCCAACTCCTCCCGTCACCTCGCCGCTGAAGGTGGCCTTGCCAGTACCTGCACCTGAGGTTATGGAGAAGGAACTGAACGTGTTTCCGCTACTGGGGATAACGCCTATAGCATCACCTTCCTGCCAATAGGCTTTGCCGTTGCTGTCAAAGCCCACGCGTGTCTGGCTTTCACTTCCCGGTTGCCATGCGGTCAAGGTAACTGTCTTCTGTATTCCTGACGGATTCTCTTCCATTCCGTCGTCATTGGAACATGCCGTGAGCGAGGCTACGGCGAGCGCTGCGACTGAGTGCAGCGCATACTTGATGTTTCTCATCTTGTCTTTGTCTTTCGTTAGTTCATAAATAGGTTAAATTCCTCCCAACGTCTCGTCAAGGCCGCCCCATGTGCCGTCCTCCAGCTGGAGATCGTCTTCGTCTTCAAACGTCGCGCCCAATGTAACGGTGCTTGCCGCAATGATGTGGCTTGTGTTGGTCTCAAAGACACTCATTGACGGAGTCTCGTACTGTTTTCTTTCCTTTGTCTTCATTTTTACTGTTACTAAAGTTACTATTATATTATTGTTCTACATTATATTACATAACTCACATCTGATTATCCTTAATATCGTCAAGTACTTTCCCATAATGGGACTCATAGTTGTCAGAGCACTTATCCGAGGCTATTTTCACTCCAAAAGATTTGAGTACATCTATCCTATCCTTATGGACATCATGCATACGCCCACAACAAGCTTTAGAAACACCGCTACCCATTGGTTTACTACCGTCATAACAATGGAAGATTATGTCGTTTTGCAACTGTATTTTCTTATCCTCCCATTTCATTCGCATCCTTTTGTTTAGGAGCCACCATACGTCAATCTCCGAAAAGTCCATGCTGTAACCGATAAAATGAATATCACTAACGAAGAAATGGTCTACCCACGACATCACGTTCCGTCCATTTAATCCTGCTTCCATACGTTCCGACATTGCAGGGATTCCTACTTTTAATCCCTCGTAATGTCCTCTGACATAATTGACTATTCTAGACAATTCGTTACAATAATGTTCGTATCCTAACATTATACTCTTGACACTTTTATATTTTTTCTCCTTATGGTCCAGCCACATGAAATTACCTATATCTCCGTGTATGTGCCAAATACGTTTGACAACATCCCCTTTGCAAAATTTATTGTAACGATGGACACTATAAGTGATTTCTGAATGATCAATTTTTTCCTCCACACAATTGTAGCCTTGACTGTTTAATTCAAATTCCAACGACAAGTCATAATTGGTTGTTATATAATCCGCTACTGGCAAACAGGCAAGTTTCTCATATATCTCAGGATTCCTTTGTTTACTTTGATTACTCTTATGCATACTTATCATTTCGTCTACGACATCCTTTCTCACTTCTATGTTTGTCGATAGCTTCGATTCCATGCGTGCAAAATAAATCATCTCAAAATACATTGTGTTTGAGTCTAAGTGAGGAACTTTTGTTTTGCCCTTCATGTTTTTCAACAATTCATTCCAATTGATGCCTCCACTTACTTGATTAAGTCCATTTCCGTAGAACACAACTTTTCTTTTTTCTACCATAGAATTTATCTTTAGTTTTAGTTCGTTATATGTTCTCCCTGTTCTCCGTCTCTTGCTAGGAGACGGAGAAACGTCCAAAGAGGTTGTGTTTCAAGA
>CAVHNA010000228.1:0-2855 GCA_963637205.1 Bacteroidaceae bacterium
CTCCTTTTCGTGTACCACGTCAAGGAGAGGAGCGTCATATTCATCTATGATGACGACAACCTTCTGTCCTGTCTTCTCGTAGGCACATCGTACAAGGTCTTTCAGACGTATGTTCGGATCTTTTTTCTCGCTCTTGTAGCCATACGGCTTTTCCGCATCTTCAAGCATGTCGGCAAGATACCTTTCCAGAGCACCGCTGTCCATGTGCTTGGCTCCGCTCATGTCAAATTGGAGTACTGGGTGTTTCACCCATTCCTTCTCGTATTCGGCTATGGCGAGGCCTTCAAAGAGTTCCTTTCTGCCCTCGAAGTATGCCGCCAGCGTAGAGGCGAACAGCGACTTGCCGAACCGTCTGGGACGGCTCAGGAAGACGTAACTCATCTTCTTCTTCCTGAAGTCGACAATGTATTTTGTTTTGTCTACATACAGGTAATTGTCCTTTCGGATTTTCTCGAACGTCTGTATGCCTATAGGGTAAAAATTTACTATTTCTGTCGTCATATCACTCTCTGTTTGCGTTTCACGTCGCTAAGGTACGAAGAATCTTGCTAATCAAAAAATAATATTCAGCCTTTGCCAAAAAAGTTAATGCTATATAATACTTTGTTATGTCTGTACTACAGCTCTGAAAAGTCACTGTATTGACTTGAAAACGCACTTTGTCTGCTCTGGTCAAAAAAGAGCGGCTGCCACATCTAAGAAGTGTGGCAGCCGTCATGTTTTGTATGGTACTCTTGTTTACCAGATGTCCTCAGGAGTCTCGGGATTGTCATAGACCTCCTTTGCGGCATACTCTAGGTAGTCCATGTAGAAGTAGCGTGTGGGGTCGTCCATCACAGTCTTGAAACGTATGTAGTATGTCTTGTCCGGATCCATGGTCTCACGCAACAGGATGCGGCGGATACAGATGTCGGACTTACGCATCATAGTCTGTGTGCCAGGGCCTCCAGCGGCGTACTGCTGACAGCCTTTCATGAAGCCGTTGTTGCGCAGACGCTTGTCAATTTCCGCATTGTAGTCCTCGTCGTTCGTGTCGTCAGCATAGCCGATATCACTCTTGACGCTTCCCTTTGACGTGTTGAGGTAGTAAGCTCCCTGGCGCAAGTCCATAGGAATACCCACGGCAGCCAGTCTATCGGGGTCTGTTCCCCAGTAGAACTGCACCATACCTCGCATGTTACCACCACACTGGATAGCGTATCGCAGTTCGTATGTACCGCGCTTCGGCACTGGAGGCAGTGTCATGGTGCAGTCCGTCAATCCGCGGATACTCATCTCGTCACCCTGCAGGTTCTGCCATCCGTTGCCGCGTCCAGTCCAGTAGAGGAAGTTGGTCTCCTCAGAGATGGACACGTCGTTGAGGTATTTGTACGCTCCGTCAGACGGGATATATACGCACTTGTGTCTATCGTCGGTAATCTCGGAGCAGCGTATGCTGTTGGTCATGAACTCGGGCCACATGGCGGTAACGTCCCAACGGATACGGTTCGACTGCATGTTGCTACGTGTGTTATCGTCGTAAACCAACAGTTTGTCAATGGGGTATATGATACCGTTCCTCACGTTGTTCTCTTCGCTCAGGTCGGGAGAGCCCACCTTGATGCCTTCATCCTCAGGGTCGCAGCTCGTTTCGTGGTATGTGCCGCTGCGTCCGTTGTCCAAATTCGGGTAGCGGTTGATATACACACCGTTGCTTTCCTTGCTCTCGAAGAGCTGCAGCAGACGGCGTTTGCCCATGGTGGTATAGTTTTCAGAGATGGCCACGGTGCGCTTTCCTGAGTTTGTGTTGTATCCGTTCTCGTTGTAGTGCAGCACCAGACGGTCTGTAGAGAGTGACATGGGCAGCAGGTGATATGTGACAAACTGGTTGAGGAGGTTCTTCTCGCTCTTGTAGTTGCCGTCGTTCACTGCATCGGGATATACACCCTTCGCTGTCAGGTATTCCACTATGTCGCTTATGGTGATGTCCATTGCCGGCTTGCCTATGGCGTCAACCCAGAAACTGTCCGTCTCGGCAAAGTACGTGAAGCCTATGTATCTGTGTTCGGGTGAGTAGAATACCTGCGAACTTCCGTCTGTGTTGCTCGTTATGCTCATCTTCACGGTACCCTTCTTGTACAGGTCTTCGTAGACTTCGTCACGCCATACCTTCAGAGAGTCCAGCAGTCCTACAGCCTCCACCAGTCTGGCGGCTACATGGAAGCCTTCTTTGCGTCCTGTGAGGTGGTCTGTGAGAAGATGTCCCATGGTATTGTTGCTGGGCGCAACCACCTTGCTTACAACGTGTATCACGCCGTTGGTGGCAGGTATGTTCCTGTTATTCTCGTCTATGGGCGATCCGTTTATTAGCACGCTGTCAGGGTCGTCTCCCCAATGCACCGTCAGCTTGCGGTCGTACATGTTGGCCATAGGTATTTCGGCGTCCTGCGTCGTGGGGAAACTTCCCACTTCGTATGTCGTCTCGTCACCGCCGTCAATAACGCTGTTATACGCTATGACGGAGTATATGGAGTCCAGACAATGTTGGTTGGGGAAGGAGTTCCAGTCGGGGGCGGAGATGATGCCCTTGTCGGTAAGGTCTTGCAGGAAGGTCTGGATGGCTTCGTTGGTAGGGGCGAAGACGGTGTAGTTGCCGCGTGCGCTAAGCAGCTGCATAATTGTCGTTTCCGACATATCGCTTGCTTTCACCGTACCGACAATGTTAAGATACTCGCTGTACTGGTCGTGTTTTTGGAGATAGTCTATTATAGTCTGCTCCTTGAACACGTATCTGGCAGACGTGTCGATGTTCTCTTTGCAGCCTGTCACTACTATAGCGATGCAGACCAACAACAAACATATTGTTTTTTTCATGT
>CAVHNA010000229.1:0-2849 GCA_963637205.1 Bacteroidaceae bacterium
CGAGTGCACAAGTCAGGGCGGCTGAAAAAAGCAATTGTCTGATCATAGTCTTTAAGCTGTTAATTATGATGTTTGAAAATATGTTGCGTTATCTCATGTAGTCCTTAGCGACATCGCTGTCGGTGAACTTGTTGCCTGGCATGATGAAGTTGGTGATTTTGCCGTTGCCTCCCTTCTCAGCTTTCAGAATGGTGAGCTTGGGACAAGCGTCGCTGAAGCCCACCTTCAGCCCTGTCACCATGGACTCCAGCGGACCTTCACACTCTATGGCGGTCTGTTCGGCCACCTTACCGCTATACCAGAAGCAGAAACAGTCCGTAAGGTTCGCCTGCCGCTGTCGGCTTATCTTGAAGCCAGTGGCGAACTGGTCGCTATAGCAGTAGTTAAGAAAGTTGTTGCTATCCGTTATCACGAAACCGCAGCTTGTCCCATAGACCTGCGTGTCACGGAAGATATACAGCGGATGTATGTTGCGCAGACTGTTGCCGCCAGACTTCAGCGCCACACCTGTCTGGACATCCGCTATCCGCATGTTGGTGAACGTGTTGTCAAATCCTTCCACAAGTACTCCTATGGCGTTTGCCTTTCCATTGCCCACAATGTTGACGTCTGTGATGTCAGCGTCCGAAGAACCGCTGTTGGCACCATACTTTACATGGAGTCCCACTCTTGTGTTCTTTATGGACACGCTCTCCACTTTCGTTTCCCTTCCACCGTCAATGGATATCCCGTCGGCAATGCCAGACCCGTCGAATATTCCGCCGGATACGCCGTAGTTGCTACCGTTGACACATATATTGTTAGCCTTCTCTATGGCACCGAGGCGCAGGATAGCCTGACCCTCAGTCCAGTTGCCCGCCGCTTTGAATATGGCGTAGTTGCCAAGCACCAGCGACACGCTCTTGGTGGGCTCTGCCGGCGTGTCTATGGGACGTGACACCAAGTACACGCCGTCGGGGAACACTATGGTCTTGTTGGGATGGTCCGTTATCAACTTCTGTATGGAGCCGGTAACGTCCGTCTTGCCATCCGCCGCCACGCCGTGTTCCGTAGCCACCACAAAGGTGCTCTGCGCCTGCACGAGGTTTGCGGTATGCCTCTTGCGAGCCTGAGCCGTCTGGCAGAAGCCGACAGTCAGAGCCAACACCGCGACTATAATCAATGTTTTGCTTTTCATCTCCTCAATCCCGAAATCTTATGAATATAAGACAAAGGTACGAATAAAATACGACAACCGCACAGCCTTTCCCAATCTATTTGCGTACCTTTGTGTCGCAGAGAATGAAGGGAATGGGAATACTGCAAGACATCAAGACAGCCCTTACGCCGCGCCTGTGTCCCGTGTGCAGGTCGAGGCTTTGGAACACGGAGCGGCATATCTGCTCCACCTGCCTCACCGCCCTGCCGCGCCTCAACGTGCTGAGAACCGACGACAACGAAATGGTGAGACTGCTGTGGCCGCACGTGCCTGCGGTCAACGCCTTAGCGGTGTTCAAGTACAAGGGGTCGTCGTCCCTGCACAACATAGTGGTGAAGATAAAGAGCAAGGGTGGACAGGACATGGCTTTGGAGATGGGCAGACTCTCGGCACACGAGATGCAGAAGACGGGGCTCAACTCCAAGGTGGATGTGCTGGTGCCTGTACCCGTGAGCCGCAAAAACAAGAGGGCGAGGGGCTTCAACCAAGCCTTGATGATAGCCCACGGGATAAGCGAGATAACCGGGCTGCCGGTATGCGACTGCCTGAGTTGCCTTAGTACGCTGAAGCAGCAGAAGACCCTGAACAGGGAAGAAAGGATGGAGAACGCCAGACACAACTTCGTCGCCGCCCTACCCAATGAATACAGAGGCAAGCGCATCCTGCTAATAGACGATATCTTCACTACAGGAGCCACACTGACAGGATGTGCCATGGCCGTGCTACGTGATGACCCCACGGCAGAAATCAGCGTCATGACCCTTGCCAAGGCTTGACTTTATGACGTATGTGGGAAAATGCCAATTTGTGACTTTTTTTTCTTTTTTTCTTTCATTTCGTTGGCCGATTGCCGTTTTTTATATAATTTTGCAGTCAGAATAGCGGATAGCAATTAAAAAACAAAATAAAAACAAACCTTATGGACGCAAAGAAAGTCTTGGAAGACCTGAAAAGGCGCTTCCCCAATGAGCCCGAGTATCATCAGGCTGTAGAAGAGGTGCTGGGCACCATCGAAGAGGAATACAACAAGCACCCCGAATTTGACAAGGTGAACTTGATAGAACGTCTCTGCATTCCCGACAGAGTGTACCAGTTCCGCGTTACTTGGATGGACGACAACGGTAATATACAGACCAACATGGGATACCGCATCCAGCACAACAACGCCATTGGCCCCTACAAGGGAGGTATACGTTTCCACAAGAGCGTGAACCTCGGTATCCTGAAGTTTCTCGCCTTCGAGCAGACATTCAAGAACTCACTCACCACACTGCCCATGGGTGGCGGCAAGGGAGGTTCTGACTTCAGCCCACGCGGCAAGAGCAACGCCGAGGTGATGCGTTTCTGCCAGGCTTTCATGCAGGAGCTGAGCCGTCACATCGGTCCCGACGTGGACGTGCCCGCAGGTGACATAGGTGTAGGTGGCCGCGAGGTAGGTTACATGTTCGGTATGTACAAGAAGATTACACGCGAGTACTCTGGCGTGCTCACAGGCAAAGGCATTGAGTTCGGCGGTTCTCTGATTCGTCCCGAGGCTACAGGATACGGCACAGTGTACTTCCTGCGCGCCATGCTGAAGACCAAGGGTGACAGCGTGGAGGGCAAGAAGGTGCTCATCTCAGGCGCCGGCAACGTGGCACAGTACGCCGCA
>CAVHNA010000230.1:0-2845 GCA_963637205.1 Bacteroidaceae bacterium
CACCGCAGGGACGCTGGCAGAGTAAGCGGCTACGGCCTGCACGTCCTGCACATATCCGTTGTAGTTGCATGTAGCGTACACGCCGCGGAGTCCGGCAAACACGGCGAGGTTGTCCATCACCTTGTATGTGGCTCCCAGCTGAAGTCCGAAGTAGTACTGACGCCCTTTCATGTATGCGTCGAGGCTATAGCCGGACAGCTGACTTTTGTATGTGCCTGTGGCGGCCAAGGCAGCGGCCGTCTCCGCCGTTTGTCCTGCCTGTACCAGCGTTCCTTCCACCATGTCCTGCAGCCCTTGGTTCACTCCAGCCGTTATGAGAGATGCATTGCTCAGGATGGTGGAGCCATACAGAGCCTCGAAAGAGCCGAGGCCGCTGTCGAACTCGCATTTGCCGCCGCCGCCTCCGAGAGAGAAGTTGGCGTTGACGCTCCATTTGTCACGGTTGTAGCTTACCTGGAAACTTGGAATGACAGGCGCATTGGCGTTTCCTTCGAACTTGTGCGTCTGCTCGCGGTTGTTGACGTTATATGCGAAGAGCGGAAAAGTGGTGGTGATGTCGCGGTTCTGCTTGGCGTTCTGCACCGTTACCGTCATGTGCCATCCGTTGGAGAGAAAAGCCGTGCCTGCCGGGTTCATGACAAGGCCGTTGATGTCAATGATGGCGTCCTGGCTCATCTGACGCAAGAAAGCGGCGTTTTGGTTGGTGTTGGTAAGTATTCCGCCTGCCAAAGCGACGGAAGAAGAGCATGCTGTCAATGCTGAAATAACAATCTTTTTCATCTTTTCATCTGATTTGTTGTTCTAATTGCGCTGCAAAGGTAACATGTTTTTATGTTTTGTGCAAATTTTTGTTTTACAATTACACAAAAGACCACATTTTTGTGCAGCGGACGACGGAGAATACAGTCACGCAACGGCGAATGTTTTTCCGGTGAAACATTGTCGCATTACATAAATATATGGTATCTTTGTGCAGGAATATTCCGGCAAAACTCTAAAATCAGATTAGTATGATAAGGATTAACTGTTTCTTCAAGGCTAACGAGGGCGGATACGGTTCTGCGCTTGAAGCTGCCATCGCCCTTACGGCAAAGTCACAACAGCACGCAGGCTGCATATCCTACGATGTCTTTGAGAGCGCAACCCGTCCAGACGTGTTCTCCATCATAGAGACATGGCAAGACCAGGCCTCGCTGGACGCACACAGCAACACTCCCGAGTTCAAGGAGTATGTAGGCAAGATGCAGGAAAACGGCACGCTCTCTGTGGAGACGATGCAGAAGTAAGTCAGACCCACCTAAAGACCCTTCTCAGAGCAGTACTACCGATATTGAAAAGTAGTACTACTGATATTGAAAAGCAGTACTACCGATATCGTCGAGCAGTACTACTGCTCTGAGAGGGGCATTTTTCTATTATCAAGGACAAGTATGTCGGGAGTCGTTTTGCAAATCCGTTCATAAGCGTTCACCTCCCGTTCATAAATGTTCACTCCCCGTTCATTTTCGTTCACTCCAGTTCATAAAAACGCCATGAATTGAGTGTAGATTTCAAGGGTCAAGAAATGTGGGTTCCCATCTTGTACAACCATAGCTCCCCATGTTGTACAACTATAGCACCTCATGTTGTACGTTCATACAACCTCATGTTGTACAACCATGCAACCTCATGTTGTACAACTACATAACTTCATGTTTTTCAACTTTGTAACTCTATATTGAACAACCATGAAATTCAGTAATCGCAACCATTATACATTATAATAGCATAGGAACAGAGCTTGCCAGGGAAGGTAATCAACAGCTTAATAAGGTGAACGGTTATACTCTGGAATAGTCACATCAAATGGTAACTTGCCGTAAAGTGAGTGTTTCTATTCTATAGACTTGAGCCAATCTATATATATATATATCAAGTTGTCTGTTGTCAAGAAGTTCTATCAATAAAGATATCTGTTTATTGGCATTTTTACATGATGCGAGTTCCTTGCCAATAAAATTTTCTTCATCGAAAACAAACCGTGCCGATTTTCAATAGGTTGTAAGTGTCCATCAACGATAAGACGATGTTGCGGGATAGGAAAGATATACAAAAATAAGAATTGACTACTTTATGATTTTCCAATAACCGTCAAAGTCAGCACCTTCTCGCTTGAGGATACCAGCCTCACGAAGTTTCTTGATTTGCTTCTCAATACCTCGCGAACTCATATTCAACTCTTTTGCGATTTCGGCTGCAGATATTGTCGGCTTCTGCTTAATCAGCTGAAGAATTCTCTCCGAACTTTTTAACGGTCTCTCCGAATTTGTCTCCGAACTTATTCCCGAACTCTCCGAACTTGCCCCCGAACCTGTCTCCGAACTTTTCTGACCACCCTGTCTGACCACCCTGTTCATCGTTTGTCTCTACGTCTTCATCGTTGATGATTTCTACTCCCTCTACACCTTCTATGTTGAATTTTGGTGGCGTCAGGACAAAGCTTTTAGAAATTCTTAATAACAGGCGTGAAACGCATATTGTCTAAACATAGGTTGCCCATAAACGAAAAAAGCCCCACGCATTTGAGCATCGTTGAGAGGCTTGGTGGAAACTGACGCTGCAAACATACAAATAATCTCTGAATCAACAAACTTTTCTTGAAGGAAAAGAAAGGAATGGTAGCAAAAACACAGAATATTGATAGTTTCACTGTATCCAAATGTTAAAAATCTTGCGATTTGCGAAAAAAGACAGCGAAAATCATGAAATTTTCCGATAATATATCTATATTTGTGATGTCATTCCTTTGCTGAAAGCTCCAAGAAGGGCTTGAGGTGGGGACTGACATACATATGATAAAAGGCGT
>CAVHNA010000231.1:0-2833 GCA_963637205.1 Bacteroidaceae bacterium
AGCGGCGGGTGGCGACAAGAACGTGCTGTGGAAACAGTATTGCACTTGTGGGGGGCTACCATACCTCAACGCATTGAATGACAATGCAAAAAGAGCTGAGTATCTAACATCTCTCAACAAAACCCTGTATTTGAGGGATATCGTTGAACGCAACAAAATAACAAACACAGAAGATTTCTCAGAGCTGATGAAAGTCATTGCTTCCGGAATAGGGTCGCCACGCAACCCTAACAAGATAGCCAACACTTTCATCACAGCCCAGAAGTCATCTCTTGATTACAAGACGATAGCCAAATATCTTTCATATATGGAGGAAGCCTTTATCGTTGAGAAGTCAATACGATATGACATCAAGAGACGTAAGTACATCGGCTCTTTGTCAAAGTACTATTTCCAGGATATTGGCCTGCGCAACGCCCTCCTCAACTTCCGCCAAGTGGAAGAAACCCATTTTATGGAAAACGTGATCTATAACGAACTGCGTTGTCGTGGCTATAGCGTTGATGTCGGTATGGTGGAGGTCCGCACGGCAACTGAACGTAAGCAGCTGGAGGTTGACTTCGTGGCCAACAAGGGAGACAGACGCTACTACATCCAGTCCGCCTTTGCGATGCTGGATGAAGAAAAACGAGAGCAGGAATTGGCGTCGCTCAAGCGCATCAACGACTCGTTTAAGAAAGTGATTGTCACGAGAAATGACATCGCTCCATACAATGATGACACGGCGTTCTCACTATAGGCCTGATAGATTTCCTGCTCAATGCTGGCGTTGAGGAATAGAATAGGACGTAAATGCGGACGTTATCCGGCATTTCCGCCCCATTGCGCATTTTTCTTCCTTTTCCTTTTTTAGTCTTGGGAAATAATCATAAATTTGCATTGGGGTAGTGCTGTGTAATTAAGGAGAACCGTCACGCCAAGGTATGTCTGCTGATGAACGACAAGGGTAAGGTGCAGACAGTCAAGAAAGCCTTGCGCAAGATGGTGTCCTTGGCAAAGTCCGACGACATAGTGGTGATGTTCTTCAGCGGTCGCGGCGTGAAGGGAGGCTTCTTCTGTTACGACGGTTTCCTCTGTTACAGCGACATCTACTCCGCCATGTCAGCGTGCAAGAGCAAGAACAGGATGATATTCGCCGACGCATGCTTCTCCAGGGCGATGCGACAGGACAAGAAACATAACAGACATACATCCCCGATCCATAGCAACGTCATGCTCTTCCTCTCCTGTCGCGACAACGAAGCGTCCATAGAAGCGACCAAGATGACCAACGGTTTCTTTACCTACGCACTGCAGCAGGGCGGACACCAACAGGGACAAGGTCATCACGGCAAGGGAGCTGTTCAACTATGTCAGCGAGTATGTCAGGGAACGGCCCCATGACCGCCAGCATCCAGTGATGTGGGGCAAGTTCCCCGACACGATGCCGGTGATGAAATGGTAAAAAACACAATATATGAACGAGATAAAGATAAAATGCCCTACATGCGGCAAGGCGCTCCGTCTGGCGGAGACACCTAACGTAGACGCGGTGTCCTTCACTTGCCCAGTGTGCAAGGAGAGGCATGTGGTTGGCGACTGCCAGCGATACAATCCAGCACCGCAACCTTCAGCGTCCGGCGGTGACGAGACACGTTACGGCGGTGCACCGTCACTGCGGCAGACAGGCGACGAGACGCGCATCGGTGCGACTCTGTACAAGCTGCTTGCAGGAGAGACTCCGCCAGACGCTTCCATGCTCGTGAGTGACAACAAGCTGGTTGAGAACGACCTTCGTGCAAAAGGTGTTTCAGAGTATATTCTTGACACCGTTGAGGCTGCAATGAAGCCAAGCATTAACGAACGCATCCAGACCGTCAGAGACTTTCAAGAGTCGCTCAACGGTAATTCGGACAAGGAAAGCACCATCGTGGCAGATTTAGAGGCGGAACCTATTCCGACAAGCACAACCAGTGCGAATGACAATGACAAAGTCAAGGACTTCAATGGGGAAAACGCAGATGGTAAAAAGAATAAGTCACAAAAAATCCTCTACGCTTTTGTTGCGGTATTGGTTGTGGGGTTATGTGCTTTAGGAATACTGTCAAAGAGCGGCGCGGAGCAAAAGAGTGGCGTCCAACCAGAACAACAAGAAATATCATTTAGCAATGGTGTCCTAAAATATAGGGGGGGGTAACGTATGAGATGGCGGAAGTTGAGGCCGGTACTTTTACCATGGGCGCTACACCGGAGATGGAAGAACCATACGACGACGAAAAACCTACTCATCAGGTTGCGCTGACGAACAGCTATTATATCGGCAAGACGGAGGTGACGCAGGCGTTGTGGCAAGCTGTGATAGGAGAAAACCCTTCTTATTTCAAAGGTGACAGCAGGCCTGTGGAGAGCGTATCATGGGATGACTGTCAGGAGTTCATTTCCAAGCTCAATACAGCTACTGGCAAGAACTTTCGTCTTCCCACGGAAGCGGAATGGGAGTTCGCCGCCAGAGGAGGAAATAAGTCCAACAATTATCAATACAGTGGTAGTAACAATATCGGTGAAGTGGCTTGGTATAACGGCAACAGCGGTGAGACGACTCATGATGTGGCAAGCATGCAACCGAACGAGCTTGGGCTGTATGACATGAGTGGTAACGTGTGGGAATGGTGCTATGACTGGTATGTCGATTACAGTAGTTCTGCTCAAACGAATCCGATAGGGGCGAACAGTGGGTCTTTCCGCATGTTCCGCGGCGGTGGCTGGGACAGCAGTGTGCGGCTCTGTCGCTCTTCGTACCGTAACTACGATAGCCCTGACGAGCGTGGCGGCATCCTTGGGCTCCGCCTCGCCC
>CAVHNA010000232.1:0-2793 GCA_963637205.1 Bacteroidaceae bacterium
GGGTAGATAACATCCGATAACAGAAGTGAATTCGGAAGAAAAATGGATTAGATGTTACAAAGCAACAACAATATAGAGATTTAGACAAACATGACGAAATACGCCGATTATACGGTGTCTTTGGTGAAGAGAATATGGAATATCTATTGGAAAATATATTAGAAAAAGGAGGAAAAATTTATGACAGAGGAAGAGTTCTTTGATCTTGGTTATAAAGTAGAATTTACAGATCCCGATCGTTTGTCTCCTGAAGAAAGAGAAGCTCAAGACAAAATGATTGAGGAATATTTGAAAAAGAAAAAGAAATTAAAAGAATATATGAAGGAACGGGGCAAATGGGAGAAAGAGGTTGAATGAGAATCTAATGTCTAAATACAATCTTGTGGTGACATCGTCAGGCAAACGGTTATCCCTAACAGCAGAATTGTAAAATAACCCTCTTAAACTGAATAATAGAATGAAAAGGAATTATTACGTAGGGATTACATGGATTATCACTGTAGTCCTTTACTGTCTTCCATTCCATGTAAATGCGGCAAAAAAGAATGCTCCGGTTGTTGTCGCATACGTCACTTCATGGAGTCATATCCTTCCCGCCCCAGAGGTAGTAACGCACATCAATTACGCCTTCGGGCATGTCAACGAAAACTTCAACGGGATAGATATTGACAACGAACAACGATTACGAACGATTGTCGAATTGAAAAAGAAGGTGCCAACTCTAAGGGTACTTCTTTCCATCGGCGGATGGGGCAGCGGACGTTTCAGCGAAATGGCCGCATCTGCCGAACACCGGACGGAATTTGCGGCAGACTGCAGACGGGTAGTTCACGAATACAGTCTGGATGGTATCGACATCGACTGGGAGTACCCAACCAGCAATGCTGCCGGTATCTCAGCTTCTCCTGAAGACATCTCAAACTACACTCTGATGATGAAGGAGATACGCAAAGCCATAGGAAAGAAGAAATTACTGACGCTAGCTTCTGTAGCAAGCGGACAGTACATTGACTTTGCCGCAATCAAGCCATACATAAACTTTGTCAATATCATGACCTACGACATAGCCAATCCGCCCTATCACCATGCGTCACTTTTTCGTTCCAATCTTACGCATTGGATATCTTGCGAAGAAGCTGTGGAAGCTCATGTAAAAGCGGGCATACCTGTCCACCGTTTGGTGCTTGGTATCCCTTTCTATGGTCATGGCAAAGAAAACATTGCAAGTTTTATCAATTATAAGGATATTGTTAAGCTGATTGACAACGGTATGTACATCCGAAAATGGGACGCACAGGCCAAAGTTCCTTACCTTGTGAATGCAGACGGAAAGATGGTATGCACATACGAAGACACCGAATCCATTGACTGGAAATGCCTGTTTATCCGTGAAAGAGGTATGATGGGAGCGATGTATTGGGATTATGACGGAGACGACGCGCAAGGAACATTACGAAAAGTAGTATATGAAGGAGTGATGAGAAAAAAATAAAGGCGGTTTATAGCAACCACCTTCTGCGATAACCCACAAAAATATCCATACAAATACACTATCAAAAAAGCAGCGTAACATGACTGACATAGACTCAATCAAGCAACTGAGGGACGAACACTCCCCCACTTTGAGCTAATGTAGAACGTGAAGCTAAAACCGTCTCACTGATACGAATGTGACGAACTTGTGGAGCGACTCTACCACAGCGGTGTCCTTGCTCTCGTCTATGAGTCCGTCGGCCATCATACGCAGTTCGTCCATCGCCCAGCGTGCGTAGTCGAGGCCACCCTTCTCTTTGGTGAAAGCCACCAGGAGTCTGATGTCCTCTTCCGTAGCCTCTCTCCTGCGTACGGCCAGCGCCCTCTTCTTCATGTCCTCGTCGTGCGTCTTGTTTATGGCGTGAATGACAGGCAGCGTGAGCTTGCCCTCCTTCATGTCGTTGCCGACAGGCTTGCCCACGTCGTTCTCCTCGTAGTCGAAGATGTCGTCGCGAATCTGGAAGCACGACCCTATGAGCTGTCCGTACTGACGCATGCGTTCGGCTTCGTCGTCCGTTCCCCCCGACTCCATGACTCCCAGTTGCGACGCGGTGGCGAACATGCTGGCCGTCTTCCTTCTGATGACGGCGTAGTAAGAGGCCTCGTCCAGAACGTCGGTGTCTATGTTGTGAAGCTGTAGCAGCTCGCCGTCAGCGAGAGTCTGCCCCAGCATGGACACGGCATCCACGACACGTGTGTCGCCAGTGTTGGCGGCATGGTGAAGCGCTCTGCTCAGAATGAAGTCGCCCACAAGTACCGCAGTCTGGTTGGTCATCAGCGCGTTCACCGACTTCTGCCCCCTGCGGCGGTCGCTCTCGTCCACCACGTCGTCGTGTATAAGGCTTGCGGTGTGAAGCAGCTCCAGCGCCAACGCCACGTCCATGACCTTCTGGTTGACCTCGCCGAACATCTTGGCGGAGAGCATCACCAAAGAAGGGCGCACCATCTTGCCCCTACCCTTCAGCACGTGGTTGACGGCCATTGTCAACAGCGGATTGTCATGCCGGAGCGTCTGCTGAAACTGTTCCGCGCAGCACTCCAGCTCTTTAGATATAGGCTTCTGAATATCCTGTAAAAGACCCATCATTCACAATTTTGAGTTGCAAAATTACACAAAAAAGACGACCATCTTGCTTTTTTTTCATAATTTTACGCCACAATTTGACACAAATGATGCAGAAACTGTACTTGCTTGACGCGTACGCTTTGATATACAGAGCTTATTACGCTCTCATAAAGAACCCGCGAATCAACTCCAAG
>CAVHNA010000233.1:0-2151 GCA_963637205.1 Bacteroidaceae bacterium
GTATTCTCATACGCACCCAAATGGATGCGGACAAAGTCTACTATCTGCGCTTCAAGACGGTGCAGGACATGGTGAACAAGCAGCTCTTCGTGGACTACCTCGAATGGTGTCCCAAGGAGAAATTCGACAATCCCGAAAAACCTGAAGATATTTGGTAAAAAGATATGAAAAGATTATTGGTCATCGCAGTGGCTGTGATAGCGGCCACTGCTTCGCACGCACAGAGACTTGACATCACACTGAAAGACAACACCGTGGTGTCATACGACATTTCCAAGATTCAGTACATGGAGGTAATGCCCGAGACAGAACCGGGTAAAATCAGCGGCAACTGGTATCTCGGCTACCGTACCATCAGCGCGTCTACAGTGCATTACGACGGCACGGAGATTCTGACATTCAACAACGACAACCTGAAGTGGGTAACGCCTACCAAGGAGACGAACTACACGCTGCAGTACGCCGACAACAAGAAGTCGTTCAAGGCTACGGCGAACGGAGCTGCTTCCGCCAGCACCTACACCATCGTCACTAACGAGGACCAACTGCTGGTGCTGAAGCAGGGCTCCATCATAAGGTACTTCTACAAGTCGCCCGAGGCTGCACACGACGCTGTAAAGGTTTCCTTCCCTACTCGCAACGAGTACACCGATACCACCAAGGTGTGGAACCTGAAGGGCAGCAGCTCGCACTCTGATGTCACGCCCATGGGAAGCCACTTCGCCAAGTTCTCCGCAGCCACGGACGAGCAGAAGGCATGGCTCGCCAATTCCTCTAACCAGCCGGACGCTGAGTACGTGGATGTGAGCGGCTATACACGATGGGTGGCCAAGTCCATCAACCTGTATCCTTTCGGCACTCCCATGCCTGCGGACGTCAACCAGCACGCTATAGGCAACTGCTGTATGTGCGCCGTCCTCGCGTCGTTCGCATACATCTACCCAGACTTCATCCAGAACATCATCACCAAGAAGTCTTCCACCGTTTTCGTCGTCAAGATGTACGACCCCATGGGCAACCCCATTGAGGTGGCAGTGGACAACAAGCTGCTGTGCAACTCCAGCGGCGACTGCGCCCAGCTGAGCGGCAAGAACGGTGTCTACACATGGGCGACCATTATGGAAAAGGCTCTCATGAAGTGGGAGTCTTGTTTCCAATGCAACGGCATCGGCGGCATCGGCACGGAGCATGCAGCTCCTCCATTTACGGGATGCGGAGACAGCTGGTCGTTCTCTCCCGACAAGCTCTTCAACGACGAGATGCGCATCGTGGTGGACTACGCTCTCAAGAACGGTATGATAAGCGTGGGCGGATTCAACAAGGGAGACCTGCTCTGCGGTACCCTGAATACCGTCACCGGACACGCATTCACGGTGATGTACACCAACCAACCCGACAACTACATCTTCTCGATGCGTAACCCTTGGGGTATCACTTCATGCGACGGAGTGCTGGAGATTCCCAACAAGCGCGAGATTATCTCTACCATAGATTTCCGCCTCGTAATGCCTGGCGCCGCAGCTCCGTTCAAGAAAGAGAATCTTGGCGGATATGAGGTTCCCAAATTCACGCCTCGCAAGTCTGACATGTACGTAAGCAAGGAGATGCTGAAGATGTACGGCCTCGACCACTACGGCCCTGTGGAAGAGGATGCGGAAGAGACAAAGTAAGACCTTCCTGACATCGTTTTTAACGCCAGTTCCCACAAGTCTTCTAGACTTTGGGGAACTGGCGTTTTTGTTTAGAAGTCTCAAGGGCAGTGGAGAACTTGAATGTTCTATCCAACTCCGCATCAAAAAACACCCAAATTTATTTGGTGATCTTGATTTGAAATCCTACCTTTGCACACATACAAGTTCGGAAAAGTGTCGATTTTTACACAAAACCGAACATAACAGTGCAAAACGCCATCATTATGACATTGGCCTCCACCGGACGTGTTTCGCCCAACTTTATATCTTTTTTTATGTCCATTTGACATTTTCATTCGTTTTCTTTCGTTAGTTCGGAATTAAAACAGTACATTTGCTGCGGAAAACGTTGGTTTGGCGTATTCGTACGCCTCGTACCAGTGTTTCTATGCCTCAGCGCACGCTGAGCCTTTTTGCGGATTTCACCGTCCGCAGATAAGGAGGTAAGGGTGGGTAAGAG
>CAVHNA010000233.1:2161-2779 GCA_963637205.1 Bacteroidaceae bacterium
GTGTTTCTATGCCTCAAGCGCACGCCGAGCCTTTTTCTTTATATCCAATCTGTCGGATGGCCATTTCGGGAGCAGACTCCTTGGAAAAGTTGTCAAACGAATATTTCGCGCGTTTCGGCACTCGGGTAACGCCCGGAGCAAACCAGCGTATGTCCAGCATGTCTTCAAGAAAACTGAAAACACCGTACATTGTGGCACGCTCGGTGTTGCCGTAGATATAAATATTGCCTTTCCTGGAAACATACGAATAGACATCTTTCATTCCAAGCCGGCGTGTACCATATTCCAAAGCCTTCCCCGTGGCATCGTAACCCACGTAAATGTTTTTGCCCTTGCTCTTCGTACTGTTTATGGGAAGTGTTGCCCCGCTGATTTCCCGAATATAACTTTGCAGCTCTTTGGCAGCATTTTTCTCACAAGCGGCAGCTTGCGGACGCACGACGATGGAGTAGCTGGATTTCCCGTTTGAGAACATTGTGTAGGCACGGGCCAGCATTTTGACATTTCCCATTGTTACAGCCACTATGGCTGCCAACAATCTGATTTGACATTTCATATGGTTTTTAACCCAACTTTGACCCTTTAATCTTGTTTTTGTTGCTGTATCAGCAGTTTGTC
>CAVHNA010000234.1:0-2761 GCA_963637205.1 Bacteroidaceae bacterium
CCATCAGACACTGCGACAATGAAGGTAAGGTTGTCAATCTCGCTCTGGACCGAATAGAGACTGTAGCACCCAACAACCATATACCTTACGTTAAAAGCGGTGTTGACTTCGCTGATTATTTCGCTGATGTAGTGGGTGTGACAAAGCCGGAGGGAAGTGAACCCCAAGAAATAATATTGCAGGTGGAGAAGGGGGAATATCCTTACATAGAAAGCAAGCCTATTCATCCTTCGCAAGATGAACTGTTCGTAACTTCTGACAAGTACGTACGTATATCGCTCTTTGTCCATGACAACTATGAGTTAAGAAGCAAACTGCTGTCGTACGGTAGCAGAGTGACGGTAGTTGAACCACAAAGTCTAAGGGACAAAATGAAGGACGAAATACAAAAAACGTTGGACAACTATAAATAACCGCAGAAACAACACACAAATTATATGGCAAGAAAACTCTTTTTATCTATTCTGGGCACAGGCAGATACATGCCGTGCAAATACAGCAAAGACGGTATGGCACTGAACGAGACGAAGTTCATACAACAAGCTCTCCTTGAATATCTGCAAAAAAGCGGCAATTGGGACAAGGATGGCAAAGCCGTCATCTTCCTTACCGAAAAGGCGAGGAAAATACATTGGACCTCAACTGAGTCTGACGGTTGCGGACTGGAAAACATCATAAAGTACATGGGTGTTTCTTATGAAGGCGTGCCTATACCAGACGGTGTCAGTACGGATCAAATGTGGACTATCTTTGAGACCATTTATTCACAATTTGAAGAAGATGACGAGCTCTACATAGACATAACGCATAGTTTCAGATACCTTCCTATGTTGCTCGTGGTACTTGTCAATTATGCCAAATTGCTCAAAAACGTATCTGTCGCCGGTATATACTATGGTAACTGGGAAGCGAAAGACGAACAGGGCATAGCTCCTGTTATGGACTTGTTGCCGTTGTCTTTATTGCAGGACTGGACAGTGGCGGCATCTGATTTCCTTCAATATGGTCAGATAAGGAAGTTGTACGACATATCCAACGCTTCGCTTGTGGGGCTCTTAAAGAATCCAGAGGAACGTACGGCGGACAATCAGAAACTGAGGAAATTTCTCAAGATACTGCAGAATGCGGTGAACGACCGCCTTACGTGCAGAGGAAAGGATATAATGGAAGGAGTCAATGCCGAAAACTTAAGGGGGTACGCCAACGAAATAGAAGATGTCACAATAAAACAGCTCAAGCCGATATTTGAAAAGATAAAGGAGTCCCTGTCAACATACGGAGGGGAAAACGAAATGGCCAACTGCATCAAGGCTGCCAGATGGTGTCTGGAAAACAGCCTGTATCAGCAATGTATCACGTTGTTGGAAGAGGGTTTCGTAACGATTCTCTGTGCGGCTAATGGGTTGGATTATAGAAATATAGACGACAGGGAGATTGTCAACAAGTGTATAGCTATTGCTAGCCAAGGCATACCGGAAGACAGGTGGAATGTTAAATCGGATGGTGAACGACTGCGGATTGAGGATATTCTTGCCAAAAACAGTGAATTGTGGGACAGTGACGCTATTAAAAAGGAAATTCCAAGTATTATAGAGTTGCGTAATGATTACAATCACGCCGGTTTTAAGGCAAATGCACGCAAAGCAGATAAGATAGTACGTCAAATTAAAAAATTCATGGAATTTGTGGAAAAATTTACGTGCTAACCAGACTAACAGAAGAAAAACAGCGAAAATGGACGTAGTTACAAAGTGTTTTCGGTTGCGTGATGACCGCACCGTCGATAACGAGAAAGGGAAGGGAACTAAACGGGGTGACGGCTCGGCCGTGTTAAGGTTGGGCAGTGTCGTGCTGCTAGCTACGGGGTGTGCAGCCAAGGTTGCGGTGCTGCTTTTTGGCGTTAGCCTATCGGCTGTGGCGCAAATTGATCTGAGGGAATCTACCTACAAGGCGATGCTCAACGCTAGGCAAGAAGTCCCGACCGCACAAAAAGAGGACAAGGAAGGCATAATGAGCGATGCTTACTGGAAGAGGTGGGACAAGAATGTACAGAAGAAGATAGACGCCGACATAGAGAAAAACCGTAAGGCTGACGCTGTGGTTGATATCCCCGACGCAAAGCCCGGCACAACGGTGAAGATCCGCCAGATAACGAGCGACTTCTGGTACGGTTCGCACATTTTCAACTACAACCAGCTCGGCAGTCACGAGGCTAACGAGAAATACAAGTCGTTGTTTGGAAATCTTTTCAACTCTGCCACGGTGGCCTTTTACTGGAAAAACTGGGAGACGGAGAAGGGCCGCCAGCGTTTTCGCGAGGAGACTTGGGATACAGAGGAGTGGTGGAACAAGCAGGAAGCCCCCTACCAATACATACATTGGCGCAGGCCGGCGAGCGACCCCGTGGTGGAGTTCTTGTGTGAGCGCAAGTTGCGCGTGCAGGGACATCCGCTTGTATGGGGAAACCGCAAGTGGCAGATGCCGCTGTGGACGACAGAGGGAATGCTCACGCCAGAAGAACGGAAGACATACGCAGGTCTTGTGAGCGAGTCCCCATACTACAAGGACTACACGAAAGACATCACCAATTTCAAGAAGGAATACCAGGACATGAGCGTGGAACAGCTGGAAGAAGCCTTTCCGCAGCTTGCCGAGAACTACCAGAAATATTTCAATCGCCACATGCGTGAAATAGCGGAATACTATGGTGACAAGGTGGAGAGCTGGGATGTCGTGAACGAGAGTGCGCAGGACTATAAAA
>CAVHNA010000235.1:0-2726 GCA_963637205.1 Bacteroidaceae bacterium
GTTTTATATATATGGTGTCGAGCGCAGCCGTGACGGGAGCGCAGAAGGAGTTCGATGCCGCTAAGCAGGCGTACTTCGACAAGGTGCGCGGCATGGGACTCAGGAATCCTACCATGATAGGCTTCGGCATCAGCAACAGACAGACGCTGCAGTCGGCGCAGGCCAACGCCGCCGGAGCCATCATCGGCAGCAAGTTCGTGCAGTTGCTTGACGAGGAGGACGGTGACGCTAAGAAGGCTGTAGACAGACTCTACGATGCCTTGGCGTAGACTCCTAGGTCGTCTAGAGCTTCTAGAGGCATTGATAATCAGTGTCCCATGCGGGAGGCGTCCACTTCTTTGACAGCTTTCGCCTTGTAACCGCCGAACTTGTAGGTGACGGAGAGTGTACCTGATACCCATCCGGGTGAGGTGGTCATGTGGAAGTCTTGCGTCCCTTGCACGGACTGCGGCTCGTACTTGGCGTTGGTGATGTTGTTTCCCATGGCCCTGACCGTCCACTTGCTGTTGTCCGATGTCCATTGCAGAGTGGCGTCCAGACGGAAGAAAGGACGGATGTCATAGACACCCTGCATGGCTTCGGACTGGAAGAAGGGGTCGAGGATGAACCGCAGGTCGTGCCGGCGGCAGAGCTTTACGGACGTGGTGGTGCCCAGTATTACCGACAGCTTGTGACGGTTGAATGGCAGGTCGAAGAAATCGTCACACTTCTCTTGCGCGTATCTGGCCACGGCGTAAGCGTTGCCGCTGAGCCATTTGCCGGCCTTGAAGATGGCGGATGCCTGGAGGCCGTAGACGCTGCTGTAGTTGAAATTCACTTCCTTGAAGATGACCGCCATGCGGTCGGATGGTTGGTAGGGCAGTTGCGTGAAGTAGTCTGGCATTATGTTGGCGAAGGCCGTCAGCGTGTAGCGATGCTTTATCTGCCACATGAGGTTCAGCGAATAGAACGACTGCGGCCGGAGGTTGGGGTTGCCCCATATCTCCTTGTAGGTGGAAGCATAGTAGACACCGCTCATGATAGCCCAGTAGTCGGGAAACGAGGAGCCAGAACTGAACGAGAGGTTGAGCGTGTGGTTGTCGTTGACGGTCCACAGTGCGTTCAGCGAGGGATACATGCGAAACTCGTCCCACGCTGCGGAACGGTACTTCTCGGCAGCCACGGCGGCTTCAATGCTCACTCTTTGCGTCATCTGCTTGCTGAAGCCAGCGTAGACGTTCCATATCCGCTCGTCTGTGTTGACGCTGCTGGTGGCGTCGGAGAGTACGTTGCCGTCCGCATCGAGTGTGGTCTGGTAGCTGTTGTTGTGCGAGAACTGCGCCTTTAGTCCGTACGACAGTCCCCATCCGTGTTTGAGGTCGTGGTTCTGGTCGGCCGATGCCGTCCACTTGTCTATGGTCTGTCGGCTCTTGGTGGTCAGGTTGCGCTCCGTCTCGTAGAGCGTGCCGTCGAGCTGTTGTCGCTGCGGAGTAAGGTAATGGGTGTACGACCCGTCTATGCGCAGTCCGAATGGCGCTGTGTAGTTGAGGTCTATGTTGTGCAGGCGTTCGCTGCTGTTGGAGTGCTGTTGTGACGTGCCAGTCCCCGACGAGTGGGTGTCGTTGCTGCCGTCGGACAACTTGCCTGTGTATGACAGATCCAGGCGGTGGTTCTTGGCGAAGGCATAGTTCAGTCCCAGACGGTAGTTGTGACTGTTGCCGAATGCCTTTAAGTGGTCCGCTTCGTTGTACGTCTTGCGCTCTCCGTCAAGCGGCTGCGTTGCCTCAGAGGTGGTGCAGCTGTAGCTGTTGCCGTTCCTTATAGAATACTGTGCATCCAGTCCGAACTTGCCTCTCTGTACGGAGAGAAAACCTTTGCCGGTGGCCGTGCCGTGTTTGCTCTGGTCCCACATCCCCGTTATCTGTCCCGAGACGCTGTTGGAGCCTGCACGGTCTTTGGTGACGATGTTTATGGCCATGCCGCGTACGTGATAGCGTGGCGGTGCGGCGAGCATGACTTCGGCTTTCGCCAGTTGGTCGGCTGGCATAGCCTTCAGTTGCTCCGTCAGCTGTTCCTGTGTCAGTGTGGTGGCGTGGCCGTTGAGGATGAGCGTCATCGTGTTGCCGGCGAACTTGAGATTGCCGTCGGCATCGCTCAAGCCAGGTATTCGCTTGATGGCCTCGTATGCGTCGTCGGCAGGCAACTGCTCCAGCAGCAGCGGCATGTTGTACGTCAGAGCGCCGCGTTCTGCCTTCACGACAGGCCGTGTGCCCTTGACCATGACTTCCGGCAAGTCCTTTATTATGTTCTCTACGGTGAGTGTGTCCTTCGCTGTCTCCTCTTGTGCGTTCATCCTCGCACCGGAAACCAAAAGCAGCGCGATGAGAAAAAGTCTGTTATCCATAACGTTTTGTCGTCTTACCTTGATATTACAGGGTGCAAAGATACGGCGTTCCACCTGTATGTGCAAGAAGTGATTTTTTTTTACAATTTCTTCATAACTTCTTCTTGCCCATGGTACGCTGTGCGTTTTCATTCGCACGGAGCATTGAATGTCGTGTTTTTGCTGGGTCAGCGATGATGTTTCACATCTTCCGACATCGGATCGGGGCGTTTCATAGCCTTATTTCTTTATTTTTACGTTAACGACATAATATAGTACATCGTCCAGAAAAATTCATCGCAAAGACTCAATTTCACTGATACTTGAAGCATTTCGTCCCTGTAGAATTTGAAAAAAACTCTCA
>CAVHNA010000236.1:0-2700 GCA_963637205.1 Bacteroidaceae bacterium
GTTTCATATCTGTCTGCCTTTTCTCCGTTGAGGATGCGTGCAATGCGTCCGCAGGCCTTGCCGTCTCCGTACGGATTGACGGCTTTTGACATCTTGTCGTATGCGTCAGCATCGTCCAGAAGTGTGCTTACCTCACTGACAATCTTGTCATAGTCCGTTCCGACGAGGTGTACTGTACCGCTAGCCAAAGCCTCAGGGCGTTCCGTGGTGTCGCGCATCACAAGAACCGGCTTGCCAAGACCTGGAGCCTCCTCCTGTATGCCGCCGGAGTCTGTCAGAACGATATGTGCTTTTGACATGAGGTGGACGAACTCAAGATATTGCAGAGGTTCTATGAAGAACATATTGCCGAGGTTGCCCAGATTCTCGCCGAACACCTCATGGATAGGCTTGCGTACGTTTGGGTTGAGGTGCATAGGATACACGAAGTCTACGTCCGGGTACTTGCCCTTCAGGTCACGGATGGCCGTAACCATGTGTATGAAGCCTTCGCCGAAGTTCTCGCGACGGTGTCCTGTGATGAGCACGAGTTTCTTTCCGTCCTTCAGCCTTGTGATGTCATAACCTGCGTCAGCCAACACTTTTTCTTGTTCCGACGCAAGAGCCTTGTCGTTACCCAACTTCTCCACTACCATGTGGAGCGCGTCAATCACGGTGTTGCCAGTCACGTATACCTTTCCGTACGCCTTCTCTTCCAACAGGTTCTTCTCGGACAATGGAGTGGGAGAGAAATTGTAGGTTGCTATACGTCCCGTAATCTGGCGGTTCATCTCCTCTGGCCAAGGACTGTATATGTTATGTGTACGTAGTCCTGCCTCGACGTGCCCCACAGGTATCTGCCGGTAGAAAGCGGCGAGGGCGGCTGCCGTGGATGTTGTGGTGTCGCCATGGACGAGCACCACGTCAGGCTTACACTCTTTGAACACGTCGCGCATACCGGTGAGTACACGTGCCGTCACGTCGTACAAATCCTGCCCTTGCTTCATGATGTTGAGGTCGAAGTCGGGCTTCACGTCAAAGATGGTCAACACTTGGTCGAGCATTTCGCGGTGTTGACCTGTCACACAGACTATTGTCCTGAACTTATCTGGGTGTTTCTGGAGTTCCTTTACCAAAGGACACATCTTTATGGCCTCTGGACGGGTTCCGAAAACGAGCATAATGGATTTCATATATGTTGTATTTTGGTTTTGCAAGTAGTACTTGCGTATATGTCTATTATCTGCGGTAAAAAAGTCAGTAGTACTGACTCGTCCATGTCAGTAGTACTAACTTTGAAAGTCAGTAGTACTGACTTGCCCATGTCAGTAGTACTGGCTTTAAAAGCCGGTGCCTTGGCTCAGCTTTCCAGCAGAGCCTCCACCTTTCGGGTTATCTCCACGTCGGATGGATATTCGCGTAGCTTGGCCCGGACGGCGTGGTCTTTGTCATTCTCCAAGAGTGCGGTCAGGGCGGTGGCGTTATCTTCGGCGATGACTCCGCGCTTACACATTATATATATTATATTGGCTATGAGGTTGCGGTTGAACACGGTGTCTTTTTGCTTGCCGGGATTATAGACATCCGCGGCGACTTCAGGCAGCGAGAGTATATGAGTCCATAGAGTCTCGTAACGGTTTTTCCATTCTTTCGCCACATAGTCTTTCACTCTGCCCACGTAGTTCATGATTTCAGCCCGCAGATGTTCGCATTCCGCACTCTGCAGGTCCTTGTCGGTGGAGACGACAGTCTTTCGCTTCTCCCCGTAATTGTAGTTGATAACTGTCGTGACATTGTGGTTGTAGTTCTGCACGTTTTCTATCTTGACTTCGGTAAAGCTGTTGCCAGTACCTGGATCGCCCTTGATGTTAATGGTCATAGGTGCTTTCTTTTTTTGCGTATATACTATTGGGTTACAACATGGAACGAAGAAGAAAGTTGCAGCCAAGTTTCTTCCTTGCTTTCCCCGCTTTCGCCTTATTACCTTTGCAGCGTCATCGCAAATGCGGAAATCAGAGGCAAGGCGCCTGCCGACGACGTACCGTCTGCGATATTGTTTAACTCCTGCCGGGCGCAACGAACGTTTGCGTAAACGCCAAGTCCCGTACCGGCGACGGGCGACAACTTATGATAGACTATTCTACCTATTTGTGGAAGAACCCCCTGAAGGATGACACCGAGGAAATGGTTTACGCCAGGAACCAGGTGAGGAAGGTAATGTCGTTTGACGAGTTCGTGAAGCACATAGCCGACCACAACGGCGTATTCTCCCGCGGTACGGTGAAAGGTGTGGTGAGCGACACCTGCACCTGTCTGGTAGAGCAGCTGCTCAACGGTTACAAGGTAGAGTTCGGCGAGCTTGGCATATTCAGCATCTCCATTGCCTGCGAGCCTGCGCTCACGTTCAAGGGCTTCACGGAAGATAACATCAAGGAGGTTAACATGCTCTTCTCTCCCGGCGACGACTTCGAGAACCTCCGTTCAATGGCCGAGTTCAACCTCGTGACGAGCCGCGCTATCCAAGCCGCCACCCTCAAGGCTGTGAAGGAGGGCGTAGACATTGTCGACCTTGCCTCCCTTAAGAAGAAGAGCGGCTCCGTTGACACCGTTGACTCGGGAAGCGGTGACGGTAGCTCCGCATCCTCCGACCAATCAGGTTCTTCCGACACGCCGAGCGGCTCGGACACGTCAGCTTCTGGCTCTCAAGGGGGCTCGGACGGT
>CAVHNA010000237.1:0-2653 GCA_963637205.1 Bacteroidaceae bacterium
CGTCAACTTCGGGGTAAGACGAAATTGGATTTGTACATATTGCTGAATAGTTACCACATTCACATGCGTTTTTCGTTTGTGCGTCGGCTGTTTTGCGGTATTAACGTTTGTATCTTACGTGCGTCAAATATACCCTCCGAAAGGAGCCTCATCTGTTGGGTAGAAGGCGCATGCACTCCACTGGAAAGCTCAAACGGTGCTGTCTCCACCCTCGCTTCGTCCCACAGTCCTTCCGAGATAAAAGACTCAAGCAGCTTGGCTCCGCCCTCCACCATCAACGTCTGCACATTTCTCTCGTAAAGGTCTGACAAGATTTCAGGTAAGTCCGCATTTCTGTATATATGAGACGGCACCGTCCCATCCATGATATGCAACGCTTTCGGCAAGACATTATGTCTGTCTATGGTGATGCGCAAAGGATTGTCCCCACTCCACAAACGTGTCGTAAGGGAAGGATTGTCGTAAAGTGCCGTATTGGTGCCCACCATGACGGCTTTGTTCATGGCTCTCATCCTGTGCACGAGAGTCTGCGTGAACGGAGTGGAAAAAAGAGTGGCTTTTTCTCCGTTCCCATGTCCTGCGTCCATATAGCCGTCTTTGCTCTGGGCCCACTTAAGCGTAACCCACGGACGTTTCTTTTGGTGGAAGGTGACGAAACGCCTGTTGAGCCAGAGACATTCGTCCTCCAGCACTCCCACCGTGACGTTTATCCCGGCATCTCTCAATTTGCGTATGCCCAGCCCGTTGACCTTGGCAAAAGGGTCTTGGCATCCTATCACCACCCGCGGAATCCGTTTCCTGATTATGAGGTCTGCGCAAGGAGGAGTCTTGCCGTAATGGGCGCAAGGCTCCAAGCTCACGTATATTGTACTTACAGGCAACAGCGATTCGTCCTTTACTGAAGCAATCGCATTTACCTCAGCGTGCGGACCGCCACAACGTATGTGGTATCCTTCCCCTATTATTTCTCCGCCGCACACTATCACCGCACCCACCATCGGATTTGGCGGAGCTCCCACCTCACCGCAATGCGCCAGTTGCAAGCACCGCTTCATGTATTTGATGTCTTCCTCAACTATACCTGTCATGTCGTTTTTTATTATTGTTTCCTACCTCTGTTCCAAAATATCTCGCTAACTTTGTCACATGAATTATGTCCAACAGCTGCAGGGCGTGTACGATGCCCGTGAAGCGAGAGCCGTCTACATGCTGGTGATGGAAAAAGCGTTCGGGCTTTCTCCCTCACAAGTTCTCATAGGCAAAGATAAGAAATTATCCCTACAGGAGCGTGCAAAACTAGAGAATATTGTCTCCAGACTGTTGCAAGGCGAACCCGTACAATATATTTTAGGGGAAGCCGACTTCTGCGGACACATTTTCCGAATAACGCCAGGCGTACTTATCCCACGTCCAGAGACAGAAGACTTGGTGGCCACAGTTCTGTCCGAGGTGCAAGCACCTTGCAGTGTTTTGGACATAGGCACTGGAAGCGGGTGCATAGCCATATCGCTTGCCCTAAAAGGACTTTCCGCCACGGCTATGGACATCTCTGAAGAGGCCATCGCCGTAGCGTCTGACAATGCGAAGGACCTCAACGCCCGAGTGTCTTTTGTCAATAACGACATTCTGCACCCACAGCCTACCGACTGCACGTGGGACGTCATAGTCAGCAATCCGCCTTATGTCTGCCAGAGCGAAGCTGCCGAAATGGAACGACATGTACTGGAACACGAGCCGCACCTTGCGCTTTT
The DNA here is from genome assembly GCA_963637205.1 of Bacteroidaceae bacterium. Lineage (GTDB taxonomy): Bacteria > Bacteroidota > Bacteroidia > Bacteroidales > Bacteroidaceae > Physcousia. The sequence continues at coordinate 1,752 of CAVHNA010000237.1, forward strand.
CGTCCCGGACCAAGACCCTTTGCTGTTCTACAGAGCTATTGCGCAATACGCCGTACAGCACCTCCGTGTCAACGGACGCATATATCTGGAGTGCAACCGCACATACGTCAGTGAGGTAGGCGACATCTTCATCCGCAACCACTTCACGGATATACGCACCTCACAAGACAGGTTCGGCAACCCAAGAATAGTGTCCGCAACCCTTACATACTCTCAAACATGACTAAAGAAAAGACATACGAACAGGTGTTGAACATGATGGCTCGGCTTTGCAGCACAGCGGAGCATTCCTCTTTCGACATACGCAACAGACTGACAAAGGCAGGGCTGTCTCCCGACGACACCGAAAAAGCTATCCTGTATCTTGAGAAAGAGAAATACATTGACAATTCAAGGTTCGCCATAGCATTCTGCCATGACAGGCTGCGCTACTACAGTTGGGGGAAAGTCAAGATTGCCCAGTCGCTGCGCCTTCAGCGGATAGACGACTGCGACGTGCATTCCGCACTAGACAGCATAGACAACACGGAATATACGGAAATACTCACAAAGATACTGACGCAGAAAAACCGCACCGTCAAAGACTCGGACCCTTATACCAGAAAAGCGAAACTCGCTAGGTTTGCTTTGGCCAAAGGATTCGAGACGGCGCTCGTACTTGAAATAACCAATAAACTTGTGGGGGCGGCGTCCCATTTTGAATAATTTTCGTACCTTTGCAAGGCTGAAGCGTTGAGAATAAACACCTAAATATACAAGGACATGAATAATCTGGAAATGATTTTTGCAGCCAAACTGCTGAAAGTAAAAGCCATCAAGTTACAACCCACCAACCCGTTCACATGGGCGAGCGGATGGAAAAGCCCTTTCTACTGCGACAACCGCAAGACTCTCTCATACCC
>CAVHNA010000238.1:0-2648 GCA_963637205.1 Bacteroidaceae bacterium
GCGCTATGCCGGGAGCCTGCCGCTCCCAGTGCACGCCGTCGCGGCTGGTCTCTATGCAGAACGACTTGACCCTTTGCCCCTTGCGGATATATTCCTGCAGCATGACGTACCTCAGCGTCTGCGGCTTTTTCCAGCTGAACGTCAGGGTGGCCTGTGTCACGCCGTCGTCGGTGGCCCAGTAAGTGTCCTTCTTGCCGTCGGTGAGGCAAGAGGCGGTGTAACGCCTGTGCTTGCCGGCCTTGCGTACCTGCGACGCTTCCACTTTGGCTTTGCGTGCGAGGTCGTTGCCCAGACGCTGCCGCAGGAGTTCTCCCACCTGACGCAGCCTCGCCACGGTGGAGTCGGGGAGTAGTCCCCGTCTGTCGGGCGGGCAGTTGAGTATCAGCGTGGCGTTTCGCCCCACGGTCTCCAGATACATGCGGAAGATGCGCTCCGCGCTTTTCACCGTCTCCTGTTCGTGCCAGAACCATCCCAGGTCCGTGATTTTGGCGTCGCTCTCACCGGCCTCCCACAGCCATCCGTCCATCTGTCCCTCCGTGAGTTCGGCGTTGCTGACGTATCCGCGGTCTATCATGGACCAGCACGTCTCGGAGGAGTAGCCCTCTTCGTTGCCTATCCATCTGGCTTCGCCTCCTTCGCCCCACATCACGCAGCCGGGGCATGTGGAGTGTATGGAGTCGCGTATGTTGGGAATGTCGTAATAGATATCCCTGTCCACGTTCACCACGGAGTTCTTGCCGCCGTAGTATCCTGTGCCGCCGTTGGCGCCGTCGAACCACATCTCGAACTGGTCGCTGCCATACTCGGCCAGCTCCGCGCACTGCCGCATGAAGACGTCCGTCACGTAGTTGTCGTCACCGTAGAAAGCCGAGTTGCGGTCCCAGGGCGAGACGTAGAATCCGTACTTCATCTTCAGCTTGCGTGCCGCCTTGGCGAATAGTTCGGGAATGTTGGCGTTCCTGCCGTTCTCGTTCCCGGCTTTGGTGATGTTGTGTGTGGTGGTGGCGGTGGGCCAGAGGCAGAAGCCGTCATGGTGCTTCACCACGGCTATGCCGCCCTTCATGCCGGCGGCCTTCACTGCTCTCAGCCATTGTTCGGGGTCGGGCGGCAGCAGAGGCGCGTACAGAGCCTCGTCCTCGTTGCCATATCCCCATTCCTTGTCGGTGAAGGTGTTCATTCCGTAGTGGAAGAAAGCATAGAATTCCGTCTCGTTCCACTTCACTTGCCGTTCCGTGGGCACCGGGTGTACCGGCAGCGGTTCATTGTCAGGAAGCCATGACAACGCCGCGAATAATAGGGTAGTTAGCATGTTGGTTGGTATTTGGGTGTTACGTTATTTTTTCCAGTCCCATCTCCTTCGCCTTCTCCATCATGTAATGGAGCGCCGCTTCGTAGTCGTTGGGTATCTCGGAGTTCCATATAGCGTCCTTGACGGCCTGTTTCAGCACTCCTATCTCCCTGCACGGTCCCAGGCCGAAGGTCTTCATTATCTCGTCTCCCGATATGGGGTTGTGCCAAGTGCGGTAGTTGTCCCTGGCGGTGAGGTCCGCAAGCTTCTCCCTGACGAGCTGGAAGTTCTCCAGGAAACGTTTTTTCTTCAACTGGTTCTTGCTGGTGATGTCCGCCTCGCAGAGTGTCATCAGGTCTTCTATGTCTTCCCCCGCCTCGAAGAGCAGTCGTCTGACCGCCGAGTCGGTGACCTCGTCGTCGGCTATGGCTATGGGTCTCATGTGCAGCGCCACCAGCTTGGCCACGTACTCCATCCTCTCGTCGAGCGGCAATTTCATGCGGCGGAATATCTGCGTCACCATCTTCTGCCCGATGTAGTTGTGGTTGTGGAAAGTCCAGCCCGCCGCGGGCTCCCAGCGTTTGCTCTTGGGCTTGCCTATGTCGTGCAGCAGGGCCGCCCACCTCAGCCAGAGGTTGTCTGTATGGCGGCTTACGTTGTCCAGCACCTCCAGAGTGTGGTAGAAATTGTCTTTGTGCGCCTTGCCGTTGCGTACCTCCACGCCTTCGAGCGCAGCCACTTCGGGAAAGACCAGCGGCAGCAGCCCGCAGCGGCTCAGTTCTATGAAGCCTATGCTCGGGGTAGGCGACATCATTATCTTGTTGAGCTCGTCTATGATGCGCTCCTGCGAGATTATCTTAATGCGTTCGGCATTGCGCGTGAGAGCCTCCTGCGTCTCGTCCTCTATGCGGAACCTCAGCTGTGTGGCGAACCTTATGCACCGCATCATGCGCAAGGGGTCGTCGGAGAAGGTGACGTCGGGGTCGAGCGGAGTGGCTATGATGCCGTCTTCCAGGTCCAGCAGACCCTCGAACTTGTCCGTCAGCTGTCCGAAGCGGTCGGCGTTGAGGCACACCGCCAGTGCGTTTATGGTGAAGTCGCGGCGCCTGAGGTCGTCGTCGAGAGTGCCGTCCTCCACTATAGGCTTGCGGCTGTCGTGGCTGTAGCTCTCGCGCCTGGCTCCCACGAACTCCACCTCCTCGTCGGCGTATTTCAGTTGCGCTGTGCCGAAGTTACGGAAGATGCTGACATGAGCCCTTCTGCCAAGAGACTTCGCCAGCGTGTCGGCGAGCGTTATGCCGGGGCCGTCGCCCTGCCGTGCAGGCGAGAAGTCCCTCGCCACCACCACGCAGTCTATGTC
>CAVHNA010000239.1:0-2636 GCA_963637205.1 Bacteroidaceae bacterium
TCTACTTCAGCATGGCGCCACTGCTCTGTGTGCCCATGTACCAACAGATACGTCCGATGAGCGACATCTACGGGCGCGACATGCAGCAGCGGAGTGCCTTCTGGGAACACGAGGCACTGGCGAACTTCTGGGGCAGCGATCACTTCAAGCACCCCGACTGCGTGACGGACTGTGTACTGAAGACCGAGGAACAACGCACCCCGGACGACAATGTCACCATCAACGTACGCGCCTATGGCTACCGCAGCGAAGAGCGTGTCACCTACGTGCCGACGTTAGGCGGTGACGGACGTTTCCACGACGTGCCCGTCTACTGGGACGAGTATCTGCCCGTCACCGGCAAAGGCTCCTTCCAGATGAGGGAGGATAACACCACAGACAACTTCACCACCCAGGACGAGCGTTTGGGCCACATCCACCAGATACTCAACGAAACCAACCTCGACATGTATCGCCGCCACATCGCCTCGCGGGTGTAAACGGTAGGCGAGTCACACGTCATCCCAAGCTCCCGCGGGAGCCTATGTTCGCATGGTCTCGGACAATCGATTGTTTTGGCTCAGACAATCGATTGTTTTGGCCCGGACAATCGATTGTATCTGCCCACGCGAAGCATCGCGTTTCCCATCAGCGTCAATGGGCCTCTGCTCCACCTCTCAGGGCCTTGTTCCAGGGTTCAATGGAAACAGCCAAAAATAAATCTTCCGAAAATCTTCGCTCGTCCGTACATTTCCACGCGCTGACTAGAGCCAACATTTTTCCTAGTTAGGAAGATATTTTCCCTTTTCAGAAGGAAACAATTCACCATTTATTCCCTTCCAAGAAGGAAACATATCCGTTTAGTCGCCCGCTAGATCTGGGCGCTTGCCGAGCATACACAACAAAAAGTAGTTATTTACGTAAGCACCCCGTGTTCCACTACTAGCCGTACCCAGGGCCGAGCATACACGACAAAAAAAAAGAGCTGCTCTTGATAAGCAACTCTTCTCAGTATTGGGTGGTGGAGCATAGCGGACTCGAACCGCTCACCTCGACACTGCCAGTGTCGCGCTCTAGCCAGATGAGCTAATACCCCTCGTTCACGGTGCAAAAGTAATGAAACTTCCGATACGCACAAAACTTTTCGGGACTTTTTCCGCTTTCCGACAAGATATTCTATGGAATTCAGCCACTGTAGGAAATCAAAGACGTACAGCGAACAAACGTATGACGACAAACGGAAGACTGACGGGAAGGAGCGAAGAGGCGGAAGAACGGGGAAACAAACGGATGCAAGAACGAAGAACATACGCAAAGAGGGGACAAAGCCGAAGCCTGTCCCCTCTCCTGTTATTTCTTGACTAAAAAGATTGTCACTTGATGATGCCGAGCTCCTTGAAGCACTTGGTAAGCCGGTCGATGGCGAGGTCTACTTGCTCCTTGGAGTGTGTCGCCATGAGGGCGAAGCGCACCAGCGTGTCTTGAGGAGCACATGCGGGCGGCACAACGGGGTTGATGAAAACTCCCTCGTCGAAGGCGGCGCGGGTCACCTCGAAGGTCTTGTCCGTGTCACGTATATAAAGAGGTATGATAGGACTCTCAGTATCGCCAATCTCGAAGCCGCGGTTGCGGAACTCTTTCAACGCGTAGTTCGTAATCTCCCATAGGTGAGCCTGACGCTCGGGTTCGCTCTTGATGATGTGAAGCGCCTCGATAGCGGCTGCCGTAGCTGCCGGCGTGTTACTGGCCTGGAATATGTAGGAGCGGGCGTTGTGACGGAGCCAGTTGATGGTGTCGTGGTCCGATGCGACGAAACCGCCGATGGAAGCGAAGCTCTTGGAGAAGGTTCCCATGATGATGTCCACCTTGTCGGCCAAGCCGAAGTGGTCGCATACGCCGCGTCCCTGCTTGCCGAATACGCCCAAGCCATGAGCTTCGTCGACCATGATGCTGGCGTTGTATTTTTCCTTCAGACGAACGATGTCGGGCAACTTGGCCAAATCACCCTCCATGGAGAAGACGCCATCCACAACAATCAGCTTGATAGCGTTGGGGTCACAGTTCTTGAGCTGCTTCTCCAGATCGTCCATGTCGTTGTGTTTGTACTTCAGTTGTGTGGAGAACGACAGACGGCGGCCGTCCACAATGGAGGCATGGTCGCGGTCATCGCAGATTATGTAGTCCTTGCGGCCTGTGAGGCAGGCGATGACGCCCTCGTTCACCGTAAATCCGGTGGGGAATACAAGAGCCTCGTCCTTGCCTACGAACTCAGCGAGCTCACGCTCCAGCTGCAGATGGATGTCCAACGTTCCGTTGAGCAGACGAGAGCCTGCGCAGCCCGTACCATACTTCAACGTCGCCTTGATGGCAGCGTCGATGATTCGCTTGTCGTAAGTAAGTCCCATATAGGAATTAGATCCGAACATCAATACTTTCTTACCGTCCATCAGCACTTCGGTGTCCTGAGCGCTGTCTATCTCGCGGAAATAGGGGTATACACCCTTTTCCATGTAGTACTGCGGTACTCTGTATTCCTTAAACTTTTCTTGTAATAATCCCATATCTTTTTTATCTAAGCCAAACGCTTATCTTGTTAATTGCTATTTGATTATCATATTATTTGTTCACTTCAGCGTACACCACCCAGCGGGGAATAC
>CAVHNA010000240.1:0-2617 GCA_963637205.1 Bacteroidaceae bacterium
GAGGCTACAGAAGCAGTGGTTGATACAGCTGCCGCTGACACCATTGCCGAAGACACTACTGCCACAGAAGAGGCTGTCGCCGATGCCGCTCCAATCGTAGAGGAGCAGGAAGAGGGAATTTTCAAGACTCTTAAGACAAAGTACATTGAGGGTGACGCAGGCTTCATGTCTCTTGTTGCCATCGCCCTTGTCCTCGGTCTTGCTTTCTGTATTGAGCGTGTCGTTTACTTGAGCCTCGCTCAGATTAACACACGTAAGTTTGTCGCAGACCTTGCCGCTCTCGTGGGCGCAGGCAAGATAGCAGATGCCCTCGCATTGTGCAAAGCTACCCGCGGACCTGTGGCACAGGTTAGCCGCAAGGCAATGGAATGCCTCGGTAGTGAAGACCGTAACGATATCGGTACTATAGAGCGTTCCATCAACATGGAGGCTGAGGTTCAGGGTTCATATCTTGAGGAGAACTGCTCATGGATCACCCTCTTCATCGCCATGGCTCCTTCTCTCGGATTCTTGGGTACTGTGATTGGTATGGTCATGGCGTTCGATGACATCCAGCGTGCTGGTGATATCAGCCCAACTGTCGTCGCCGGCGGTATGAAGGTCGCCTTGATTACCACCATCTTCGGTATTATCGTCGCCCTTATACTTCAGGTATTCTACAATTACATCCTTGCCAAGGTAGAGTCTCTTACAGGTAATATGGAAGAGGCTGCCCAGGAACTCCTCGCTATGTGCGTGAAGTCCGACAAGTGCAAGAAGTGATAGAATCGCGCTAAACCGTTTCTTTATTATAAGAGAGGAGAGATTATGAAGATTGAAAAAATTTCCAAGATGGCGCTGTACGTTTGTGTCGGTATTGTCTTAGTCTGTTTTGGTGCTTTCCTCACCATCGGCTACAATAATCCGGTAGGAGACTACAACGAGCCTATGCTCACGGATGTAATCATGTGGCTTATGTATATACTTACACTTGTCACATCGGTTCTTACCCTGTGGAGCGTGGTTCGCAGCGTGCAAATCAATAAAGGCAATGACACGGCGGCTACTACAGGTGTCCCCAGAGGCAAGATAACCACTATTACCGTCTTACTTCTTGTCGCATCCCTTGTGATAGGTACAGTATGCGGACTTGGGGAGACTGATTTCACCGCTGCCGACGGTACTGTCACTTCTGCCGCATGGGTTACTGTGGTCGATGCGTTCTGCATCTCTATCGGTATACTTATGGTTGCTGCCGCTGCCGCTGTAGCTGTCAGCATGTCTGGAGTGCTTACAAAGAGTGCCAGCAAATAATATAAAAAGGTTTAATCGTTAAAGTAGAGAGATATGGCAAAAAAGAAAAGAAAGATGCCCGGTCTGAACACCACTTCTACCGCGGATATTTCTTTCATGTTGCTTATCTTCTTCCTCGTCACCACCTCTATGGATACGGATATGGGATTGGCTCGTCGCCTTCCTCGTCCGCCAGAACAGGATCAGCAGGATGCCACAATGGATATTAAGTCACGTAATATCCTTTTTGTCAGGCTTAATGCGTCTGGAGAGCTGTGGGTTAAGGATGAGACAAGCAGCGGATATTGCGACCCTTCTACACTGAGACAACGTGTGAAGGATTTCGTTAAGAATGAACAGAACAGCAGCAAGTGGCCGGAGAAGCATGTCAAGAATATCGATTTGCTGGGACAGTGCTTCGTTACCGACAAGCATGTGGTATCCGTACAGACCGACCGCGGCACGCCATACAACCAGTACTTCATGGTACAGAACGAGTTGGTGGCTGCATACAACGAGCTGAGAAACGAACTCTCCAAACAGAAGTTCGGACGCGAATACCAGTTCCTCAAGGATGAGGAGAAGGCTGCCGTACGTCAGTACTATCCGCAGAACATCTCTGAGGCTGAACCTAAAAAATACGGAGGACAATAGTTATGGCAGGATTCAAGAAAAAAGAGAAAAGGGAAATGCCCGAGATAAATACCTCGTCTCTTCCCGACTTGGTGTTTACGGTCTTGTTCTTCTTCATGACTGTTACCTCTATGCGTGAGGTCACTCTCAAGGTGAAGTTCACCATTCCGCAGGGTACAGAACTGGAGAAGTTGGAGAAGAAGTCTGCAGTGTCGTATATCTATGTAGGTCCTCCTACAGATGCGCTTCGTGCACAGATGGGTAGTGGTACTCGTATTCAGCTCAACGACCGCTATGCGGAACCGCGTGAGGTAAAGGATTTCGTCGCCGCTGAACGTCAGGGTATGGCCAACCAAGCTGAACAGGTTATCTCCATCAAGGCTGACCAACGTACCCAGATGGGTTATATCACCGACATAAAGCAGGTTCTACGCGAGTCGTGGGCTCTTAGAATCAACTACTCTGCTTCGCATAGAAAGTGATTCCGTAGGTATATACGTATAGAATTAACCAAAGGAGGCGGTATCCGTTTAGGTATACCGTCTCCTTTGGTGTTATATGGTAGATTGAAAATAAAGAAGCCGTTCATACAAGCCTGATGGCCGTGGGCCGTTCCAAGCCAGCTTTGCCTGTACCTGCTGCGCTTGTAATGAGAATGGCTCAGTAGAAAATCGGTGTGGATAAAAATTGTATTAGCGAGAAAAAAATGTTT
>CAVHNA010000241.1:0-2607 GCA_963637205.1 Bacteroidaceae bacterium
ATTCCTTGTTGTAAGTCTTCAGTTTTTGGTTGACATGATAAATCAGACTTCTGGTGTTGCCTGTCTCATTGGTCTTGGTGCGCACACCCATGAAATACTCGGTAACAGGGTCGCGAAGAGCCTCGTCGAGTATCTGCCAACGGAGGCGTTGAAGGTCATTGATAATCATAAGAACATCGTTGCCGGTTAATTATTACGCTACAAAGTTAACAAAATTATCCTTGAGCAGGAAATAATATACCGTCAAATGTGGCGCGCATCTGCAACATTTGCCTACCGCGCACCGGTACATGCCTTATAACGTCCCTACCTCAGCGAAGTATTTCCACAGCGGAGCCGCCATTAAGCTTTGCCAGACCTCACCCTGGCGCAGCATCTCCAGCACCTCGTCGCGAGTGAATATCCTAACTTTGATGTCCTCGCCTTTGTCAAGATGCTGCGTACCGGCCTGCTCCACATCCGTGGCGAGGAAGCTGTGGGTAAGGTTGGTGTGAGTGCTGGCATTGGCGGAAATGGTCATCCACGGAGTCCAGTTGCCTCCGCCAAAGCCCGTCTCCTCCAGCAATTCGCGTTTGGCGGCATCCACAGGTTCTTCTCCCTCCTCCACCACGCCAGCGCAAAGCTCGTTGACAGTCTTGCCGATGCCGTGCCGGTATTGGCGGACGAAAATGAACCTGCCGTCTTTGGTGATGGCAATGGTGTTGACCCATTCGGGATATTCCAGAATATAATACTCGTTGATGACAGCCCCGGTAGGCAGTTCCACCTTGTCCACCCTCGCCGTGAGCCACGGACGCTTGAACAGATACTTACTGTCCAAGACCTTCCAGTTCATATCTTTGTCCTCTTTTGTCATATTATACATTATATATATAGCATCCTAAAATGCAAAGATAAGACAAAAGTAGCAATAAAGTACGAGACGGCATCGCCTCCGCCCCATTTATCACAGAACAAACAGCAAATTCAGCCCCAAAGGCGCACAAATCACAGACGGCCCGCTAACCAGCCGTTAACTAACGGTCATTTCCGTTAACCAGCCGTTAACTGTCCGTAAACTCCCCGTCTACTGATTCGCATTGTTGGGAATATGGCGATGTTTTTTAATGGGCAGAGTACCTTACAGGCAACCCAAAACACGCCTAATCCGAAAAGTTACAGTGTTTTTTTGGATTATAATCCGAAAAGTTACAGTGTTTTTTTGGATTATAATCCGAAAAGTTACAGTGTTTTTTTGGATTATAATCCGAAAAGTTACAGTGTTTTTTTGGATTATAATCCGAAAAGTTACAGTGTTTTTTTGGATTATAATCCGAAAAGTTACAGTGTTTTTTTGGATTAGGGAGATTTTTACGTAACTTTGCAATGCAAACAAAGGGCAAAAAGAGGAATATGATACGAAGAAAACTGCAAGACGTAATAGAGCGACATCTCTTTAAAGGTAAGGCCATAATCGTTATCGGAGCACGGCAAGTGGGCAAGAGCACCATGTTCCGCATGATACTGAAGGGAAGAAACGAGTCCGCACTTACGCTCAACTGCGACGAGCCAGAAGTGAAGGAGATGCTGGCAAAAGCCAATCTTAGGGAGCTGCAACTGCTAATAGGACAAAACAAAATAGTGGTTATAGACGAGGCACAGCGTGTGCCGGACATAGGCATTACACTGAAAATCATCATCGAGAACTTCCCCGACGTACAACTGATGGTTACCGGTTCGTCGTCATTGGAGTTGCAAAGCAAACTCAACGAGCCACTCACCGGACGCAAGTTCGAGTACCATCTGTTTCCTCTGTCCACCGGAGAGCTGTTGGCGTCGCAAGGCCTTCTGGCAGTAAAGCAGACGTTGGAGACACGACTCATATACGGTTCCTACCCCGACATCGTAACCAATTCCGCCGATGCAAAGGAGCTCCTTGTGAACCTCTCCAACAGTTATCTCTATAAGGACCTGCTGGAGCTGGAGGGCATACGCCGTCCTGTGCTGCTCCCGAAACTGCTCACCGCCTTGGCATTACAGGTGACGAGCGAGGTCTCGTACAACGAACTGGCGCAAACGACAGGTACAGACAGCAAGACAATAGAGAAGTACGTAGACTTGCTGGAGAAGTGCTACATCATATTCAGGCTGAACGCTTTCAGCCGCAACATACGGAACGAACTGAAGCGGAGCAAGAAGATTTATTTCCATGACAACGGTATCCGCAACGCCATACTCAACAACTTCGCCCCCCTCTCAATGCGTTCGGACATAGGCGCATTGTGGGAAAACTTCATCATCTCCGAGCGGTTGAAAGCCAACCAGACTGCCGGGCGAAACGTCAACAGTTATTTCTGGCGTACCACACGGCAGCAGGAGATAGACTATGTAGAGGAATCCGACGGACAGTTCTCCCTCTTTGAGATAAAGTGGAATCCCAAAAAGGGCAACGCCAAATTTCCGCCCGTCTTTTCCGAAACATATAGCGTGAAAGAGAAAGTCGTTGTCACGCCCGACAACTGGATAAATTTTTTGTAGAAAAATGCACCTGTCAGAGCAGTACTACCGATTCTGAAAAGCAGTACTACTGATATTGAAAAGCAGTACTACCGATATCGCCGAGCAGTA
>CAVHNA010000242.1:0-2582 GCA_963637205.1 Bacteroidaceae bacterium
GTACAGGAGTGGAAAGGTGTCACGTTGCCGGATCTCTCCAAGGTGCCGGCCATATTTTTGATAGGAAAATGAAATATTCCCTGATAATACCTGTATACAACAGACCCGACGAGGTGGATGAGCTTCTTCAAAGCCTCGTTGTGCAAACATGTTCCGATTTTGAGGTGGTGATAGTGGAGGACGGATCCACAGAGACATGCGAGGGCGTGGTGAACAGGTATGCCGACAGGCTGTCGCTAAAGTATTTCCGTAAAGACAATGAAGGTCCAGCAAAGGCTCGCAATTATGGAGCTGAGCACAGTCAGGGCGGGTACCTGATAGTATTGGACAGCGACTGCGTGCTGCCGGCAGGGTATCTTCAGGCTATAGACGACGAACTTGCCAAATCGCCGGCAGACGCTTGGGGCGGTCCGGACAGGGCGCATAGCAGTTTTACGCCCGTACAGAAAGCCATCAGTTACAGCATGACATCTTTCCTTACTACCGGTGGCATACGTGGAGGACGCAAACAAATGGACAAGAAGTTCTATCCGCGTTCGTTCAACATGGGCATACGGTCTTCGCTTTACGCTTCTTTGGGAGGGTTCTCCGACATGCGCTTCGGAGAGGACATAGATTTCAGCATCCGCATCTATGAAAGTGGGGCTCGTTGTCGTCTTTTCCCTGAGGCGTGGGTATGGCATAAACGCAGGACGGACATGAGGAAGTTCTTCAAGCAGGTACACAACAGCGGTATAGCGCGCATCAACCTGAACAAACGTCACCCGGGGACGCTAAAGCTTGTGCATTTGCTTCCGGCTGTGTTTACAGTAGGGGTGTGCGCCATGATTGCGCTTTTCTTGCTTTCTTTGACCGTGATGACGCTGTCGGACAAGTCCGTCGGGCTCTGTGGTGTTGCGCTGTCACTTGCTCCGTTGTTGTTTTTTTCACTGCTTGTATTCGCTGACAGCAGCGTGCGTAACCGTAGCGTCCATATTGGAGGCCTTAGTATGTTGGCGTCATTTGTTCAGCTTATAGGATACGGCACAGGCTTTATCCGTGCCTGGTGGCAGAGATGTGCCCGTGGGAAAAACGAGGAGATGCAGGCGTTCAAAGACAATTTTTACAAGTGATGGAAGAGAAGAGCACATCCATAAAGTCGTGGGCAGAAGACGACAGACCGCGCGAAAAAATGACGGCACACGGTGCAGCTTCGCTGAGCAAGGCCGAGTTGTTGGCCATACTCATAGGCAGTGGCGTGCCTGGCGTGTCCGCTGTGCAACTGATGCGTAACGTGCTTTCCGACTATGGGGACAGCCTTCGGCTTTTGGGCAAGGCTTCTGTCAAAGACCTTATGCGTTACAAAGGCTTGGGCGAAGCCAAGGCCATCACCATATTGGCGGCGTGCCAGCTTGCCAACAGACGTATGACAGAGGAGTGGCAGGAGACTCAGAAGATAGAGTCATCTATAGACATCTTCCACTATTTCCAACCGATAATGCAGGATTTGACGGTGGAGGAATGCCGTCTTCTGCTCATGAACCACAGCATGCATGTACAAGGGTCTGTACTGCTTGGCAGAGGTGGACTCACAGGTACTTATGTGGATGTGCGTGAACTGTTGCGTCACACGCTTCTCTCGCAGTCCACCATCATTGCTTTGTGCCACAACCATCCAAGCGGTACGTTACGTCCGAGCAGAGAAGACGACAGACTTACGGAGAACGTGATGTCAGCATGCAAGATTATGAACATTAGTTTCGTAGACCATGTGATATTGGGTAACGGCAACTATTACAGTTACAGAGACGAAGGAAAATTATGAATGAGGATATACTGAAGAAACAAGAGCGGGTGATAGAGATTCTGAAAACGGTATACGACCCGGAGATTCCTGTCAATGTATATGATTTGGGACTTATATACCGTATAGAACTTAGCGACGACGGCTCCGCTTTGGATGTGGACATGACGCTTACAGCACCTAACTGTCCAGCTGCCGACTTTATCGTTGAGGACGTGCGCCAGAAGCTTGAAGCTGTGGAGGGCATTTCCAAGGTCAATGTACAACTTGTATTTGAACCTGAATGGAACAAGGACATGATGAGCGAGGAAGCGAAGATGGAACTTGGTTTTTTATGAATTGACGGATGAAGTGCGTATATTTCATAAGTGACGCTCATTTGGGCAGTAGGGCTCTTAGTCATACACGCCAGCAAGAACGTCGGCTGTGCCGTTTCCTTGACGACATCAAAGACAAGGCGCAGGCGGTGTATATGCTTGGCGATATGTTCGACTTCTGGTATGAATACCGCAATGTCGTGCCGAAAGGCTTCAGTCGTTTTCTGGGTAAGTTGTCTGAACTTACGGACATGGGCGTGGAGGTGCATTTCTTCACTGGCAACCATGACATCTGGTGCGGTGACTATCTCAGCAATGAGTGTGGAGTGCAGATACACCGTCAACCATTGACAGTGGAAATCACAGATAAGTTGTTCTACCTTGCCCATGGTGACGGACTTGGTGACACGGACTGGAAGTTCCGTATCCTACGAAGCATATTCCACAACAAGTGGTGTCAATACGCCTTCTCTCTCATACAT
>CAVHNA010000243.1:0-2579 GCA_963637205.1 Bacteroidaceae bacterium
CATTTCACGGAAACGCTCCTCCTGGTGGCACCTGCGGGGATATATCGAAAAACGTTACGATAGTATTATTTATCTTGATGTATACCGTTTCTTTGACGTTTTAGTATTACTTTTGCAATAAACTAATCAAAGAAAAAGACAATGAGAATAATTGGAAATCTTTTGTGGTGGCTTTTCGGTGGACTTGAAGCAGCCATCGGATATTTTACAGGAAGTCTGGCAATGGCTTGTACCATCATCGGCATTCCGGTAGCATTGCAGACCTTCAAGATAGGTTTGCTCTGTCTGTGGCCGTTCGGTACCGAGGTTAGGAATTGCGACAGCCCAAGCGGTTGCATCACGTTGCCTCTCAACATCATCTGGTTGATCTTCGGTGGCTTGTGGGCTTGGCTGATGCACATCTTCTTCGGAGTATTACTCTTCATTACCATCATCGGCATACCGTTCGCCAAACAGCACTTCAAGATGGCAGGGCTGTCGTTGGCTCCGTTCGGCAAGGATGTAAAACTAAACTTGTAACGTTCAAATCCATAAATTCTGTTTGCGAGACGCGGTTGTGTTTCGGTAAAAAAGAGTAACTTTGCATCGGAAAAGTAACACAGACTATGAAGAAGATATTATTATCGCTATTGATGTTGTGCGCCATTAGCGCGTATGCACATGACAAGCGTATTTCCGTCTTTACCGCTCATATTGAAGATGTGGCTACGCAGAAGAAGCTCTCTTTCAAAGAGGCTGCCAAGCAGGTGTTTGATGCCGGCGTGACTGGAGTCGATGTCCCGGTGAACATTAAGGCTGACCGTCTGCATGATCTTGACGAGATAGGCTTCAACCACTCATGCGCTGTCGCCAACATAGATTTCCGTAAAGGTGACATGGAGAAAGAGATGTCGGAGTGCCTCAAGTTCATGACCGAGAACAATTTTGAAAGGGTCTTGGTGGTGTTTGGCTCGATGGACAAGAAAACGTCATCCGTGGACGAAGGACAACTATATAACCGAATACAGAGATTCGTCAAGCTTGCTGCCGACGAAGGGCGCAGGGTTATGGTTGAGAACGAAGGAAACAGTCAGTCTCCCTGTTTCAACACATCCTCTCTTGACAAGATGTTCGCTGCAGTGCCCTCCCTTGGTTATGTGTTTGATACAGGCAACTGCTTGCGAGCAGGTGATGATATAACAGACGTTGAGAACCATTTCTACGGAAAGATAAGACATGTGCATTTGAAGGACTGCAAGTCTACGGAAGACTTTGCTTCCACGGCTCTTGGAGACGGAGTCGTTCCTATAGGCAAGGTCGTCAAGCGAATGCTGTCTATCGGTTATAAAGGTTGGTTCACCATAGAATGCTTTGGCACTGATGACATGCTGTCGGCGATACAAAAGAGTGTAGCCACCGTCAATGCTTCATACGACGAGTTCACCGCCAAGTACCCGCGGACGGCTGAGATGAACAATGCCATGACGGAGAACTGGACACCGCAGCCCAAGAAAGTTTCTCCGGGTGATGAGGTGTCGCTGAAAGCCCCCTCAGATGCCATCGTACTTTTTGACGGCACCAACCTGGATGAGTGGCAGAAGTCCGACGGCACCGCAGCCGGGTGGGATGTCCACGATGGCGTTATGACAGTGAACAAGCCAAGTGGGGACATTGTGACAAAACGCAAGTTCGGGAGCTACCAGCTTCATTTGGAGTGGAGATGCCCCGAGAACATTTCCGGCGAGAGCCAGTCGCGCGGCAACAGCGGCGTGTTCATGCAGGACATGTACGAGGTGCAGATACTTGACAGCTACGACAACGACACATACGCACAAGGTTCCGCTACAAGCATCTACAAGCAGACAGGACCTTTGGTTAACGCCACGAAGAAGCCAGGCGAGTGGAATGTCTACGATATCATCTACACCGCACCGGTATTCAAGGAGGACGGCACATATCTGTATCGTCCTTACATTACGATACTGCACAACGGCATCATCGTACAGAACCATACCGAGATATACGGTACCACCGAGTTCATAGGACTTCCGCGCACCGTCGTGCACGGCGACGGTCCTATTAGACTGCAAGCTCACGGCGACCCCAGCGAGCCCATCAGCTTCAGGAACATCTGGATTCGTCCGCTTTGACGACAGTCAGCGTGCAGGTTTTTATCCTAAAGACGCAATAGGATGCGCCTGTGCCGGTGGTTGACACTCTTCATCGTGTGAAACGATAGTGATGGCAAAGTCATATCTTGACTTTGCCATCACTGCTATGTCGCTTTCGGCATGTAAAAATGTCGGTCCGCCTTTGGCGTGGTGTTATTCTTTGTCTGACTCCCAGAGGTTTGGGCTATGGACAGTCGGGCTGAGTATGGGCTGAATATCGTCACCTACGTCATCGGATATCTCCAGGGCGTTGCTTGCGGCCAGTATCGCCGCTGTGGTCAGCTCCACACATTCCATGTGCGGTCTGGCGTACTCTTTTCTTTTCATCTCATTCATTGTTTACGTATTTGTTGATTATCTTTACCGCATCGGCTGTGTCGGCGGTCCCGTCTCCTGTCACGTCCGCCTTACGCAGACTGAGCGTGTCGG
>CAVHNA010000244.1:0-1953 GCA_963637205.1 Bacteroidaceae bacterium
GTGCTGTACGTGAGTCTGGAGGAAGGTGTTGGCCTGAGCATGCAGCAGAGGCTGGCGCAGTTCAAGATGAGCGAGGTGCAGGGCAAGTTCCGGCTGATAGTGGACGGTGACATGGCCGCCCTGGAGGAACGGCTGGCGAAGCCGAAGAGTGCGAAGTTCGTGATTGTGGACTCGTACCAGTTCGCCTACGAGGCTGGTTGGGAATACCAGTTGACGATGTCACTGATACAACGGTTCCGGCGTAAGACGTTCATCTTCGTGAGCCAGGAGGACAAGGGCAAGCCGATAGGCAAGCCGGCGATACGTCTGAAATACGCGACGGGCGTGAAGATACGTACACTGGGCTACCGTGCCTACTGCCAGGGTCGCTACGCCGGTCAGGTGAGCGAGTACTATACGATATGGGCGGAGAAGGCCGTGGAGGTGTATAACGAGAGCGAGAGCCCGGCTGGGAGCCGGAAGGGCGTATAGGCAAAGAGTCTGAAAGACGAAAACAAATATGTATAACTTAAAAAAAGAAAGAAAAATGGAAACGAGTTGGTTTGAATGCAAGGTTCGCTACGTCAAGACTGAGGCGAACGGGCAAGAAAGACAAGTGACGGAGACGTACCTGGTGAACGCGTTGAGCTTTACGGAAGCGGAGAGCCGCATGATCGATGAGAAGAGGCCTCTGGTGCGTGGAGTGATGACCGTGTCGGACGTGAAACGGGCGAACTACAGCGAGCTGATACTGAGCCGTGACGCGGACGCGGAGCGTTGGTATAAGGTGAAGCTGTACGTCTACGAGGCAGACGAACGGACGGGTGAGGCGAAGCGCACGACGACGCAGATGCTGGTGGAGGCTTCGGACCTGCCCGGCGCCGTGGATAAGTTTGTGGAAGCGACGAGAGGCTGGGCGGTGGACTATGAGATAGCTGCCGTGAACGAGACGAAGGTGACGGACGTACTGTCGTACGAAGGTTGGAAAAACGGACAGAAAAAGGCATAGGCGATGAAGAAAGAAAGAGTATACATCAGCGGCGCGATAGCCCACCACGAGATGTCGGAGCGTGTGAGCGCCTTCGGGCAGGCGGCCCGTTATCTGGAGTTGAAGGGCTACGAGGCAGTGAACCCGTTTGAGAACGGAGTGTCGCAGGAGGCACACTGGAAGGAGCACATGCGTGCGGACATCGGTCTGTTGCTGGGGTGCGACCGCATCTACATGCTGCGCGGATGGGAGCTGAGCAAGGGTGCGAAGCTGGAGCTGGACGTAGCCAGTTCGTGCGGCATCCGTGTGATGTTCGAAGGACGTTGGGAGGAGTGAGCCATGGGACAGGAGATACACAACTTCGGCCGATTCTGGACGGTGCTGCAGAAGCTGCCCTACGAGGGCGAGCTGTTGGAGCTGAAGGGCTCCCTGGTGAAGAAGTTCACGAACGGCCGCACGGAGAGTCTGCGTGAGATGACAGCATCGGAGTACGACGCATGTTGCAAGGCCCTGGAGACGCTGAGCAGACTGGATGAGAAGCGCAGGAAGCTGCGCAGCCGGACGCTGAAGCAGATGCAGCAGTTGGGCATAGACACGACGGACTGGGCGAGGGTGAACGACTTTTGCCGCAACCCGCGGATCTGTGGCAAGGTGTTTGCGCAGCTGAAGCCGGAGGAACTGGAGGCGCTAAGCGTGAAGCTGAGGGCGATAGCCCAGAAGGGCGGTCTGAAGTCGAGGCTGAGAGAACAAAAAGTGGAACCCGACGAGGCGGTAGTGGTCGTGATGAACGGGAGCGCCGCCTTGCCAAGCTGCTGAGCCCCATGGAGCGGAATGTGGACAGAGCCGTGAAGACGGCGAAGCTGGCTGCTGAGGAGCAGGCCCGTGAGCTGAGTCCGATGGAGCAGTGGGAATACTACAACCAGCTGGCCGAATGGGCGGAGTGCCAACAGGACCTGGCGCTGATGGTGGACAGACCGGAGGTGTGG
>CAVHNA010000244.1:2001-2557 GCA_963637205.1 Bacteroidaceae bacterium
AATGGATAAAACCAAAAAACAAAAAAAAGAAGAACATGGAAGAACAATTGAGAAACATGGAGGCTTCGGCCTCGACAGAGGGACAGGCCCAGGCGAGCCAGAGTGTGAGCATGACGGCGGAGGAGCTGGCCGAGTTTGCGGCGTACAAGGAGGCGAAAGCCAAGAAGGAAGCCGAGGAGAAGGAGAAGTCGGCCCGTGAGGAATACCGTCGGCTGGTGGATGAGGAGATACGGGAGAGCATCCCCGTGCTGCAGGACATCAGCGACGAGATAAAGGCGTGCAAGGGCCACGTGATGGACAACTTCAGGACGATAGTGGAGATGAAGAGCGAGCTGTTCAGGAGCCGGGTGAAGGACGATCAGCGTAGCCACACCTTCACGAGTTCGGACGGGAAGATGCGCATCACGCTGGGCGTGTATGTGACGGACGGTTACCAGGACACGGTGGAGGACGGCATCGACAAGGTGAAGCAGTACATCGAGAGTCTGGCGAAGGACGAGAAGACGAAGGCGCTGGTGAACATGGTGATGCGCCTGTTGGCTCGTGACGCACAGGG
>CAVHNA010000245.1:0-2481 GCA_963637205.1 Bacteroidaceae bacterium
GGGTACTGTTGTGGCTGTAGGCCACGGCACCAAGGATGAGGAGATGGCGCTCAAGGAAGGCGACGTAGTGCTGTACGGCAAGTACGCTGGTACGGAGCTGGAACACGAGGGCAAGAAATACCTCATCATGCGTCAGAGCGACGTGGTGGCTATACTCGGATAACAGCCGACCCAATCAACATGTAACAACAACGAACAATAATCACATACTATTATGGCAAAGGATATCAAATTCAACATAGAAGCCCGCGAACAGATGAAGAAGGGCGTGGACCAGTTGGCTAACGCAGTGAAGGTCACCCTGGGTCCCAAGGGACGTAATGTCATCATCGAGAAGAAATTCGGCGCACCGCACATTACCAAGGACGGTGTCACCGTAGCCAAGGAGGTTGAGCTCGCCGACCCGTTCCAGAACGCTGGAGCACAGCTGGTGAAGAGCGTAGCCAGCAAGACAGGCGACGACGCAGGTGACGGAACGACTACAGCCACCGTACTGGCTCAGGCTATCGTACGCGAAGGACTTCGCAACGTGGCGGCAGGAGCTAATCCCATGGATTTGAAGCGCGGTATCGACAAGGCTGTCGCAGCCGTCGTGAATGACATCAAGTCGCAGGCCGAAGTCGTAGGTGCCGACTATAACAAGATAGAGCAGGTGGCTACCGTCAGTGCCAACAACGACCCCGAGATAGGCAAGCTTCTGGCTGAGGCTATGCAGAAGGTCAGCAAGGACGGTGTCATTACTATAGAGGAGTCTAAGAGCCGCGACACCACCATCGGCGTGGTAGAGGGTATGCAGTTCGACCGCGGTTATCTGTCGGCTTACTTTGTCACAGATACGGAGAAGATGGAGTGCGTGATGGAGAACCCATACATCCTCATCTACGACAAGAAGATCAGCAACCTCAAGGACTTCCTGCCTATACTGGAACCCGCCGTACAGAGCGGACGTCCTCTGCTCGTCATCGCCGAGGATGTGGACAGCGAGGCTCTCACCACATTGGTTGTAAACCGTTTGCGCGGACAGTTGAAGATATGCGCCGTCAAGGCTCCTGGCTTCGGCGACCGTCGCAAGGCTATGCTGCAGGATATCGCCACCCTGACAGGCGGTCTGGTAATCAGCGAAGATACCGGCTTGAAGCTTGGACAGGCTACTATCGACATGCTGGGTACTTGCGACAAGGTAACTGTCAGCAAGGACAACACCACCATCGTGAACGGCCATGGTAAGAGCGAGCTCATACAAGACCGTATCAACCAGATCAAGAACGAGATTGCCAACTCCACAAGCGACTACGACAAGGAGAAACTGCAGGAGCGTCTCGCCAAGTTGTCAGGTGGCGTGGCAGTACTCTACGTAGGTGCACCCAGCGAGGTGGAAATGAAGGAGAAGAAAGACCGTGTAGACGATGCCCTGTGCGCCACACGTGCAGCCATAGAAGAGGGTATCATCGCCGGTGGCGGCGTAGCTTACATCCGTGCCATCGACGCTCTTGAAAACATGGAGGGCGCTAACGCTGACGAGACCACGGGTATCCGCATCATCAAGCGTGCTATAGAGGAGCCTCTCCGTCAGATTGTGGAGAACGCCGGTCTGGAAGGCAGCGTGGTAGTGAACAACGTCCGTCAGGGCAAGGGCGACTACGGTTACAACGCACGTGCCGACAAGTACGAGAACCTGAAGGCAAGTGGTATCATAGACCCTGCCAAGGTGACGCGTGTGGCTCTGGAGAACGCCGCATCCATCGCAGGCATGTTCCTCACCACGGAGTGTGTCATCTGCGAGGCCAAGGAAGAAAAGCCAGAGATGCCTATGGGCGGCAATGGCATGGGCGGCATGGGCGGCGGCATGATGTAACAGACAGACTGTCGATCCGACAACATTTCAAGCGGGCCTGCTTCATTCACATGAGGCAGGCCCGCTTGCTGTATATAGGTTTGTGGCCCTTTGATGTGCGAGAGAGTCGTTTCGTAGTTGGCCATTCATCTGTACCAACAGTGGTGTTTGTGCCTTTGTCATGTGTGTTTTTCATGTGTCGCCACGATGGCTTTTATGAACTCGTCAGGTTGTACAACATGAGATGCTATAGTTGTACAACATGGGATGCTGTAGTTGTACAACATGACTTTGCCTGATTTTACTTTGCACTTTTCTTGTTCTTTTACTGAATTACCTTACACCATTTTTATTCCTTTTCTGGATAACTGACTTTACCTATACGGAGAACGTTGCCAGACGCAAAACAAAAATCGGCATATAACCTTTTTGCTTTTGCAGGATTATTCGTACCTTAGCGGCGTGAAACGCAAACGCAGAGTGATATGACGACAGAAATTGTAAACATTTACCCTATAGGCATACAGACTTTCTCGGAGATACGCGAGAAGAACTATCTGTATGTGGACAAGACAAAGTACATTGTTGACTTTAGGGAAAAACAGATGAGCTATGTCTTCCTGAGCCGTCCCAGACGGTTCGGCAAG
>CAVHNA010000246.1:0-2451 GCA_963637205.1 Bacteroidaceae bacterium
TCATAGTAGTATTCATTTAATTTAATTGTGTTATTCTTCTTTTGGCTCTTGGTCTCTTGGCCTTCCAACTCCGAAACCTCCAGCCTCTACAGGTCCGCCAGCGGGTCGCCCACCCGGTACGTTGGCTCGTCCGTCCCCGGCATCGACAGCGCCGGCGGCGGCAGCTCCATCGCCGCCGCCTCAGTGGGCGAGGCACCCGCCGTCGTCTGCTTCGGCTCGGGCTTCGCCACTCCCACCGGCTTTATCGACTTCTCCTTCACGTAGGCGGTCCAGGCGGATATCTTTTTCTGCTGCGCCACGAACACACGCTCGTCTTCCTCCGTCTGCTCGGCCGATGCCGTGTTGAAGGTGCCCACGTCCTCCAGCCGGTCTATCAATCGGTCGCCCTGGAAGATGTACACCTCCGTCACCTCGCCCTTCTCGTCACTCAGCGCGTAGGCGTCCACCTTCAGGTTGTTCGGCTCCAGCTTCTCCATCACCGACGGCGAACTCAGCCACCAGTCCTTGTAGTGCACACGGCAGTAGCTGTTACGCCGGATGCTCGTCTCCGTCTTCTCGCCGATGAAACGGGCCCACACGCTCTTGTCCATCTTCTCCAGTGTCGGGTTCATGTTAGCCTCCAGCACATCCCAACGCGTCATGCCCGGGTATTTCTTCTGATTCGGGTGCAGCGAGTGGTTGAACTCTTCTATGTCGCGCATGTCGTCGGCTATCAGCTCGTCCCATGTGTAGTACTCACGGTCCTCATACGTGTCGTTCGTCTCGTCAAACACCTTCTTCGCCTCCACACGGTAGTGGCGGTCCTTGGCGTAAAAGCGACCGATACCCGTGTGGTTCTTGTGCTCCACACTCTTCTTCTTCGCTCCGTTCATCGGCTCGGCATACTTCTCCTGGGAGTTCATCGGGGCGCAGAACCGCACGAAGGGAAACAGCGTCCCGGCCTTCAGGAAACTCTCCTTCCACTGGCTCATCAGGTGGTTCTCCACCTCCACCTGCGCCGGGCAACACCAGCCCTTGCGCTCTATCAGACGAAACATCGAACGGAAGCAGTCCAGCACCAGGTCCACCGTCTTGTTGCGGCTGTAGGCGTAGCCCACCACACACTGGCTCGCCACGTCGTAGGCATAGTAGGCCTTCGGACGAGCCTTCGTGTCACCTGTCTTGCGGGGCAGGTCACGGTCGTCGAAGCTGATCTTCGAAAACGACCACTCCGGGGCGTGCCTGTGCACGTGAGGCATCTGCTCGTGCATGAAGGTGGTGTACGTGTTCAGCCGCTTCTTTATCAGCAACTGGTTCGACGGCTTGTTCAGTATGTTCATGATCGTGCTCTCACTCAGACTCAGAGGCTCACCCTTCTTGTCGGTCCACTTCTCTGGGTCATACAGCTCACCCGTCTCCGGGTCATACACGTCCAGCTCACCGCACACAAACATGTTGTACATCTCCCACACGCTCGTGTTGTAGGGCTGGTTCGGCTGACAGGCTATCGCACATACCAACCGCTCCGTCTGTAGACTCACCTTCCGGCTGCTCTGGTTGCCGAACTTGCCGCTCACCAGACACCCGTAGCCCTCACGCTGATACTCCGCCACCTTCTTCCGAAAACGCAGTATGCTCTTGGGCAGCGTGTGCCCGGTCGTCATCCGGTAACCCTCCACGGCCTGACTCATCATATTCCAGTCATATTTCATGCCCATCGTACGCTGCACGGCCTTCGTGTTGTTGAATAGCTTGATGCACGCGTTCAGCACACTGGCGTTCGTCACGTACTCCTTCACATGCTCGTCCGTGGCGTGCTCGTGACCGCTCTGCGTCCGCCAGTCGTTGAAGTACGCCACCGCAGACTGGTCCGTCTCGTAGTTCTCGCGCAGCCATGCCAGCAACACCTCAAGGCCCGGGTCGGGATACAGCTTCTTCAGCTTCGCCTTGTACTCGTCCGGCAGACTCGCCACCGTCACCAGGGCATAGTTCGCCGCCGAGCCCCCTCCGCGACGGGCCACCTCCATCCGCCCGCGCTGACACAGCTGCTTATAGTTGGCAGCCGTCATCAAACCGCCGTCCACCAGCTCCTTGTGCGAAACGCAAAGTTTATTGTTGTAGTACTCCATCGCTTCTTTTGTTCTTTTTCTTGTCTTCTTCCCCGATCCTTCTTGTCCCTTGTCCTCACAGCGTCATCGCCCACTGCTGTATGCCCGCTATCGAACCTAGCGTCACGCCGTCATAGTGGCGCACCCTCACGCCGTCCTTATACACGTCAGCCGTCTGGCTGCGGTCCTTCGCTATCTCTATCATCACCCGCCCCGGCAGGTATTGGCGGATGTAGCCGTCCGAGTCGTGCAGCGTCTCCAGCGCCGGGCTCGTCACCTTCAGGATGCCGCCACGCTCCATCGCCATCTTGCGTATGCGCTTCGCCAGGTCCGTACGGCCCTTCTGCTCGTCGAAGTACACCGC
>CAVHNA010000247.1:0-2442 GCA_963637205.1 Bacteroidaceae bacterium
CAGCAAGCGTATGCTCCAAAACGACGTGAACTATTTTCAGGAGAAGGGGGCGCGGCTTGAACCTAAGTTCAGAAGGGGACACAAGCGCATCCTCAGATATATAAACCTGCAGTGGAAGAACCCTCTGCTGCGGCCTGCCAAGAGTCTGGCCTCCGTGTCTTGTGAGGCGGCCGCTCCTCTTGCGTTGCCGCAGGGCAAGCCTTCCAAGGTGAGCCTGCGTATAGCGGAGAAGATGGAGGAGACGGTGTTGCAACGTCTCTGCTCGCCGGAAATCATGCAGAGACAGACCGACGTGCAGCTTGGCACGGTGACTGTGCAGGTGGAGATACCGGTAAGCGAAGAGCTTACGCCCATCCTCCTGTCTTTCGGAGCTGACGTGGAAGTGCTGGCGCCTGCCACGCTTCGGGATTCCCTTCGCCATACAGTCACCGCCATGAGCAAGCTGTATAAAAAGGAAGTGGCGAAGAAGGAGTCGCAGCAGCAGTCGCTCTTCGGTGATATGTTCGAATAGGGGCATGGCGGATTTACGCTCCGTACGGCGTGGCTTGTGTGAGGAAACAATTAACCATCATATTATTAACAACAACAAAATGAGAAAAATTTTTGCAGCAATGTGCCTGGCGTTGGCCGCCTGTGCGCAGAGTGTGTGGGCTGATGTTCCTCGCCCGGAATATCCTCGCCCTCAGTTTGAGAGAGAGTCGTGGGTGAACCTCAACGGAACGTGGTCTTATACTTTCGACTTCGGTAAGAGCGGTTCGGACAGGAAGTTCAACGAGAGCAAGGGGTTCGACGGTAAGATAACGGTACCGTTCTGTCCCGAGAGCTCCCTTTCCGGCGTGGGTTATACTGATTTCATCAACGCCATCTGGTACCATCGTTCTCTGGAGATCCCGGCTGAGTGGAAAGACCAGCGCGTGATACTGCATTTCGGTGCCGTGGACTATAAGGCTACCATCTGGATTGACGGCACTTTCGTGACGGAGCATCTCGGGGGCAGCTCTTCCTTCGAGGCCGACATCACGCGCTTTGTCACTCCTGGCAAGACTTCACAGCTCGTGGTTTGTGCTGAGGACGACCTGCGCAGCGGCAAGCAGACAGGCGGCAAGCAGTGTACCGGATACTACAGCGGCGGCTGCAGCTACACGCGTGTCACAGGTATATGGCAGACCGTCTGGATGGAGGCTGTGCACCCACAGGCTCTCAAACTCATAACCACCATACCCGACCTTGACCAGCAGCAGTTCGTCGTACGTCCTGAGTTCTACTCTCTCGCCAACGGCAACACCATTACCGTGGAGGTGCTGGACGGCAAGAAGGTGGTAAGCAGCAAGACGGTCCCGGCTTCTGACGGTACGAACATAGTGCTGCCTGTCAAGAAGGCTAAGGTGTGGACTCCCGAGACTCCTAACCTCTACGACCTTAAGCTCACCGTAAAGGACGCTTCTGGTAAGGTGATAGACTCTGTCAATTCGTATGCCGGCATGCGTAAGGTACATTGCGCCAACGGGTATTTCTACCTCAACAACAAGCCTTACTTCCAGCGTCTGGTGCTTGACCAGGGCTACTACCCCGACGGCATCTGGACCGCTCCTTCCGACGAGGCTCTGCGTCATGACATAGAGATGTCCAAGGCAGTGGGGTTCAACGGAGCCAGACTTCACCAGAAGGTCTTCGAGGAGCGTTATTACTACTGGGCCGACCATCTCGGATATATCACATGGGGCGAAGAGGCTTCGTGGGGTCTTGACGTGAACAACCAGGAGGCTACCGGCAACTTCATTCGCGAGTGGCAGGAGATAATAACACGCGACCGCAACCATCCGAGCATCGTCACATGGACTCCTCTCAACGAGACTTGGGGCGCCAACACCACCGTTTACCATCGCTTCGTGAACAATGTTTACGATGTCACCAAGGCTATGGATCCGACACGTCCTGTCAACGATGCCAGCGGCGACTCTCATGTCAAGACAGATATCTGGAGCGTTCACGACTATACGCGCGAGCCGGAGAAGCTTATCAGCAACCATACCTTCAAGGATGCCATGACACCCAACTACCGCAACGTGGGTAGCAAGCCCATTTTGGCCGAGTATGGCGGACAGCCGTATATGGTGGACGAGTTCGGTGGCCTTGGATGGATACCCAAGGACCAGCGTTCCAACTCGTGGGGATATGGTGCGCAGATAGAGACTGAGGACGAGTTCTTCGAAATTCTCAAGGGCGAGGTTAACGCCATTAAGTCTTGCAAGAAGATTGTTGGGTTCTGCTATACCCAGATTACGGACGTGGAGCAGGAGAAGAACGGTGTCTACTACTACGACCGCCGTCCTAAGTTCGACGCCGCCAAATGGAAGGCTATCTTCGAGCTCCTACCGTCGGAGATACAGATAGAGGAATGACAGATACAGTTTCGCCCCTGACTTCCGCAAGTCAGGGGCG
>CAVHNA010000248.1:0-2426 GCA_963637205.1 Bacteroidaceae bacterium
TCACAACTCAATGCTATCAGTACCATCCTATCATTGTAGGATGGGAGATGGCGTATGCCCGTTGACATTGCTGAATAGTTACCTACAGATGATTCTTCAAGGTATGCTCCTATGCTTTGTTTTGCGAATACGCTAAAACCGCCTTTTCAGAGCAGTACTACTGCTCTGCGATATCGGTAGTACCGCTTTTTATTTTCGGTAGTACTGCTTTTCAAAATCGGTAGTACTGCTCCAGAAGAGCACTTTTCCTGTCTTTGACTTTACCTTTACGCAGCTTTCAAGTCTTACGGCGAGAGCGAAAATGCTTGGAGAAACGCCTAAAGGTGACAGGTACTGTGAGAACCATTTTGTAAATGCGTTCACAAGCGTTCTCTCCACGTTCATAGATATTCACTCCATGTTCATTTTCGTTCACTTCCGTTCACAAAATCACACCGAATTGAGCGTAAATGTCAAGAGTTTGGAAAAGCGGTTTCTCTTGTTGTACAATCATAGGTCCTCATGTTGTACAACTATAGCACCTCATGTTGTACGTTCATACAACCTTATGTTGTACAACATGACAGCCTCATAATAACCGTCATCAGAAAGCCAGAAAAACAGTGCTTGCCATAAAAGGAAAAGCTGCCTTCATACTCAACGTCAGCAGCGATACTATCAGAATAATGTACGGCAAGACTGGGCGAAGACAAGCATCCACGGATGTCCCTGCCTAAGGCACACTCAAAAAGAAAGGTGAAGAAGAGACGGGGCTTATTCGCTTTTGGCCACGTTTTCCTTGTCTATAGCCTCGTATTTGGAATGACGGCTCTTGTACTCTGGCACAATGGACTTCATCTTACGCACGATGGCCATATCGTCGTATGAAAAAGACAGGTCGTATAACTCCTGCTCGTCTTTGAGAGCCTTTTCGTACGGATATTCGCGTACTGCGGCAATCTGTATCTTCGGGTGACAGGTAGGCTTTGTATGCTCCGCCTCGTTGAGCACCTCCTCGTAGAGCTTCTCTCCGTCGCGCAGACCGGTGTACACTATCTTGCAGTCCTTGGCTCCCATCAGGTCTATCATCCTCTGTGCCAAGGCGGATATCTTGACAGGCTCGCCCATGTCGAAGACGAAGATTTCTCCTCCATGTCCCATAGTCCCAGCCTCCAGGACGAGACGGCACGCCTCGGGGATAAGCATGAAGAAACGTATGATGTCGGGGTGCGTGACGGTGACAGGGCCGCCTTTCTGTATCTGCCTCTTGAAGATAGGGATGACCGACCCATTGGAGCCGAGCACGTTGCCGAACCTGGTGGTGACGAACTGCGTCACAGCCTTGTCACCGTCTACAGTGGTACGATTTCCCATCTCTACCTCTTTGTTGAGACTCTGACAGTAGATTTCGCATATACGTTTTGAGCATCCCATGACATTGGTGGGGTTAACAGCCTTGTCAGTAGATATCATCACAAACTTCAGCGTACCGTACTTGACGGCAAGGTCAGCCACCACGCGCGTACCATATATATTGTTCTGCACAGCCATGGCCGGGTTGTCTTCCATCATAGGCACATGCTTGTACGCTGCGGCATGGAAAACATACTCCGGACGATGCTTGCGGAATATCATCTCCATCTGTGTGGGGTTGGAGATGGACGACACTATGGAGCTGGCATTCATCTGCGGAAAATACTTGTTCATGAAGAGGCGCATGTCGTGCATCGGAGTCTCTGCCTGATCCACCAGTACCAGCTCCGAAGGACCGAACTTGGCCACCTGCCTTACCATCTCGGATCCTATGCTGCCGGCGGCTCCTGTGATGAGGATGCGCTTGCCCTTGAGCATAGTGCCTATGGACTCCAAGTTGACCTCTATCTTCTTTCTGGGCAAGAGATCCTCCACGCTGACATCCTTGAGCAACGAGTGTGTAAGGGCTGACTTGCCGTCCCATTCCTGCTCGGGAGGCATCATCATTATCTTGACGCCATGTCTGATGAGCCATTCTATGAAGTCCTGACAGTCGTTAACGAAAGCCTCCTGCGCCAACGGACTCACGAACAAGAGCTTCACCTTGTTGTCCACGATATACTTGGGCAGAGTCTTGTCCTTGTCTTCAAACACAGGCTTGTCAAGCAACGTGTGCCCGACCATATCGTTGAAGTAGGTGACGAACCCGTATATCTCGTAGGGACTGGGATGCTGGTTGCGTATGCTCTTGGCTATGGACACGCCACCTTCCTTGGTGCCGAATATCATGATGTGCGGCGCGTCGTCTATATGGTAACGAGTGTCAAACCCCACCTTAATGACGATACGCGACATCCACATGAAGAAGATGGCCATGAAGTCACCCAACAGAAGATCATGTCCACTGATAGTCTCAAGGAAATTGTCGCTATGGGCGAAAAACCTGAGGAACTCCACCAAGACACTGCCGACGA
>CAVHNA010000249.1:0-2424 GCA_963637205.1 Bacteroidaceae bacterium
GTCTTAATCCTTATTATAGTGGAAGATAGTCTCAGAGCCGTATCTTTGTAAGACCTTGTTATTCAATAAAATATACTTAAGATGTGAGTATAATTAACATCTCTTAACGCCGATTTAACATTTCGTTTATGCAAAAGTACAAAGTTTTACTGTTTTGTGCAAGTATGAGAGAAAAAAAAGAAATTTCTGCTGTTGAAATACCATTTCAAAATCCAGCCGTAACTTTGCAATCGAAATAAAGAAGAATACTCAAAAAACAATATTAACCAAAAACAAAAAAACAAGATGAAGTACAACAATTATTCTGATGACGACGAGATGTACGACGACGAGATGTGTGATGACTGTAGAATGTATGATGACGACGATGATACATTCGACTGCGAGACATACGACGACTACAACGGTTATTATGTGCAGGACAACGAGGGATGGAGCGACCAGGATATAAACGATGCGCTTGACGGTGAGCCCGATGCTTACTGGAACATAGACTGAAGCATTCGTCTAAACGTCATAGTCACAAAAAGAGAAACGGACATGGAACTTGTACTGAACACATACGGTGGGAAACTTAGCGTAGACAACAACGCTTTCGTGGTTACCAACGCCGCCGGGAAGCAGCGGATACCATGCGGAGACATAGACTCCATTACGGTGGCGAAGAGCACTGTCCTTACATCGGACGCTTTGATGCTGGCTGTGGATTATGACATCCCTGTAAGGTTCGCCGACAAAGCCGGTAACAGCGTCGGCTGCGTATGGAGTCACAAGTACGGGTCCATATCCATCATTAGAAAGGGACAGTTGGCTTTCACCGCTTCGTCCAGTGCTGTAAGCTGGATAAAGGATGTAATAACCAAGAAGATGGAGAACCAGTTGGCACTGCTCTTTATGCTGCAGGCGGACTCGGGTAAAGACCGTGACATGGTGGACAAGGCCGCCGCTAAGATAGACATACTGATAGAGAAGGTGAAGTCGCTGCAAGGAGGCACTGTACGTGACATAGCCGCCAACCTGAGAGCGTTTGAGGGTAACGCCTCCAAGATATATTTCAATACGCTCAACGCTTTCATCCCCGAGGCGATGCGTTTTAACGAAAGGACGCAACATCCGGCGAAAGACGTGGCAAACGCCATGCTCAACTATGGCTACGGTATACTGTACGGCAAGGTGGAGAATGCCCTGATACGTGCCGGCATAGACCCGTACATCGGAGTGCTTCACCGCGACGAATACAACAAACCGGTGCTGTCATACGATGTCATTGAAATCTTCAGAGTGTGGGTGGAGTATATCGTGTACTCGCTGCTCGCACAGGATGTGGTAACAGAAGAGTATTCCTCTACAGACGATACAGGGGCTGTTTGGCTGGAGGGCCTCGGCAGGAGGGTACTTATACAAAGCATGAACGATTACCTGTCCGAAACCGAACAGGTTGGCGGACTGAGAAGAAGCAGAGAGACGCACATCTTCCTGCTTGCACAGAAATTGGCACAAATCTTTAAACATTACTGATATGGACTTAAGACTTTCATTCGGCACACGCCTCACTTCGCAAGACGAGAAAATGACAAGCGTCACTCTTGCAGACCTCTTCACGATGATACGTCAGGAGGACTCTCCGCTGGCCAGACAGCAGTCTGTGCTACGCAGTATCTTGAACATAGACGCGCAGAAGTACCGTACTCTCAAGAAGAATCTGCCGTATTTCGTGTGCGGCAAGTTCGCCACGGACAGAAGGGTGGCGGACGATTTCGCCTCCGCGTCCAGTTTCGTTATAGACCTTGACCACTACGACGGCCTTGACAGGACCTTTGAGGAACTGAAGAATGAGCTTTCCGCCGACAGCCGTGTAGCTCTCGCCTATACGTCTCCGAGCGGTACAGGGCTGAAAATGCTCTTCGTGCTGGACCAACCATGTACCGACGCCAACGTATATGCCGTCTTCTATCGCCATTTTGCTATGGAGTTCGCAAAGGAACATGGCATCACCCGATATGTAGACTACAAGACCAACGACGTCACTCGTGCATGCTTCCTTGCCAGCGACCCGGACTGCCGAGTGAATATGGAGCCGGAGGAGGTGTCGGTAGACGGGTATGTCGGCATGGACAGCATAGACCAGTTCTTGAAAGATGAAAAACAGACGGACGCTGAGTGCATGCAGCTCTCTGTACGTGACGAGTCGGACTGCGAAGCCCCCAAACCCATAGACCCGAACAAGGAGACCATGCAGCGCATAAAGTCCATATTGGACACCAACAAACGAAGACGTGCCGAGGTGGAAAGCCACAATCACCTTGTCCCAACGGAGATACGCAACATCATGGATGGGTTGAGGTCGTTGACGGAGAGCGTAGGCGTAGAGCTGTACGACTCGAAGGGTATACAGTATGGCGTAAAGCTTATGTTGCGCACGTC
>CAVHNA010000250.1:0-742 GCA_963637205.1 Bacteroidaceae bacterium
ACATGTATCCCAACGCTCGTTTCGTATATCTGATGAGAAACCCTTACACGGTATTCGAGAGCACACGCAATTTTTTCAGAAATACCATCGTGCCGCTACAGTTGCACCATATCTCGGACGAGGAGCTTGAGCAGAACATCCTGCGCAACTATATGGAGATGTACAGAGCGTACAAGGAACAGAAGAAGTACGTTCCCGAGGGACACATTTACGAGGTGAAGTTTGAGGACATAGAGAAAAACGCCTTGGATATCACCCGAGACATATACGAAAAGCTTGGAATTCCCGGATGGGACGAAGCGAAGGACGACATAGAGAAGTATATAAACGGGAAGAAAGGATATAAGAAAAACAAGTATCAGTATGACCCGCATACCGTGCAGCTGGTGAATTCCCATTGGGGCGAGGTACTGGACGAGTGGGGATACGAAAGACTCTGAAACAAAACTTGCTCTGCGCTGATACACCGTTGATTAGCGTATAAGCGTAGTTAAGGGAGCGTAAAACGACAAAACGCGGAAATTTGTCATTCAAAATTTTGCATTAGAGATAAGTTTACGTAACTTTGCACTCGCAAAGCGGATGAGCTTCCGCAGGGAAGCACAAGAGAAGCTTCCGGTACAAGTACATACTGAACAACAAATTATAAACACATTTACGAATATGACAAAGATTGAATTGGTAAAGATTGTCGCTGAAAAGACTGGTGTGGACCAACCTACAGTGTTGGCATGTATGGAAG
>CAVHNA010000250.1:752-2375 GCA_963637205.1 Bacteroidaceae bacterium
TGACACTCTGAAGGAGTCGCTGATAAACAAGGAGAACGTGTACATCCGCGGCTGGGGAACCTGGACGCTGAAGCACAGAGCCAGAAAGACAGCACGCAACATCTCCAAGAACACCACAATGATTGTGGAAGCTCACGACATTCCGTACTTCAAGCCTTGCAAGGAATTCATGGAGAAAGTGGCAAAGGCGGAATAATACGCTGCATGCTCTGTTCTGCAAAGAATTGTTATCAGGAAATTTTCACGGGCTATTGGCAAAGGGACATCTTTTGACAATAGCCCTGATTAGTGAACGGACATAGGCCTTAGCCGCCAACTTTACATCGTCCACTTACATACTTATATACTTATCCACTCTTATACTTCCAAACATCATACAGAAATGAAAAAAGTTCTCGCATTCTGCCTATGCGCCCTGACGGCTGGAGCAGCGCAGGCACAGACGGTACTAGACTATGTGAACACCATCATAGGCACCAACGGCATGGGGCATACGTTTCCTGGCGCATGCTCTCCGTTCGGCCTAGTGCAGTTGAGTCCCGAGACTGACACCATACCGCACAACGTAGACGGCAAATACCAGACCAAGGTCTACGAATACTGCGCAGGCTACCAATACAGGGACAAGACCATAGTCGGATTCTCGCACACCCACCTCAGCGGGACGGGACATTCAGACCTCGGAGACATCTTGATTATGCCCACCACCGGCAAGATTCGTACCAATCCGGGCACTGCTGACAATCCCGAAGCAGGGTACAGGTCCACCTTCTCGCATTCCACGGAGAAGTCCTCCGCCGGTTACTACGAAGTGAAACTGGACGACTACGGCATCACGGCGCAGCTCACCGCCACGCAGAGGGTGGGAGTGCACCTCTACACCTTTCCGTCGGAGGAAGGCCAGTTCATCGTGGACCTCGGCAGCGGCATATACAACTACGAGGGCAAGACGCTGTGGACATGTATGAGAGTGGTGAACGACACGCTTATCACAGGATACCGAATCACCAACGGATGGGCGCGGCAGAACTATACCTATTTCGCCATCTCCACGTCAGTACCCATCTCGCAGTACGGCTACACCGACAAGCAAGAGATGAAGTACAACGGATTCTGGCGTAAGATGGACATACACCACAACTTCCCCGACATGGCGGCACGCGAGATGGTGGGCTATTTCAAGTTCGCCCTTCCCACTTCGCGCCAACTTACACTGAAGGTGGCACTTTCGCCCGTAAGCATGGGCGGAGCAGTGGCCAACCTTGAGGCCGAGGCGGGAGGCAAGTCCTTCAGCGAGCTCTTGGATGAGACACGGAACAGATGGGAAAACGAATTACGTACGGTGGAGATAGAAGGCACGGACGATCAGAAGTCGCTCTTCTACACGTCGCTCTACCACACTATGATTAACCCGTCGGTATATATGGACGTGGACGGCAAGTACAGGGGCAACGACATGGAGATACACCAGGCCGACGGCTTCAGCAACTACACTGTCTTCTCGCTGTGGGACACCTACCGTGCCGAGCATCCGCTACTCAACCTGCTGAAGCCCACGCAAGGGGCGGACATGGCCACAAGCATGATAGCCATACAGCAGCAGAGCGCACTGCACATACTGCC
>CAVHNA010000251.1:0-2374 GCA_963637205.1 Bacteroidaceae bacterium
TGTCGTACGACAAGGGAAACCGGGTTCCCAATCCATGACAGTTTAGTTAACGAGCGCAATGAAAACGAACCACAGTTGGCGTGGCGTTAATGAAGGAATATGCCTCCAGCTTCTTCTCTTGCGTCTTCCTCGCGCGCGTATATAATAAATAAGGTGTCGCTTTTCTTTCCTTATAAACAAAGTGGGAAGTCCGCATTCGGGTCAAAATGTGTTTGCTCAAGCATAAAATCGGGTCACCTTGACCCGATAATTGAGATAAAAGTCGTAATTTTGGCCAGGTTGAAATTCATGATGGCAAAACTTCAGAAGGCTAACGTAAATGGACTTTTGCGCAATGTGGATTAAAGACGTAAACACCAATGGGAAAAAAAGAACATACAAGTAAACCATATGAAACCTGTCGGGAATTTTCTGATTTGGTTCCTGAGCCACAATTCGACTTCCTTCTCAACAATGAAGAAGATGGACTGCAAAAAGATGGCACGCTGAGAGTGCTGTCACTGTTTTCCGGTTGTGGAGGTATGGATTTAGGCCTTGAGGGCGGTTTTATTTGTCACAAGAAGTCCGTTACTGATGAGCGTTACATACACCATGCCGTTAATGGAGATTGGGTGATGCTTCAGCACAATGCTTTCCGTACCGTTTTCGCTTG
Source organism: Bacteroidaceae bacterium (assembly GCA_963637205.1). Taxonomy (GTDB): domain Bacteria; phylum Bacteroidota; class Bacteroidia; order Bacteroidales; family Bacteroidaceae; genus Physcousia. The sequence continues at coordinate 653 of CAVHNA010000251.1, forward strand.
CGACATTTTGGAAGAGGCAAGATTGACATGGTTGCGATATATGTCAAGGTTTGGCGTCTCCCCCGACGTTTATCACCTTGACAGCATAGTTGATCTGGTAAAGCAACAGCACGAAGGACACGATGTGTTCCCTCATGATATAGACGTGGTAACGGGCGGTTTTCCTTGCCAAGATTTCAGCGTGGCCGGAAAGAGAAAAGGTTTTGACTCATCAGTCTCTCACAATGGCGAGAAAAGGACGGACGACGAGCCGTCGGAAGAAACTCGCGGCAAGTTATATATGTGGATGAAGCAAGTCATTGACATTGTCCAGCCTAAAATGTTTATAGCGGAGAACGTCAAAGGCCTCGTTAGCCTTGGAGACGTAAAGGATATAATACAAAAGGATTTCTCCTCGGCAAACGGGAACGACTATATCGTTTTTAATCCGCAAGTTCTCCATGCCGCAAACTATGGCGTACCGGAAACGAGAGAGCGTGTAATCTTTATTGGCATAAGGCGTTCCGCCTTGTCGCCTAAGGCTATTGAGGCTTTGGGGCAAAATGAAATCCCAGAAGAGTACAATCCGTACCCTGAGCCTACACATAACTTTAACTGCCACAAAGATAATCTGCCTAAGCCAGTCTGCTGTAGAGACATCTTTCAGAACTTGCCGGAGCCCTTCGAGTCAAACGACCTTGCCCAGAAGGCCTACTCAATGGCAAAATACCTGGCACATGGGCAAGGACAGACCGAGATAGAGTATGACGGATTAGCTCCGACGATACGTTCTGAACATCACGGAAATATAGAATATCGACGGTTGTCTTATGGGCACGGCGGAAAGAACGCGGATGAACTTGAAAAAGGACTTGGCGAGCGTCGCTTAACTCCGCGCGAATGCGCTTTAATCCAAACCTTTCCGCCCGACTTCCCTTTCGTGTTCCATAAGCAGGATTCAAACAGATATGCCGTTAGTCCATCCGGAGCATATAAGGTAATCGGCAATGCCGTACCGCCAATGTTGGCTTTCAACATTGCGCGCAGATTGCAAGAAGTATGGCCGTTATACTTTGAATGACAAGACAGCTGAGTTGTTATGGCGTTTTAGCGAAAAACGGGTTTATGCCATTAAGACTTTACCTCTGTATGGTGGCCTCGGCACGGAACAAAAACAGCACATAACTTTTCCGCTTTTGCAGGATTATTCGTAACTTGACTTGGCGGCGTGAAACGCAAACAGGGAGTGACATGACGGCCGAAATTGTAAATATTCCTCTTCTGTATCAATGTGGACTGCTTACGATTAAAGAATACAGGCCAATGCTCAGAATGTATAATTAGGTATTCCTAACAAAGTGTCTCGTCACCTTCCTCCCTGGGCCGCGTTTGGCGCAAACGCTTCTCCTATGCTCCTTTCGGAGCAGTAGTACTGCTTTTCGATATCGGTAGAACTGTTCGGACGGTGGACTTTTTGCGTTGTATCTCCGAGACGTGACTACACACAAGACATTTGCTACAATTTCCCGATTTCCTCTTCTGTAAGTCCGGACAGCTCGGAAATCAACTTTACGTCCATCCCTCGCTCCAACATAGCTTTGGCGACATCCGCATGCCCTTCAACACGTCCTTCAACACGTCCTTCTTCACGTCCTTCTTCACGTCCTTGCATCAATGCGGTATCAATAGAGTTCTTTATGTCGCGGTACGCCTTTACGCTGTCTTCGTATTCGCGCAGCTCCT
>CAVHNA010000252.1:0-2349 GCA_963637205.1 Bacteroidaceae bacterium
GCGCTACACCTACGCACTGAGCCGCGGACCGTTACAGGACGCTGCAGGAGCCAACGCCATCTGGAACATCACCAATGTGACCCGTAGCGACCGCCGCTACCATTACCTCGACGCGGCAGGCACCTACGCCACCTACTCGTCGAAAGACCCAGAGGTACAGGCAGGATTCCCCGCTTACATCGCTCAGATAGACCCTGAGAAGAAACACCCCGAGTGGCACACCGACAATGTGGAGGAGAACATCAAGAACTACCTCACCTCCACGACACTGGATGCCGAGATGAGCGACCAGGACTTTATCGACTTGATGGTGTGGCACCGCGGTATGGCCGTACCTGCCGCACGCGACCTCGACGACGCGGAGGTGCAGCAGGGCAAGAAGCTCTTCTCGGAGATAGGCTGCGACTACTGCCACCGGCCCACATGGACTACCGGAAGCGACATCATCCGCGACCCTGCCAACTTCTTCAAGTACGACGATGACCGTCTACCTCGCTTCCCCAACCAGAAGATATGGCCCTACACCGACATGGTGCAGCATAAGCTCTGCATGGAGAACGACATCCGCACCGGATGGTGCCGCACCACCCCGCTGTGGGGGCGCGGACTGCATCAGAAATGTACGGGAGCCACCTATGCCGACCGTCTGCACGACTGCCGAGCACGCACAACGATGGAAGCCATCATGTGGCACGGCAACGTCGAGAGCGACGCTCGCTACACGGTGGAGAAGTTCCGCAACCTGAAGAAGGAGGAGCGCGACGCTATCGTGAAATTCCTCGATGCCATCTAGATCTTATCTATACATGCGAGAGGTTGGGAAACGTGTCCGTCCGAAAGGAGGAACTCGTCCCCAACCTCTTTTCTTCTATACCTTATTATATATATAGGTATAAGGAGTCTTCCCAGGTCAGACTCCTGGTGACATACACCGAACACTATACTGCAGGATATATCGACACTATTCACTTCCCCGCTCTTCGCACGGGGACGCTAACATAACAATGAAAACAATGATGAAAACGCTCTCTTTTGGACTGACCGCCTTGCTGGTGGCGATACTGATAGGTGCCACGGTGGTGGAGAAATGCTACGGCACGGACTTCGTGACGCACCATGTCTACAGTTCACCTCTGTTCGTAGTGCTGTGGGGCATCGCCGCCCTGTGTAGCCTCTGCTATCTGCTACGGCGAGGGGTACAACGGCAAGCCGTCACCTTCGCCTTGCACCTCTCTTTTGGAGTCATCCTGCTAGGCGGACTCACCACCTACTGCACGGGGCAGCACGGCAGCATCCACCTGCGTCAAGGTGAGGAAGCGGTCAGCACCTTTACCGATGGCGACGGAGCAACGCACGCCCTACCCTTCGGTCTGACACTGAAAGCATTTCATCTCGACTACTACCCAGGCACGCAAGCACCTATGGACTTTTTGAGCGAACTCATCATCAGCGACGGCGGAGAGAGGCATGAGGAGCGGGTCGCCATGAACCACATCTGCAGTTACCGCCACTATCGCTTCTACCAGTCGAGCTACGACAGCGACGGTCGTGGCACTACACTCTCCGTGGCACACGACCCCTACGGCATCTTCCTCTCCTACACCGGCTACGCCTTGCTGCTACTCAGCATGCTGGCCTTCTTCTTCCAACGAGGCAGTCAGTTCCGACAACTGCTCCGTCACCCGCTGCTGCGTAAAGGTTCACTCGCCACATTGCTTCTGCTGCTGACAACAAGCCTTGCTACGGCAACGACAAGGCATGCTGTGGAAATGAGAAGGCATGCTGTCGCCATTAGCGTCCCATCTCTCACTTCGGAGTCCATGGAAAACCTGACGGAAGCTACGGGAGGCCTACTGGCCTATATGGGAACAAGTGGGAATAAAACTAAAGAAGGTGCAGACGGTTATCCCATAGAGGATGGGATAAAGGTAGGAAAGACGAGTCACCCCAAAACCCTCCCCAAAGAGACGGCAACGGAATGGGGACGTCTCTACGTCTACTACAACGAGCGGGTCTGCCCACTGCAGACATTGGCGCAGGACTTCGCCATGAAACTCTGCGGCAAGCGTTCGTACCGCGGACTGACGGCAGAGCAGGTACTGAGCGGGTGGGTATTCTACTACGACCAATGGAAGGAGGAACCCATCATCCGCATCAAGAACAAACGGGTGCGTACGTTGCTGGGCCTGCAAGGCAGCTACGCCTCCCTGCGCGACTTTGTAGACCTCAACGGCTATAAGCTGGAGCAGGCACTGCGCACCACGGACAACCCGAAGGACAAACGGGCACTGGAGGAGGCCAACGAAAAGTTCAACCTCGTGAGCATGGTCTGCACAGGCAGTCTACTGA
>CAVHNA010000253.1:0-2312 GCA_963637205.1 Bacteroidaceae bacterium
GTCCAGTTCGACAAAGCCATTCGCACGCCTTACCACATTGAGCATTTCGGCGTGGGCAAGCCCGCGTGCCATATCGTGTGTGTTGCCGTTCTCTTCCAATATGGCGCATCGCATGGAAGTGTTGGGGTTCCATACGATGAACATCGCCTGCATGTTACGTATTTCCTTTTCCGCCCCTTGGGCCTGGGCGAACGTTTCCGTCCATGGATGATAGTCCCAGAGTGCGCATTTGCCGTCAAGCTGGCGGAACACGTACTCCATGACATCCGCTTTGTCGGCACGCCACCATGCGGCGGAGATGAACTTTAGGTCGGGGTAAACGGCGTGGATGGCATCGTAGAGGACGTTGAAACGATCAACGTAGTGCTCGTAGTCGGCGAGAGCATCTGACGTGAGGTTCTCTTCGTTGCCTATCTCTATGTAGTTGAGGCTGTAGGGTTCTATTTCCTTAAGCAAAGCCAGAACGTCGGACGGGTTATCCTCTATGTTAACGGCAAAGGTCGGTTCTGTCCCGATGAGTCTTGCGAACTCCACAAACTCGGGGATGGCGAAGCCGTTGGTGGAGTGGCTGTACCAATGTCCGGTATAAGGCTCGCGCAACTCGCGGTTGCCTGTCATGCGCTTTGTCATGTATCCGGGAGCGTTGACCATGGTGCCGCCATAGCGCAGGACGGTGAGGTTTTCTCGTCTGAAAGCCTCCATGATATCCTTTCTGAAAGGATAACTGTCGGTATGAAGTAACGCCTGGTCTACCCAAAGGTTGCCGTCGGAGACCAGTCCTACCACGAAACGTGCGAGTGAGTCCGCCTCAGAGGGAGTCATACTAAAGGGGAAACGCCGCCACTCGCCAGTGATGCCGGTAAGCGTCTGACGTGCATATTCCTTACTGCCGTCCGCATTTTGCAGTGCCACGAAAGCCTTGCCGCAGTCGCCTTTCAAATAGACACATCCCTGCATAGGCTGTCCGTCTACCGATATTCCCCACTTGTTGAGACCTTTGTTGGCTATGGCGACACCGCCTATGCCGCTCAGCTTTTGGGAATATTGGCCTGTGAGAGCCGTGTTGCCGTCGTGTATGAAGACACCGTCGCCGACGGCTTCCCACATTTTTGAAACTCCGACGGAAGTTTGTCTGGGGACTATGGCTTCACCGTTTACCTTCAAATGACGGAATGATGCGGAGCCGTCAAAACTTCTCAGGCCTATCTTGCCGTACATGAGTGGAGTTGAGGATTTGTCCTCGTAAGTGTAAACTTCCTTGTCATTGAGATAAACCACAGCCTTGGTGCCGACGAATTCTATGCATAGACGGTTCCAATCGGAGCTGTTGAAGCCCACAGGCTTGTTGACAACCGGTTGCCAGTTGTGGTCGTGCTTGCCGAATACAAATGTCTTGTCGTCGGAGTCAAGCGACACCTCGTAGCCGCGGAAGTTGTCCGCCCCGTCTCCTGCCTCCTGTACGTCGAAGATGATTCCGGCTATCGGTCTGGAACTGTCGAGACGCATCTCCACCTCTATCGTTCCCTCCGACAATTCCGTCTCTTTGTGTACGAGCTTTCCATGCGATGCCGTAACTAACTGAAACATGTCGCCACTGACAGCCCATCTGCTGTCGTAGGGGATGAACCCTTCTATATAGGACTCCGTTGGCTCTTCGAAGCCCTCACCAAAGATGCGCTGGTCGTAGAGGCCTCCATATATCTCATGGTTGACGTCTTCCGTCCCTGCTCCGTATATGAGCGACGGAATGTTCCCGATAATATCAGAAGCGTCAATGTCTATTGTCTGCGCCGCCGCCAATGTCGGAAAGAAGGCGAGTGTAGTTAGAGTAAGTAATTTCATATCATTAGGTATGGACACCACGGCGAAGTTACGAATAAATCCGCAAAAAAATCACACCCTGCGGAGATATTTTTCCTGTTGAGGAACAATTTGACAACAGTTTAGCCCGAATACCCTAATTTGTATTGAAGTCAAAGCCACAAAAATCCTCTTCTGGAGCAGTACTACCGATTTTGAAAAGCAGTACTACTGATATTGAAAAGCAGTACTACTGATATTGAAAAGCAGTACTACTGATATTGAAAAGCAGTACTACTGATATTGAAAAGCAGTACTACTGATATTGAAAAGCAGTACTACTGATATTGAAAAGCAGTACTACTGATATTGAAAAGCAGTACTACTGATATTGAAAAGCAGTACTACTGATATTGAAAAGCAGTACTACTGATATTGAAAAGCAGTACTACTGATATTGAAAAGCAGTACTACTGATATTGAAAAGCAGTACTACCGATATCGCCGAGCAG
>CAVHNA010000254.1:0-2178 GCA_963637205.1 Bacteroidaceae bacterium
GTATTACGGGGCGCGGCTCGCAAACAGTAAACGTATAACGCACATCGTCTCCAATGCCTCATCTCGCGCAAGGTGACAGGCAGAGCGACGAGAGACCCAAGCCCCAGCAACAGCACTCCCGCAACAGGGGTGGAAAGCTGAAAAACAACAGCGGCAAGCAGAGACTGGTAGGACGTACAACGCCTCGACGGCCTTGGGCTTGCGGAACTGAAGGAAAACAATTATCAACCATTCATCAGATGAGACGCGACGGCCACATAATAGAGGAAATCATCGAGAGACGCAACCTTGAGGATGCGTTCGACACCGTGGTGCGTGGCAGCGAGCGCAAAAGGCTCTCCGAGGGCAAGTGGCTGCTGGCGCACCGTGAGGAGTTTCTCGACAGCGTGGCTTCCGAGATACAGACTGGTCGCATAGACCTCGGCAGATGGCATCCGAAAGAGATACACGAGGCCGGGAAGCAGCGGAACATTCAGGTGTTCAGTATGCGTACCCGCATCAAGGTTGGCGCTGTCATGGCCGTCGTGGACGCTCATCTTCGCAAGCGGTACATCCGCACCACCTCGGCGAGTATCAAGAGGCGGGGAATGCACGACCTCAAAGCCAAGATAGAGCGAGACCTGCGGAAGGAGGACTCTCCTATCCGCTACTGGTACAAGTTCGACATACGCAAGTTCTACGAGACCGTGCGGCAAGAGGAGGTGATGAGGTGCGTGGAAAGGGTGTTCAAGGACAAGCGCCTTGTCTCCCTGCTGGAGCAGTTCGTCAGCGTGCTGCCAGGCGGAGTGTCTATCTCTATGGGTATGCGCTCGTCGCAAGGCATGGGCAACCTGCTGCTCTCCGTCACCCTCGACCACTGGCTGAAAGACATCCTCGGAGTGCGTTACTTCTACCGCTACTGCGATGACGGTCTCGTGGGTACGGCCACGAAAGAGGAGGCGTGGAGAGTGAGGGACTGGGTGCATTACCGCATCGCCGGCATAGGGCAGCGTGTGAAGCCCAACGACCGCGTGTTCCCTGTGGGCGAGGGCGTGGACTTTCTCGGCTACGTCATCTACCCAGACCACACACGGCTTCGCAAGAGGGTGAAGCAGGGCGCGGCACGCAAGCTATGCTCCGTGAGGAGCAGGCGGAGACGGAGGGAGCTGGTGGCGTCGTTCTACGGCATGGCGAAGCACGCCGACTGCCGTCATCTGATGAAGAAACTCCTAACAACAGAAGAGATGCGCAAATTTTCAGAGATGGGTATCACATATACCCCTGCAGACGGCAAAAAACGCTTCGCGGGAAACGTCAAGCGGCTCGGCGAGATAGTCAACGAGGAGATTGAGATACACGACTTCGAGCGTGACGTGAGAACCAAGCACGGCGACAAACGCTACCTCGTCTCCTACAGGGACAAACGGACTGGCGACTTCAACAAATTCTTCACCAACAGCGAGGAGCTGAAGGCGCAGCTTGAGCAGGCCGCGGCCATGGAGGAGGGCTTCCCTTTCGAGACCGTGGTACGCAGCGAGGTGTTCACCGTGGACGGTGAGCGTAAGTTCAAGTACAAGTTCACCTGATTTCGTTTCGTGTAAAACACAACATTTCAATACTATGAATGAGATAAATGGATTTTTCAAGCAGCATGGGGCGGAGGCGGCTGACAACAAGCTGAACCGCATCTCCGACAGCAACTATGCCCTTTACTACGGCTATGGCGAGGACGAGCTGGGCGGCTACCGCTGGCGCAAGGACTACGACCACAAGCCCTCCAAAGCTGAACTCCGCTCTGACATCGAGAGCCTCGTGAACGCCGCCGTCGAGGAGAAGATACTGTCAGGCTTCACCTACAACGGCAAGGCGGTGTGGCTGTCAAGCGCGAACCAGCTCAACTTCCGCTTCGACATCAACTGCCCTGTCAGGCTGAAGCTCGGCGATGACGCTGACGGCAACTCTGTCTATCACACCTTCGAGACACAGGAGGAACTCAGCGACTTCGCACGCTCCGTGGCAGCCTTCATCAACCAGTGCCTCAACGAGGGCTGGGACGAGAAAGACGGCATAGACTACACCCAATTCGGCATCACGGAGGAATAAGGCATGGTGATTATTTACAACACAGACGGAACGCCCCTCTTCCTGACTTCATCACTTTTTTGCGCCATTACATAGCGCATATTGAAAATTAACGAG
>CAVHNA010000255.1:0-2079 GCA_963637205.1 Bacteroidaceae bacterium
TCAGTTGATAGAGCACTAGCCTTCCAAGCTGGGGGTCGCGGGTTTGAGCCCCGTCTTCCGCTCAAAGCGAAAACGGACGAGCAAGCACTCGTCCGTTTTCGCTTCGTGTCATTTAATTCTTTTTATCACGCCTTGTGCGTGCAGGATGGAACGTAGACTGTCAGACACCATATATACGCGTTTGTCCTTGTCGCAGTATGCGTATTTGTAGTCCTTGTCGATGTGGTAGTTTATTATATTTTTCACATCGCCTTGTACAGTCATTATCTTTGCGCCACTGAAGTCAAGGCTTTTTGCCGTCACTCCGTAGGCCACGGCAAGCTCTGACAAGACTTCAAGAGTCTGGCTCTTGACAGCCTCGTCGTTTATTTTCACCCGGCTGCTTCCTTCGGGGTGGTTCAGAGGGAGGTAGGGCGTTTGGTCTTCCTCCCCAGTACTTGCAGAAACGATCAGAAACGGTATCATCCTTAATTTCTTCCTTTGCTTTTTCGTGAAGTAATACAAGTTTATGATGGGTGAGGGGTACTGATAGCTGACAGTGGACACCATGTCTCTTACAGTATAGTCCACACTGCTGTTCCGTGGCAGAACCACAGTTTTCAGAGTCGCACACTTGTAGAAAGTGTCGTGGAAGAAGTGTCTGCGGTTGCTTCGTACGCTCATCTTGTAGTGTCCGTCATCGTCTTTGTACACCCTATGCCCGGGGAATCTGGTTATCTTGTACCTTTTCATCAGTCTCCAGTCTTCGTCACTCAAGCCCTCCGCAAACAAGAATGGCCCTTCCGAGTTTATGGACGCTTTATAGGGTGCTAGGTTTCGCTCATCGGAAGTTATGGCTGCAGGGTATGCAAACGTCACACTTTCATTGTTCTTATGTCCGAGAAAATATTTTGGGGTAAAGTACAGTGTCACCTGACCTTTTATTTTCATAACACTTGGATCCCAAAAATACGTAGGCTCCTGCCAATGCATGTTCCTCCTGTATTTGTCGTAGTCAATCCTGTGCGACTCTTGTAACGGGACACCTACGACTTCGTCCCTATCCTTGATTTTTCCGTATGCGGCAGTGCCAGTCAAATGTTCCTTTGCGGCATCCAGCACCATAAACGGCTCCTTGTCGGTTACGAATCCGGCATCCTTGAGGTCGAGAGTTTCCAGCCTACCTGTCTTACCTCCTTCTTCCCCATACCCTGCCATCTGACGAAGAGTGCGTATATCTGCGGAGTTCAGCTTGCCGGTTACCACCAGACTCCTGCATGTGTCCTTCTGCGTATCTGTGAGCAGTGCGGACAGAGTGCCTGGAGCGGCCACCTCCACCTTGGTCTGGGCGTAGCACGTGGCGCTCATGAGTGTCACGGCTATCAACAGCAATGTTTTTCTTCTCATTTTGAAATGCTCCTATGTGACTGTTGTGGCGAAACTGTTAGACCGTTCATACATGTGTCAGTTCCGCCAACAGTTGTGGGATGCCAGTTGTGGCGTGTCCGCGTGAAGATCCTGATTATCACGAAAGGGTCTTCTATACAAGAATAATTTCTGAGGACAAATAGAAGGATGGCAGCACCTCTACCCTGTAAATGAAATCCTCCGCTATCTTGTATAGATCAATATCACGCCTAATGAAGAACTTGTTAATCATATACTGTACTTTTACGTCCCCTTTCGGGAACATCTTTTTTACTTCCGGGCAGTATTTCTCCTTAATCTCCTCCAGAGTCATAAGGCGAACGTTCTCAGATGTTGAACCTACTCATATAATGCCCTCTTATGTAGTAGCCCACGCCTGTTTCAAACGACCACATTTTGTCTACAACCAGAGAGTCGTTGTCTCTGCCGATACCCCTAACCACGAACGGTTTAAAAACTCCGTCTTTTTGGATGTCAAGCTCCTCATAGGCATAGTGGTCTATGCCTATTCCATAAGGTCCAACGAATTCCCCGTTAAGAGCGTAGCACCAATGCCACTCTCTTGGCATGTTTAAATCGGTATATCTTTCGGAGCCGTGGTTCTCGTCTTCTCTATTCTCTTCATCCCTCAAAATGGGACGGGCACCACGCCTGATGTCCTTTACAAAGCAT
>CAVHNA010000256.1:0-2078 GCA_963637205.1 Bacteroidaceae bacterium
GTCAACTTCGGGGTAAGACGAAATTGGATTTGTACATATTGCTGAATAGTTACCTTGGTGAAAGCTCACACTACAGTCTGCGAAGGGTCGTGTTTCTTGTTCTGTCAAGCGTCTCCTTCGTCGCAGAGCGGACGCAAACGCACCTCCTAGTAGGCGCATTTGCGTCAAATGCGCCCTTGCAAGGAATTGTTTTGCTTCGCATGTGTGGGCACCTCGGAGATGCACCTTGAATGGGTGACGAGCACATAGCCCAGGGCGGCACCCTGGGCTATGGTGTCAATTCCAAACTTAGATAAGGGTCAAACCTCTTTACGCTTCTCCCCCAAACGTCTTATTCAAACGCGTAGTTGACTATGAAGAGTAAGGCAAGGATGTAGAGAGTGACGTTAAGGTCCTTGTACTTGCCTGTGAGCAGCTTTATGGCCACGTAGCTCAGTATGCCTAGACAGATACCGTCGGCTATGGAGTAACAGAGCACCATCGTTATCATAGTAACGAAGGCCGGGAATGCCTCGGTGATGTTGCTGAAGTCAATCTTCTTGAACGAGTCTACCATCAGCACACCCACCATTACCAATGCGCCGCTGGTGGCAGCGCCAGGTATCAAGAGGAATACCGGAGCCAGGAAGATGGAGAGTATGAAGAGGATGCCCACGAAGAAAGAGGTGAGTCCGGACCGTCCGCCTTCAGCGATACCCGATGCGCTCTCTATGTAAGTGGTGATGGTGGAGCTGCCAAGCAACGCTCCGCACGTGGTGCCTATGGCGTCGCTCATCATAGCCTCCTTGACGTGTGGGATGGTGCCGTCCTCCTTCACGATGCCCGTCTTCTCAGACAAACCGACCAGAGTGCCGAGCGTGTCGAAGATGTTGACCAGTAGAAGCGAGAAGATAACCATGATGGTCTTGGGAGTGAAGAAGCCCGTGAAGTCGAACTTGCAGAATATAGGTGCTACGCTGTGCGGTGCCGATACCGGCATCCAGCCGTCGGGTATCATCGTAACGCCCATAGGTATACCTATTATTGTGCTGACTATGATGCCAATGAAGAGCGAACCTTTGACGCCACGTGCCATCAGCGCACCGCTTATCACTATGGAGAATATGCCGAGTATGCACACGGCGTTGAACGTACCCAGATGGACGAAGGTGGAAGGGTTGGAAACCACTATGCCGGCGTTCTTCAGTCCGATGAAGGCAATGAACATGCCTATGCCGGCCGAGATGGCGTAGCGCAGGTTCATGGGTATGCAGTCAAGTATCTTGTCGCGTATGTTGAAGAACGTGATGGCAAGGAATATGGTGCCTTCTATCAGCAGTACCGCCAACGACTGTTGCCATGTCATGCCCATAGCCTGACAGAGGGTGAATGCGAAGAAAGCGTTGAGTCCCATGCTGGGTGCCTGTGCGAAAGGCAGCTTGGCCATGAACGCCAGCAGAATGGTGGCTATGGCCGACGCTATGGCCGTAGAGGTGAAGAGCGCACCCTTGTCCATGCCCGTGACGGAGAGTATGGAAGGGTTGACGGCCAGTATGTAGCACATGGTGAGGAAGGTGGTCATTCCGGCTATCAGCTCCGTCTTGACCGTTGTCTGTTGTGGGTCAAAACCCAACAATGTCTTTAGCTTATCCATTTTATTTGTTGTTTTTAGTATGTGTTGCAGTTGAAATCTTAAATGCAGACAGGAGGTGAACACCACGTCGGGTAGTGCTTACCTCCTGTCCGAGAGACGGTCTGCGCGACCGTCTTGTTCTTACGCTGACATCTTGCGTCAGTAGGGTTGCGTCACACGATACCCTGAGCCATCATGGCCTTGGCCACCTTCATGAAGCCTGCCACGTTGGCGCCCTTCACGTAGTTGACGTATCCGTCGGGCTCTGTACCGTACTTCACGCAGTTCTCGTGTATGTTCTCCATAATCCAGAGCAGCTTGGCGTCCACTTCTTCAGCCGACCATGAGAGACGCTCAGAGTTCTGCGACATCTCAAGGCCTGACACTGACACGCCGCCAGCGTTGGAAGCCTTGCCCGGTGAATACAGTATCTTGGCATCCTGCAGCACCTTGATGGCCTGGGGAG
>CAVHNA010000257.1:0-2053 GCA_963637205.1 Bacteroidaceae bacterium
GTTTTACATTAAAAAGTTTCACAAAAAGAAAATACTGCATCTGACGGTTGTCTTCGGAAGGGAAAGCACTTCGGGAGACAATGTCAGCGTCTGTTTTTGGCACGTCTTGCGCGTCGCTTCGCACGACTGCGTCGGTGTGCCCGCTCGTTCTCACGTCTCTTTTGGGTCTGCACAGCCGCTCCAGAAGGCTCTTCGTCGACATGGGAAACTGGCTGCATATCAGCATCCACTTCTTCGGAAGTCTCTTCCACCACCTCTTCCGCTACAGCGTCCACTAAACCGTTGTCCTTCTCGTCAGGTTCTTCCGGCTCCTGAATTGGCGCATGGATGTCCACCATCACATTGCGCAGTCCTTCGATGGTCTCCTCGATGATGTCGTGAGTGTCACCGCGCTCGGACATTTCCTTCTCCAAAGCTTTCGTAGGATATATCCATGATACGATGAGCAGCACCAGGAACGTCATACCCAAAGACACCGTAGCCGTTTGTGTGAACGAGGCGAGCACCACCAGAAACGCAAAGAAACTCCATCGCTTTCCTTGGAACAGTCGGATGGCTATCTCACCATACTTTTGTGAGAACAGCAGGAATACCAGGATGCTCGACGGCAACAGGTCAAGAGGGCTTGACTTGCCACACAAGGCCACGAAGTGGTACACCAAGAGACTGAGCAGCGTCATCAGAGTGACGAAGCGTTTCCCCTTCGGGCTGACTGCCAGCTGTTCGCGGAACTCAACGAGTGAAGTGCGGTTGGTGTGATAAAGATATAGGGCTACCCCCACGAATACGAGAGGGAAAGCAAGTTGCAAAATAGTCCAAGTCATATTATATAAGGTGTATGGTCAAATCACATAAAGTCAGCTATCACTTTGCGCTCGGGACGGAGGTACTCCAGTTTTCCGTGCAGTTGGATGCGCCCATGCTCACGGATGATGTCCTGGTACATATACTCCAGTGACGTGAAGAAGATGACGGTGATGGTATGGCATTTTCCGTCACGTTCCGTATAGAAGTCTATGCGGTACATCGGGCCACGTCTGCTGTCCGAGTAGTACGAGCAGCTGCGTCCCACTTGTGAGTCCGTGCGCTGTATGAAGTTGTAAAGCATGACCACATTGTCGTTGTCGTCCAGCATGTCTATGATTTCCTGAATAGGTAGCGGCTCTCGCAAGCCATACTGCACGATGGCCTTGTCGTCAAACACGGCACTGTCCACCACCTTGTCACGGTCTATGATACCCGATGTCATGAGCGACATGGTAAGTTCAAACTTGTAGATTGTTTCGTCCATCCGTTATCTTCTGGTTACAATTTCCTTGATAATCTCGTTAGGCATTTCCTCAATGGGTAGTGGTGACCAGCCCATTCCTTTGTTCAGTTTGGCAGATGCTGCCGGCAGTTCATGTGCCAGCGTGCGCAAATCCGCTTTCTGTTTGTCGTACAGAAGATAGGCGGAGATGTCATCCGTCGGGAAGAACGGCTTCATCATCATCCAAAGGTACACAACCGCCTGCTCGCTGCTTCCCGTGACACGTCCGGCCTTGATGTCGGCAAGGCACGTCATGGCATTCTGGATGATGCGCCGGTTCGTGCGCATGAGCATATATGTTACAGGTGTCTCCGTCGCCATCTGACCGTCATGGGCAGATTTGAATATCAGACCGCATACCATTTCCGTGGAGTTGGTGATGTTCTTCAACGAGGTGTTTCCGAGTTCATGAAGATGCACCAGGAACCCACGGAACGCAATGTCCTCAGCACGTATGAAACGCTGCATGTCCGACTTGGACTTGATGCCCTTCTTCAGATGCGTCTTGAGAAGGACGGTGTAACTGTTCAATGCCTCTTCTTTCGTAAGGTTTGGCAACTGTGCCATATCGAGGGACTCGAAGAATTTCTGTGCTTCCGGCTTTACCTTCTTGAAAATAGAGTCCTCAGGCTCCTTGCCAAGAGTCTCGCGTATCGTGAGAATATCCTCGAAGGAACGTATCTCCGCATCTATCATGTTCTCCAGATGACCGGCGATAGAGTCTTGGATGTCGTTGAACATCTT
>CAVHNA010000258.1:0-2026 GCA_963637205.1 Bacteroidaceae bacterium
ACAAATGACGCAATTTCATGCCGAACAATTCGCTTTTTTCACTAACTTTGCAGCGTACGTTTCCCTTTTGATGAAGTTTGATGAAACTGTCTGTTATCATACCGGTATACAATGCCGCGGACACGCTGGAGCGGTGCATGCGCAGTGTCTCCTGCCAGTCCTTCACGGACTGGGAGATGATACTGGTGGACGACGGCAGCAGCGACGGCAGCGGCGAGATGGCTGACACTTTGGCCGGAGAAGACAGCAGGATAAAAGTGGCGCACCGACGGAACGGAGGTGTCTCGGCAGCCAGAAACACGGGTCTGATGTGGGCCGGCGGCGACTGCGTGATGTTCATCGACAGCGACGACGAGATAAGTCCGGACACGCTCGCCCCTCTCATGCGCCTTATGGAGTCGCACCCTGAGGTAGACATACTGGAATTCCCCTCCTGCGTGCGCTACGGCCACCCTTCCTGCCAACGCTTCGTGCCTCCTTGCAAGATATGGAAATCGGCGTCCGATTATTGGCACGAAACGGAGGGATGGGAACATGCGTACGTCTGGAACAAGGTGTTCCGTGCCAAGGTCTTCAACGGACTGCTTTTCCCGAAAGGGAGAATCTTTGAGGACCTGTGGGTTTGCTCCGAGATGATGGCCAACGGAGTAAAGGTGATGACCACAGACAAAGGCATGTACACATACCGTTGGAACGGGAACGGGCTGACGTCCACCGCCGACGGGAGCGCGTTGGAACAGTTGCTGGAGACCCAGATGCGCGCCGCCAGACTGATGCACACCACGCCGTGGAAGCGCAACGGGTGGAAGCTCTACCGCAGCATGCTGTACCGACAGGTGGACGTGTACCGGCTGACGGGAAAACTGATGCTACGTTTCCCTTTGGTAAAGACAATATGCAAGATTCACATGTTATGCCGCTGATTTCATTCATAGTCACATACTACAACGAGCCATACGGCCTGTTGCGCGAATGTCTGGATAGCCTCTTGGCATTGCCTCTTGGCAAGGCGGAGCGCGAAGTGGTGGTGGTGGACGACGGCAGCGAACGCAACGTGGAGACGGAGGCTAAGTCCCTCTCGCCTGACATCATTTATATAAGGCAAGAGAACCAAGGACTCTCAGCCGCCAGAAACAGGGGGATAGAAGTTGCCAAAGGCGCATACCTGCAGTTCGTGGATGCCGACGACGCTCTGCTGCCGAAGCCCTACTCCCAGGTTATTGACACGATAAGGGGACACGGCGCGGACATGGTGATGTTCGGGCTGTCCGTCAAGAGCGGCACCGGAGCCACATCCGCTATGCGTTTCCGCACGTGCGGCGGCGCGGACTTCCTTCTCCGCCACAACATGAGGGCGGCGGCGTGCGGCTACGTGTTCCGCAGGGCACGCCTCGGCAGCCTGAGGTTCATGCCCGGCATCCTGCACGAGGATGAGCTGTTCACGCCACAGATTATACTTGCCATGGACACCGTCTGCCACACGCTCTCGCCTGCCTATTATTACAGGCAGAGGACATCCACCATCACGCACCGCACGGATGACGACCATATAAAGCGAAGGCTGCGCGACCTGCTGACAGTGCTACGGCTGTTGCGCGACAAGTCCGGGACTCTTGCCGCTCCCATGCAGGAAGCCCTGTGTCGGCGCGTGCACCAACTGACGATGGACTACACGTATAACGTATGGAACCTGACACACGATGTGTCCATGCTTAGGCAGAGCGTCAAGGCCCTGCGCGACGAAGGTTTCCTGCCCCTACCCTTGAGATTATATACCTGCAAGTATCTCCTTTTCGCCGTTTTCTCCAGAATGCTATAACACGGAGACCGCTTATTGGTTTGAATCCAAAAAACGGCACCCGATGTCTATTTCATTTGCAATATACCTCGTACGTTAGCGACATGAACTACGACAGCGACCAGTGCGTCCTCGCTGCTGACTCATTTGCGAAAGTGCCTCCGCCCTCCCAAGGGTCGCGTTTGGCGCAAACGCTCCTACTAACGACGGAAACGTAGGAGGCGCATT
>CAVHNA010000259.1:0-2009 GCA_963637205.1 Bacteroidaceae bacterium
GTCCCTCTTTTTGTTTCAATTAGCCAGGACTGGCGTACCGACTGGCTAGAACTGGCGTACCAAGTGAACGGTATTGGTGTACCAACTGACTGGTACTGGGCATGCAACTATATGTCCTTGTCTGGTCATTCAGCCGTACTAGAGGTGAGCTCAGCTAATCCGAGGGAAAGAAGAAAATCCGGAAATTTCTTTGCCATTAGCACACTTAATCGTACCTTTGTGGACAGTAATGAACCACAAGACAGACATACTGGCCTCGGGGCACACATTGTTGACAAAATATCTGGAGTCTAAAAATCTACGCAAGACACCGGAGAGGTATGAAGTATTCAAGACTGTCTGCAAGATGAAAGGGCTGTTCTCCATAGAGACACTTACTGAAGAGATGAAACGCAATGCCGACTTCTCCGTGAGCAGGGCCACATTGTTCAACACCATGGACCTGTTGGAAGAAGCCCATCTGGTGGTGAAACATTCCATATACAGGACTTCCTTGTACGAATGTACCGTAGAACAGAAAACTATCGTATGTACGGTGTGCAGGGTATGCGGAAAACTGGAGAAAATAAACGATAAGAAATCCATACGACAACTGTCCGATCTCCATCTCCGGAGCTTTCACATAGACCAGCAGGTTCTATATCTGCACGGTGTCTGCAAGAAATGCGCCGCGAAGACGAATCGGCAAAGAAAGACGAATACAGACGAAAAGGAAAATTCACATTTAGCATAGAAGACTGACAAATATGAACAAAGGTAAAGTAGATGCCCTGCTGGGTATCGTCTTCGGTGATGAGGGCAAAGGCAAGGTGGTGGATGTGCTGACACCACGTTATGACATCGTAGCGCGTTTTGCGGGAGGTCCCAATGCCGGGCACACCATAATTTTCAACGGTAAGAAATTCGTCCTCAGGAGCATTCCGTCAGGAGTCTTCGACGAAAGCAAACTCAACGTCATAGGCAACGGATGCGTGATAGCTCCGGACTTGTTCATGCAAGAAGCTAAAGAACTGGAAGCAGCCGGATACAACCTGAAGACGCGTCTTCACATCAGCAAGCGTGCGCATCTGATACTGCCCACGCACCGTGTGTTGGACAGGGCATACGAGGCAGCCAAAGGCAAGTCCAAAGTTGGGACAACGGGCAAGGGAATAGGTCCCACATACAGCGAGAAAGCAAGCCGCACAGGCCTGAGGGTAGGCGACATCCTGAACGGATTCGATGCCAAGTACCAGGCTCTGAAAGCCAGACACCAGCGGATATTGGAGGATTTGCACTATACGGACTATGACATAACAGAAGACGAGAAACTGTGGCTGGAAGGCGTGGAGTACATGAAGGAGTTCGCTCTTACAGACACTGAGATAGAGCTCAACAAGGCTCTCGCCGAAGGCAAGAACATTCTGGCGGAAGGCGCACAAGGCACCATGCTTGACATAGACCACGGCACGTACCCGTTCGTCAGCAGCAGCAACACCATAAGCGGCGGAGTATGCACCGGACTTGGAGTGGCGCCACAGAGCATAGCGGAGGTGTTCGGCATCTTCAAAGCTTACAGCACCAGAGTGGGGTCAGGCCCATTCCCTGTAGAACTGTTTGACGAGACAGGAGACAAGATACGTGAGATAGGACACGAATACGGAGCGGTGACAGGACGTAACAGACGCTGCGGATGGCTTGACCTCGTGGCTCTGAAATACGCAATAACGATAAACGGCGTTACACAACTGTTCATGATGAAAGGCGATGTGCTGGACACTTTCGACACCATACGCGTCTGTGTGGCATACGAGAAAGACGGCGTGCAGACCACAGACATGCCGTACGACACCGACGGATGGAAAGCTGTCTACATAGACATGCCCGGATGGAAGACCGACCTCACGAGCATGACCTCTGAGGCACAGCTGCCGGCAGAGTTCCTCTCATACATGTCCTTTATAGAAAAGGAGACTGCCACTCCGATTACTGTGGTTAGCGTAGGTCCGGACAGGGCACAGACTATTGAG